>NZ_LMRY01000002.1:0-206106 GCF_001427935.1 Paenibacillus sp. Soil724D2
CGCAGAGGCAGCTTAGAAATCGAATTTTCAAAAAATGAGGGACACCCTGCTAGGGGAACTCCGTGCATTAACCAATATTTAATTATGAAATTGACTCGAAAGTGCAACAATTCTGCCTAGATGCCACCTTTATCCCTTCGATGTTGCATCATGTACAACAATTTGGTCCTATATAGGCCATTTCGCAACATATGGGCTCAAAATGTTGTACAAAGTGCAACTTCAAGTTGTGAAATAGCCTTTTGGCGCGCAAATTGTTGTACCACATACAACATCCTTAGATTGCCCAGAAGAAATAAATGAAATTATGATCTTATATATTTAAAAAAGCGTTACGAACATGGGGCTGCCGCCTCAAACGTCCGTAACGCTTTTACTTTAAGCTTTATCAACGTAGTTATTCATCACTAACATGGCTGCGCCTACAACGATCGATTTGCTCTTCAACTCGGAAGTCAGAATCTTGAACGTGTCACGAAAAGGTTCCCACACCACCTGCCCGCACTGTTCTTCGATTAAAGGCACAATCTCACTGTAATTTTCCACCAAATCTCCACATAATATGACGGCATCGGGATTGTACATGCAGACAATATTGTTAATGGTTATGCCAATGTAAAGCGAAGTTCTGGATATAATATCTTGGGCCCAGTTCTCTTCGTTCTGTGCAGCTGCAAAAAGCTGCTGGATATCGGCGGTCTCCTTGATTCGGTTTGCTTCATGCAGAATAGCCGACTCGTCGATATACGTTTGCAGACATCCTCTTTTGCCACATTCGCACATGTTGCCATTCGGATCCAGCGTGGTATGTCCTAATTCCCCGGCACTGTTTGAACCTCCGCGAAAAATGTCGCCATCAATGATCAAAGAGGAGCCTACGCCGGTGCCCAACTCAATCAATGCTGTCTTTCTCGATCCGCGGGCAGACCCTAGTAAATACTCAGCAAGGATTTTCACTTTCAAGTCATTGTCAATAACTGTCTGAATATGCAGCTTGTCCTGGATGAACTGAGCAAAAGGGATATTTTTCCAACCCAATGTCGACGAATATTGGACGCTTCCCCGTTCATGGTCGATCACACCGGGCACACCTATGCCGATGCCAATGATTTTCGACTTATCTAGATTTTTATGCGCAATCATCAAGTTAATCATTTCGGAGATGATGGCGGCCGTAGCTTCGGGGGTTGTTTGCAAAGCGATATGATCAACTCGCTCCTCATGCAGAAGTTCACCGCTGAACTCCATGACTCCGAACTTAATCGCCTTTTTACCGATGTCGACACCAATTGTATAAACCGCCTGGGGATCGATATCTAACATAATCGCCTTACGTCCAACGCCTACCGAGGTTAACGCGGTTTCCCTCACCAATCCTTGTTCACATAACTCACCTACGATACGCCCTACAGATGTAGGACTTAACTTGGTGATTTTGGTGATTTCCGCTCGAGAGATGGGCCGACTCTTTTTAATGATTTCCAAAATCATCTGCTTATTGTGCAGTCTGATCACATCTTGGTCATGCTTCTCAATTTTTTTCATTTACTTGGATTCCTCTTCTTATTCCACCCATGTTAATAAATCTAATGTTAACCATCCTACACACCGCAGTCAACCATTAGCAACATGATCCCTACCCATATTTTTTATATCTTTAATTTTTTCCGTATCGATCTCATTTATCGGATGATTATCCACTCGTACCCCTCTACCGAAATGAATCTCTTTCACACCTGTCGCTTGAAGGAAGGCAGGAATTGAACTTACGGTCAAGCCGCTTCCGGCTAAAATTTGCAGGTGAGAATGCTCCGCTTTCTTAACAAGCTGTTTGATTTCTTCTTGTGCATCAAGCACGTTTGGCTTTCCTCCAGAAGTGAGCACCCGATCAATTTGTCTATAAGATAGCAGTTCCTCTAGAGCCTTCTCGAGATTGGTTACTTCGTCAAATGCACGATGAAAAGTCACAGATAACCCCTCCGCCTCATCTAACAATCGGCGCAGCACCTCGTGATCAATCATACGGTCTTTGGTAAGCGCCCCAAGTACAATGCCATGAGCACCAATCCGTTTCACAGTCTGGATATCTTTCATCATCACGCCAAGATCTCTCTGGTCATAACAAAAAGATTGGCTATGCGGGCGAATCATCACTTGAACAGGGATCTTCGTGCTGTGCACAACCTCATCAATTAAGCCGTAGCTAGGCGTTAACCCGCCTTCCAGAATCCCAGTTATGAGTTCGATACGATCCGCACCGCTCTGTTCGGCCAGTAAAGCATCCTTCACGGTAGTCGCAATAACTTCCAGCAGCATAATTCTCCTCCTAATATAGGGATCTTTGAGCGTAGCTCAAAGTCTCTCCGCTTTGGGATCTTTGAGCGTCGTAGCTCAAAGTCTCTCCGCTTTGGGATCTTTGAGCGTCGTAGCTCAAAGTCTCTCCGCTTCACCAATTGAAGTCGTTATCCTTTGACTGCACCCTCTGTTAGTCCCGATACAATGTATTTTTGGGCAAAAGCAAACATAATCACAACCGGAATCAAGGATAAAATACCCGCTGCGCTCATTTGTCCCCAGTTAATATCAAATTTTTGCACAAAACTGCTTAGCCCTACAGGGACTGTTTTGGTGCTTTCGCTATTCGTAAACATAACTCCGAAAAACAAATCATTCCACGCGCCTGTAAATGCGAATACAAGGGTAGCAACAATTCCCGGCCGCATAATGGGCAGAATAATTTTGATCATCGTTTGAAACTTGTTACACCCGTCAATTAGAGCCGCTTCCTCGAGAGATACGGGAATTCTCTGAAAGAAACTGGACATCGTCAGTAAACAAAAAGGAATGTTCATGGCCGTATAAGTAATGATCAACGAAGGCAGCTTATTTAACAAGTGCAAATGACTGAATGTAATGAAGAGAGGAACTAAAATAACCATCACAGGAATCATTTGAGTAGCCAAAAAGGAAATAAGAAATAGCTTCTTGCCTCGAAATGAATATCTGGCCATACTATAGCCACCAAGAATGGATACAATCAACACCAAGATTGAACTACTCATACTTACTATAAAACTGTTCATAAAATAATGCGGAAAGCTAGAATTCTGAAAAGTATCTATATAGTTCGCAAACGTTAAATTTTTGGGCCAAAGCGTTAGCTTCCCGCTATAAATTTCCTGTCTATCCTTTAGAGAAGTGACTAGCATCCAATAAAATGGAAACAACGCACCGATTAGGAACAATGTTAACGCAATGACTCGAGAAACTGTAGGGGTTACATTCCGAACATAGGAGACCATTAGAAATCACCTGCATCATCATATTTAGTCGTTTTCAAGAAAATTAACGTATAAAGAATAAGTATTGCTAGCATCATAATTCCCAATGCGGAGGCTTGCCCATAGTCGGTCGTATAGAAGATTTTATTAAATATATAGGAAGGCAAGTTATGTGAAGTATTAGCTGGGCCCCCATTGGTCATGATGTAAATCAAATCGGCTGAATTGAATACCCAAATCACTCGGAGCAGCAATGTAATAATAATCGTCGGTTTGATATAAGGAATCGTAACTCGAAACAGTTTGGTCATTCGGCCTGCCCCGTCAATATCAGCAGATTCATAGATGTCTTTAGGTACGTTTTGCAGAGCAGCAAGAATCATAATCCCGAAAAAAGGCACTCCATACCAAACCATAGCAGCGATGACTGGGTAAATAGAGACATGTGGAATAGCCAAAAAGGGGATGCCTTTTTCCAGAATTCCGAGTTTCACCAATAAGTAATTAATAAGCCCGTTCTGTTCATTAAACAACCATTTAAAAATCATTCCGATTAAAAAAGCAGACACGGCCCAAGGCAGAAAAACAATAGATTGGTAGATGTTTTTCCCTTTAAATTGTTTGTTAAGCGCTAGTGCCAAAATAAATCCAAGAACGAATTGCAAACATACCGTTAGGATGACCCAAAGTACAGAATTACCTAATATTTGAGGGAGATTCTTATCGGCCAGTAAAGATCTAAAATTTTCAAAACCTGAAAAGTGGATATCCCCCGGTTCAAATAAGACATAATGCATAAAAGCAAGCTTAAGTCCTGATAGTAACGGATAAGCAAAAAAAGCTAGAATAATTAGAACAGCAGGAGTGATTAATAAATAAGGCTCGAATGATTTCCATCGAATTGCTTTTAGCATACTTTCTCTCCCCGCCTTTTCAATACTTTAGAATAGATAACCGGGGATTCATTCGTGTCCCCGGTTATCTGCCTTCTTTTTATGGATTTTCCTTCATATAAGCTTGTTGTTCTTTGGTTAGAAAATCTGCAAGATGCTTAACAGTATCCTCGAGCGATTGCGCCTTTGTCAAATATTTTTGCGTTTCTTCTACTGCGAACGTTCCCGTGAATTGACCAAGCTTCGTTAAATGGCTCGGAGGGCCTGCAAACACAATGTTGGAATCCGCCATGGAACCTGCATACCCAGCAATAGGACCTTTGCTGAAGAACGGATCTTTCAGGTTTTCTTTGTAAATAGGAATCGTTGAATTTTTAATACTGTACGCTAGGTTGTTCTCAGGAGAGCTTAAGAATTCGATCAACTTCCAAGAAGCCTCTTTATTTTGTGATTTGGAAGACATGGCGTAAGCCGCTGTGTAACCCCAGAAAATGTAACGTTTTCCGTCATCGGCTTTAGGCATTGGAACTACATTCCATGTGCCTTCTTTCATATTTTTCTGAGCTGTAATAATAACTTCAGGCGTTTGATTTAAAATAGCCGTTTGACCGTTTAAGAATCCTTGAACCATTTCGTTGAAGCCCCAGTTGACAGACTCTTTAGGAGCATTTCCGTTTAAGTAAACATCATAAAATTTCTTAAAGGCCGCAGCGCCTTCAGGTTTATACAAAATCGATTTACCATCTTTATCAAACCAACTATCGGAGTGAACCGCCGCCATAACATATTCCATTGCGCGAATAACGCCATTGGCTCCTCCTCTGAAGGAAATACCGTATCTGTTTTTCGCAGAGTCTGTGAATTTTTGCGCTAGATTAAAGTAATCATCCCATGTCGCGATGGTCTCGGGCATATTCAGTTCTTTAAACCAATCGCTTCTTATAAATAAGCCCTGCAGCAAGAATCCATCTGGAATCGCATAGACATTCCCTTTGAATTTGTTTCTCGCTTGTTTGGTTGCTTCCGTCAAATTATTTAATTGATCCCATTTGTCATAAAAGGGTTGCAAGTTCTCGATATAACCAGCAGAAGCCATAGCTACTAAAGAAGTATCATCAATACTCAATACGTCAGGAAGAATGCCAGCTGCACCCATGGTCATCCATTTCTTATTCGCATCATCCCAAGGAACAGACGTATATTCAACTTCGATATTCGGGTTTTTCTCTTGAAATTGCTTCAAAAGCCCCTGCATAAGCGCTGTTCTTTCCGGGCTTGGCAGCGGATCGAGATACGAGATTTTCGCTTTCTTGCCTGTGGCTTCTTTGGCTCCTGCGGCTCCAGTGGCTTTTGCCGCTTCATTCTGCCCGCCATTCGTAGAGCAGCCTGCTAAAGCAAAAGTAAGTACTAGACTGGTACATAAGGCTAGAATCGTAGCTTTTTTCTTCATTTTTATAACCCCTCCTGTAATTTGATCTATGTTATAAAATCTTGCTGAAGATCGTTTCCTCAACATAATTTAGTAACTAAGCCTGGGTATCTATATGATTTCTAAGGTAAAAACCGCTTTGTTTGTTCCGATAACCTTACGATTATCGTTCGTAATGTCAGTTGGTGTGAGTTGATACATACGATCGATCGTCTCTTGGTTACTATATCCAATCTGCTCAAGGATGGATGCCGTAATGATAGGCCACTCGTCCTCAGAGCCATCCATCACTTTAAGCGCGAAACCTAGCTTTTCTTTTTTCAATCCAAAGCAGTACACGCCTTTCGCACCGCCCTTAGCGACAATATTGGGATCCATAAGTAAACTGGAACAGATTCTTTCTGAACCAGCAATCATCTCATAATGCTCGTTCATGAGAGCGGTTATTCGGATGACGGCGGATCGAATTTCAAGATCTTCAATCACTTCTGGACAGGCCAGCTTCATGAAGGCAGTCGCTAAATGCTTAAGAGGAATAGCGAACACCGGAAAACCGCAACCGTCTGTACCTATGTGGATCTGTTCTCTTGGACATTCAGATAAGTAAGCGAGGGTGTCTACGATCTCGATTTGAGCAGGATGATCAGGTTCAAAGTAGCCTTCAGTCGGATATCCCATTGTTTTGCACAAAGCAAGAATGCCAAGATGCTTTCCAGAACAATTATGATAAATCGAACGTTTAGGCTTCTGTGCTCTAAGCATGGCTTCTGAAGCAGGCACACTTAAGGGGTAAGTGGGGTGACAGACAAGCGCTTCCTCTCCCACTCCAATCTTGGTAAGCATGGATTCCAATGCTTCAACATGGAAGGTTTCCGCACGATGGGAGCCGATCATAATTGCCGTTTCTTTATCAGATAGGCCAAACTTTCTATCCGCGCCATGCCTAATGACAGGAATAGCTTGAAATGGTTTTCCGGATGACCTTAAATATGTTAATGATTCTACATCCCCTACTGCGTACTTAACAGCACCCGAGATGGAGACTCCGCAAATATGCCCGCTATGCACGCATTCCAAAGCACCTCCACGATACTCTTCAACTAATGTTTTATCCATTTCGTCTTCCCCTCTTTTGCGTAAAATTTCATGGTCTAATGTTGTTGCGAGGCCAATTATTCCACAGATGTTATTAATTGTCGAAATAAAACAATGAAACGATAATATTACCAGACAAAAATGACTGAATGCATGATGTAAATGTTCTTTTCTTCTTTTATTTATTCCAGTGATGTTAATAATTAAATATTAACAACTCACCTATCTGTTGTCAAACATTTTTTGTTTTTTTGTTAAGTAAACTAACAGGTAACGCTTTCGTAGTGAAATTTCACAGATTAGGTGACAATTTCAAAATGAAATGATGTCAACTAAGTTAACTCTAATCTCCAGGTAGTAAGAGCCCGAGCTTCGACATACAGGCGCTAACGAGACTCCCGCCAAATTTCTTCCTCAGCTTGAACGATAGGAGCTACCGTAAGAGTTGGAGCCTCGACAGCAGGCTGAGAAGCAGACTCTTCTATAGGCTCGTCCTTTAAAAGTTTTACCGCCCTTGATACGTGTGCAGAGGCAAAAAAAGCCTTCTGCAAAAGGAATCCTTCCCTTTTGCAGCAGGCTTTCTGTTTTAACCCAGCACCACGCGGTCATCCGACAGCTTATTGCCGCTGATGTGCTCGAACTCACCGAGCAGCTGCTCCACGGTGAGGTCCTTCTTCCGTTCCTCGCTCACATCAAGAATGATGCGGCCTTTATCCATCATGATCAGGCGGTTGCCGAGACGTATCGCCTGCTCCATGTTGTGCGTGACCATCAAGGTGGTCAGCTTCATTTCGCGCACGATGTCCTCAGTCAATCGTGTGATGAGCTCCGCGCGCGAAGGGTCCAACGCGGCGGTGTGCTCATCAAGCAGCAGAATCTGCGGCTTGGTGAACGTCGCCATCAGCAAGCTGAGGGCTTGGCGCTCTCCGCCGGAGAGCAGGCCCACCTTCGCGCGCAGACGGCCCTCCAGGCCGATGCCGAGGCGCTGCAGCTGTTCCAGGAACAGCGCGCGCTTACGCGAGGTGACGCCGAAGCTCAGCCCGCGCTTCTTGCCGCGGGCATACGCCATGGCGAGATTCTCCTCGATCGTCATTCGAGGAGCGGTCCCCGCCATGGGGTCTTGAAAGACGCGGCCGACCCAACGGCTGCGCTCGTATTCCGGCAGGTGATGAATCACCTCACCGCTAATAGCGACTTCGCCGGCATCCGGCGTCATGACGCCGGAGATGATGTTCATCAGCGTCGACTTACCGGCGCCGTTACTTCCAATGACCGTGACGAAGTCACCGGGCTTGAGGTTCAAGTTAATGCCGATTAGCGCGATTTTCTCATCCGCTGAACCGGGGTTAAATAGCTTAGAAACATTCGAGAGCTGAAGCATTAGCGATCACCTCCCTTGTTCATTTTCACAGCGAGGGCGATGAGCTCAGCTGAACGCCTTTTCGCTGTTGCTTTTTGCTTAATGGCTCGCTGCACGGAAGGTAGAACAAGCGCGATAATAACAATAATCGCGGTAATGAGCTTCAAGTCGGATGCTTTTAGCCATTCGACTCGCAGGGCCAATGCGACAACAATACGGTACACGATGGAACCGAGTACAGCAGCCAGTGTCGCTTGAAAAACCGTCCGAGCGCCAAAAATCGCTTCCCCAATAATAACGGAAGCTAGTCCAATGACGATCATCCCGATCCCCATCGAGATGTCGGCAAAGCCCGACTGCTGCGCGATGAGAGCTCCAGATAGTGCCACTAATCCGTTCGATATACTGACGCCTAGAATCGTAGTATTGTCCGTATTCGCACCAAAGCTGCGAATCATTCTCGCATTGTCACCGGTTGCTCGCAGAGCAAGTCCCAAATCAGTATGCAGGAACGCATCCAGCAGCAATTTGAACACGATGACAATAATAAGCACAACCGTAATCGGCGACACCGAAGTGAATATCGTATCGACATTGAGAAGTGAAATGTTAGGCTTGCCCATAATGCGCATATTAATGGAATACAAGGCAATCATCATAAGAATCCCTGATAAAAGTCCATTAATTTTACCTTTCGTATGGAGCAGTCCCGTACAAGCTCCAGCCACAAGCCCGGCTGCAAAAGCAGCGAAACAAGCTAGCAGCGGCGAATAGCCATGAGCAATCATGATAGCTGCAACAGCGCCGCCTGTTGTAAAACTCCCGTCCACCGTAAGATCAGGGAAATCGAGAATGCGAAACGTGATATAAACACCAAGCGCCATCAACGCATAGAGAAGACCCAGCTCGACGGCACCAGTCATTGAATCCATCATGTGAATAACCTCCTACTTTGAAAAAAAGGGGTGAACGAAAGCGACGTTCACCCCTTTTGTGTCTTAATCCTTACTGAATGATGTTTTTCTCTTTATCTTTTACTGCATTTTTCATAGCGTCTGTTACATCAATTCCTTGAGCTTTTGCTGCCTTCAGGTTTAAGATCAGATCCATTTTTTCAGGAACAGTTACTTTCATGTCTGCTGGTTTTTTACCATTCTTGAGAATGTCGACAGCCATTTGGCCAACTTGGTAGCCATGATCATAGTATTTGAAGCCAACTGTTGCAAAAGCACCTTTTTCCACGGTATCACGGTCACTGGAGAAGAACGGAATGTGTTTTTCATTCGCGATTTGAATGATGCCATCCACGCCGCTAACGACCGTGTTATCCAGTGTAATCAAGAAAGCATCCGCGCGGCCAACGAGGGATTGCGCTGCTTGTTTTACCTCAGACGTATTAGTAACCGGCGCTTTAATGAGCTTAATACCATGTTTCGTTAAGGTTTGCTCTGCATTTTTGGCCATGATAACAGCGTTAGGCTCACCTTCGTTAATAACAAGACCAACTGTTTTCACTTTAGGCATGTTCGCAGCAACGAAATCCATTAATTGCGCAACAGCCATTGGGTTCGTGTCTGAAGCTCCGGAAACATTACCGCCCGGCTTGTCCACATTGCTGACGATTTTGGCTGCAAGCGGGTCTGTAACAGCTGCGAAAAGAATTGGAGACTTCTTCACTTGCTGTACAAGAGCTTGTGCAGATGGTGTTGCGATACCAAGTACCAAATCGTAGTCGGCGGAAGCAATTTTTTGAGCAATGGATAAGTTATTCGGTTGATCGCCTTGCGCATTGTTGAAATCGACTTTCAAGTTGGTACCTTCCACGATACCGCCATCTTTAAGAGCTGCAAGGAAACCTTGACGCGTTGCATCCAGAGACGGATGTTCGACAATTTGTGAAATCGCGACTTTATAAGACTTTTGCGCGGCTGCTGTTGCTGCCGGAGTAGCTGAAGCCGCAGCGCTTGCTGCTGGAGCCGGAGCTGCCTTCTGCCCACAACCTGCTACGACCATAAGAGCTGCTGTTAATGCGAATGATACGAGTGCTTTCTTTTTCAACATAATTACCCCTCTCTAAGTTCCCATTTATCGCTTGGACTCATTGCTCACTCACCACTTTAACGCTTTTGCGGGACAAAGTTTGAGGATATGAAATACCCAAGGCTCCATATTAATTAACCATAGTTTAAAGGGCTACTGGGTTTCCGTCAATTGTTTTATCCGCATTTATATGTTTTCTGTTAACATTTGGAGAAGATTGCTCAGGACTGCTGTTGAACATAAAAGTCACGAAGCAATTCATCCATCACCCGATTCGTTCGCGCCGCAGTCCGACCGGTACTAGGACTTTTGCCAATACCCCGAAGCTCGTCAACCACAGATTGAATAAGAGGCTGTTGCACATGAGCCGGATACGGAATGGCGTACTCCTCGATCTGACCATCTGCCATCTCCAAGCGAATATCATCGCTAAACGTCGAGAACGCAATTTTGCCCAGACTCCCCGTAATTTCAGTTACGTCACTGCGCTTAAACGAGTTGAAGCTCCAAATCCCAGCACCCATAACACCAGACTCAAATGCATAGGTCGTTGTCACGATATCTTCGACTTGATACTTGCCCGACTGATTTCTGGCAAAACCTTTTACTTCCCCAATTGGGCCAAGTAAATAATCAAGAACATCCAGCGTATGACTCGCCAAATCAACGAACAAACCGCCTCCCGAAAGCTCCGGCCGTATGCGCCACGGCTGCTCCTGTCCATCATCATCCCTCAAGGTTTGGAGAAAAGTCGTCTGCACAAATCGAACCTCACCAAGGATACCGCTGTCAAGCAATCTTTTGATCTCAACAAATTTCGGCAAGCCTCTGCGATAATAGGCCACGAATAAAGGTACCTTTGCTTCTTCGCAAGCAGCTATCATTTCCAAACATTCCGCATGATTCCTCGCCATCGGCTTTTCCACATAGACAGGCTTCCCCGCCCGTGCTGCCAGCAGGGCATATTCCCGATGATAACCTGGAGGTGTCGCGACATAGATCGCATTGACATCCGGATCGTTGACCAACGCTTCCGCATCATCGTACCATGCAGCAACTCCATGCCTTTTGGCGTAATCTTCTGCTAGCGCTCCATTTCTTCGCATCACAGCGACAAGCTCAGAACCCTCCGCCTTTTGTAAGGCCGGCCCGCTCTTGACCTCAGTCACATCCCCACAACCAATAATACCCCATCGCACCTTATCCACTTATCCAAACCTCCTAATAGGTCACAGTGATACAAGATTTTATCCTACATATTCGACATGAGACCGTCTCCTCCTTGTGACCTTTTTTATAAATGCAGCAAAGCAGTTAGAAACAATGGCGAGGGAAGATGAATATAAAATTGCCTCTCTTAAGAGAGAAAATCTTAAAGCTTGAACCTTCTCTCCTTTTATTGTGAACAGACGAATAAATTAGGACTCCTTACTCTCAGTGTAATGGAGTTGCAGAAAATACAACAATTGCTGCCCAAATCCAGCCTCTCTCGCTTCAATGTTGTAAAACCTGCAACAATTGGGACCCCATACAGGCGTTTTTGCCTCAAATGGGTCAGAATTGTTGTACAAACTGCAACATCAGCTTGCAAAATAGCTATTGAGGGTGGGAATTGTTGTAGAAAATACAACACTATCCACATCCATACTCACAAGCCTGTCGATTAACCAAAAAAATGGTACAAAAAAAGGCCGCTCATTCGGTAATGTGTTTGTACCCCTACAAACATCCGAAACGAGACGACCTCATTGAAATTCTACTATGCTATTAAATATTCTGCAAACAGTTCTCCCCCTCAGCGAACAGACTGGCCATGTTGATTCTGAGCATAATTTTACGATCAGGGAAATTTCACTATTCATCCAAAGTGATAAGTTATCTTATAGCGTATTCGATCTGTTATATCGTATGAATCATTGAAGCCAGTATGGATGGTCTACTAACGAACAACTTAACCCTCCCCTGCTTCCAAAAGTAAGTCATTCAACAGGCTTCATTTCACACACCAATCAGAGATTCAATCGGGCAAATTAGTGAGATGTTGCATTTCATACAACAATCGGCGCGTAAAATCAGGCAAATCGGATTAATGTTGTATTTCGTGCAACAAATCGATCGAATTTTCTTAGAAAACTGTGTTTCCAGCTCAAATTGTTGTACGAAATGCAACATATTGGGTTGCAGTGGTGCAAAAGTAGATATATTGTTGTACATTGTGAAACTTGGACCAATCATGAAGCTGCGCACGTTTCGACCTATCGTGAAACTGTGGACGGCCAACAACATGACGTGGTACTGCACCTTAACAACCTCAATAACCTCAACAACTCCGCCCAATGGCCACCAGTGGCAAAAAGCACACATATGCGCTGGCTCCTCAATTAAAAAAGCGTTTCAAACCCCGAAATTCCAGGGTTCGAAACGCTTTTCGCATTATTATCTCATCCTATTTTAGGAACGAACCTCAACAGATGCCAGCTGTGAGTGATCTGCAGTCGCCTGCTCATGCAGCTGCAGCTGCTGCGTAGCAAACTCGCGGTACATCTCATGGGACTCCAGCAACTGCTGATGTGTACCACTGCCCGTCACGACGCCTTTGTCCAGGAAGATAATTTGATCGGCATCTACGACCGTCGATAAGCGATGCGCAATCACCAACGTTGTGCGTCCTTGCATCAAATTCTGCAGCGCTTGCTGCACAACGACCTCCGATTTACTGTCCAGACTCGATGTTGCTTCGTCCAGCATCAGAATCTTCGGATCCCGTAGCAAGGCTCGCGCAATGGCGATCCGCTGCCGTTGTCCACCCGACAGCTTGATGCCGCGTTCGCCGACCTCGGTCTCATACTTCTGCGGGAGGTCCTCGATAAAGTCGTCGGCATACGCCATCTGTGAAGCCCGCTTCAGTTCCTCCATCGTCACTTCATGCTGCAGTCCGTAACAGATATTGTCCCTAATCGTGCCTGCAATCAGCGGACTCTCCTGCGAAACATAGCCAATCTGGCTCCTCCAAGAAATGAGCGAGAATTGATCAATTCGGTCGGTACCCAACGCGACTGAACCCTTTTGCGGCGTATAAAATCTTTCCAAAAGAGAGAACATTGTCGTCTTACCGCTGCCGCTCGGCCCTACAATTGCTGTTACTTTGCCCGCTTCCATGGTGAAGCTGACACTTTTCAGCACAGAGTCCCCTTCTTTGTAGCTGAAAGATACCTGGTCGAAGTGAATCGACTGCGAGGCATTCGTGACGGGTACTCCGGCATGCGGATTCTCTTCTTCATAATCGAGTACCTTGAGGATCGTATCGGTCGCCCCCATCGCCTTCTGTACCTGATTGAAAAACTGCGTAATTTGTGTGATCGGCGCAACAATTTGGAACAAATACAGCATGAATGCAACGAGCTGACCAGCCGAAATAGCTCCAGAGGCAACCTGCATGCCGCCATACCCGAAAAGCACAACAAACAGCATTAGCATGACAAAGGTGACAAGCGGCGCCATTAATGCTTGAATCCGGCCCTCTTTAAGCCCGAATTTGAAAAGCCTTTCTATCCCTGCAGCGCCTTCTTTATACTCAACAGGCTCGGCATTGGCTGCCTTCACTAAGCGCATTTCCGATAGCACTCGATTCAGCACGGAGGTGAAACCAGCTGTCTCGGCTTGCATGCCCTTGGATATTTTAAACATTTGCCGACCCAGCGGAAAAAGAATGACGAAGGCTATCGGGAATACGCTGAACATGATAAGCGTCATTTTCCAATCCATAAACAGAAGCACCACAATAGACCCAATAATCGAGATGATCCCCGTGACGAAACCCGACATATGCTCGGCAATGAGTCCCTTAATGACCGCTGTATCGTTCGTCATCCGAGAGATGGTATCTCCCGTCTGGTGGTTATCATAGTATCTAACCGGCAGCACGAGCAGCTTCCTCCACAAACGATCCCGAATGCCGGCCACAACGCGCTGTCCCGCAAAGTTCAGTAAGTACACCGAAATCCCGGAAGCTACAGCTGATGCAACAAAAGCGATCGCCATCCCGCTAATCTGCGCCCAATTCAGGGAACTAACAGAGAAGCTGTCGACGACATTCTTCGTAAACAGCGGGATCACCAACCCCACCAACGTTGAAATAATACTTAACCCTAGTGCTATGCTTAATACGAGCTTAGGCGGGTTAGCCTGTGCGAGCAAACGAGCGAACCCGCGCCAGTTGCTCTTAACCTTAGGCTCTTCTTTCCTTGTAGCTGCCATCTATCTCTACTCCTTTACCGATTGGATGTTCATCCGTCTCTCTCTTGTATGATCACTTTCTTAGGTATCATACACTTCTATTTTAAACGGAATATAAACAAGATCCCATCGGCCCTCAGGCGGAGAAGCAGCCTCCTATTTCTTTGCCCTCTCGCGATAGTACGCGACTGTCTCGGTAAGCGCTGTACGCAGCGGCGTAGGTCCCGCTTCTCCGCCAAAGCGCTGTACAAACTTACTGCTATCCACGACAAAAGGCTGCTCAAATTGATAGAGCATCTCGATAACCTCCTTGGCTGCCGGTAGGAATAGACCGCCCAGACGAAGCATCCCACGGCCCATCGTGCCAATACGCGGAGCGTGTCCTGCAACCTCGTAGGCTAGTTCTGCGAATCGCCGAGCGCTTACGGTCTCTGCATTTGGCACGTGCCACACCTGACCGAAGGCATCTTCATGCTCACTCAGGGTCACGAGGGCTCGACCAAAGTCGTCTATATACGTAAATGTATGCGGCACATCTGGATTCCCAAGCAGCGAAATCGGCTTCCCAGCCGCCACTGGTGTGAAAAAACGCGAACCAACGGAGGAATTTCCTACCTGAGGTCCAAAGAAATCAGCCCCTCTGCCGATCGTCACTTTCACGATCCCTTTTTGGTGTAAATTCAACAGATCACGAGCAACTTCAGCCCTTACTTTGCCTTTACGCGTGGAAGCCATATAAGCCAGATCTTCATGGATCAACCCCGTAACTTCACCGTACATATAGAGGTTATCCCCCATAATTAGATTCACCTTATGATGGGCAGCGGCTTTTGTAATATGGCTCATCATTTGCTGAAACAAACCATCCCACTTATGATAGGGTGGCGACGCGCATTGAAATACGTTCTTCGCCCCTTTTAACGCAGTTAGAGCACCGCTTTCACTCATCAGATCTGCTTGCATCACTTCAACACCATCAGGTACACTTGCCCTGCCCGAGGAGTTAACCATTCTTACTTTCTTCCCTCTCCTCAAAAGTTCTTTCATGACGGCCCTGCCCAGCGGACCCACTCCCAATATGACTTCCATGCTGCATCCTCCCAAGTGGTTTTCGCCAGAATGACCGGCTAGCTTCTTCTTATGAAATAACAATAAACCCTATAGCAACTATAGGGTCAATACGTTTCTCACAGGAATTTGAAGATCAACAATAAAGTCATCTGTGTTCATCATATGGGTAAAATCAATCAAATACCGCTCCAGCACAGGACCGTTTTCTTCATAGCCGTTCAGGCTCATCCAGTCCTTTAAGCGTTGGAACAGCGATTTGCACGAATCTTCATTAGGAAAACCCGCGTATACCGCGGATATGTAATCCCCGCCCGGCAGCCATCGGGTAAAATCAGGTTCGGGCTTTGTTGTCAGCAGCGGCACACAGATCTCAATATCGGAATCGCTCCTGTCAAACGTCAATAGATCTTCATGATAGATGGTCATAATGTGCCCATCCATCGTCAAACCGTTCTCTTTGATCCGGTCCATCAGCGCCATGAAGCGCATAACTGAAGCCTCCATCCCGCATGCGTCACGTTTACGTTCGAAAGCGACGAAGCGATCCGGATATGTCTTCAGCTCTACCACGACTTGCGAATGCTCGAATTCGTTGCGCAGCTGCCGCCCGGCGTCCAAATGCCGCAGCCTTTGATCAATCGTACCGACGACCGTTTCCAGCGTGCGGATCGTTTCTTCCGCTTCCGCCTTCTTCCCACGCATCAGCTCCGGCATGCTGTCCATGCTTTTGCTTTTGAGAATTTGACCGATCTGCTCTAGCGTGAACTGCATGCTCTGCAGGTCCTGAACGATTTTAATCGCAAGAATATCTTGACTGGCGTAGTACCGATAGCCATTCTGCCCATCCACACGGTGCGGCTTTACAAGCCCAATTTTGTCATAGAAATGGAGGGTCTGGATCGAGGTCTGGCATATTTTCGCCGTTTGCCCAACGGTGTATCCCTGCATTCTTGGCATATTTTTCATAAGATGATTATGATTCCGTTGCTATCTGCCAGATCACACCGAAAGGATCTTCCAGACGACCAAACATCGTCCCCCAGAACATGCGTTCGAAAGGCATTTTCACAATGCCGCCCTCGGAAAGTCCATCGAATATACGGCGTGCTTCTTCTTCGCTCTTAAATTCCAGCGTCAAATCCAGACCTTGGCCTCTATCGACCGTATTTGTACCTGAATCAGCCATGAAGAAGCGAAGGCCAAGGGCCTGCAGCTCTAGATGCATGACGCGATTTTTGATAGATTCATCCGCATCCGGCATATCCGCGAAAGTACGCAGACTAACCAATTCCCCGCCTAGTGCCTTCACGTAAAAGTCAGCTTGTTTTCTTGCATCACTGCTGTAAATATATGGAGTTAACGTTGCCATGTTGCTTCCCTCCTAATTAGTAATCGTTGGATACAGACCGATCATACCACCACTTGCCTAGGGAAGTGAATACGATCCCCACACTAAGCGGTCTCTTCCTTGCTCCTTCGCTTCATACAAAAGCGCATCTGCCGTAGCGACTAACTCTGTCGCACTTTGCTCCTTGTCACGAACGGCCGCTCCGAAGCTCATGGTAATATGGAACTTATCCTCGTCAGTACCAAACTCAATCGCGCGCAGCTTTTCTCTGAATTGATTCAGCAGATCACTAGCGAAATGCCGATCCTGTGTGTACAAAATGATAACAAACTCCTCGCCTCCATAACGGAAGGCACTGCCATGCTCAGTAGGAATACTCGAGTCAAACAATGTTCCGATCGACCGCAGAACCGCATCCCCTGCCTGGTGACCGTACTGATCATTAATGCGTTTGAAATAATCAATATCTCCCATCACAAGGGTAAATTGCTGCCTCCGCGCAATCGTTTCCTTCATTTCCTCTTGAAAGCTGCGGTGATTACAGAGCCCCGTTAGGTAGTCTTTTTTAGCTAAATTCTCGAAAATGCCCTTCTCCACAAAATGCTTTCGCTCCCGCGCCACGATGATGCCGCCAATTACACCGACCATAATCAAAAAAGCAAAGTTGAAAAAATGCCGCGGCAGATCTTCTATCATAAAACCGCCATCGACCGTGATTACAACACCGATATAACCAAGAATCACCATAAGGGTTGCCACCATGGCCCCAGCGAGACTCCAGTATAATGACGCATGCAAAATAACCAGATAAGCAATTGGATAAACGGGACTCTGGGTACCTCCGGTTAGCGAAATAATCGCTACAAAGGCTACGTAATCTAACAGCACTCCCGTCCTCGTTGTGTAGCGATAGAAGGCAGAGTCAATGGGACTGCGATGTATGGCAAATTCCGTTATTCCCATATAAATAACAGCAAAAACAAATAGACTCATAAAAATAATCAGATCTAATGTCGTTTGATGATAATACTTCATAAATAGAATAGTTGACGTCGGTACAAAAAACCACCGTACACAACAATAGGCAATTTCCAAAATGTGGTCAGATCTTCTAGTCACAGGCACGGTGCAATCACTTCCTCGATATAGCATTGTACACTTTTGAAATTCTATGGAAATAACAGGAAGTCCTGCCTCATTCAATTTATATACAACTTTTCTTGCTGAACGTCGTCTATTACTTTACATGAATAACCATTTATTGGAAAGGTTGTGTTTCATGTTTAAACGACTTCAATCCTTTATTCAGCGACACACGGAAAAAATCGTCGCCATAGTCATCCTTCTCTTCCTGGTAACTTTATTTATCTGGCATTATCCCATTAGGAAAATACCCAACGAACCCGTAGTTACAGCCCCTGCTTCCCAGGAACCATTGGTTACACCCACTATCCCGCCTGTGAAAACAGCTGATTTTGAGATTCTTGCGTGCCCTGCAGACTTTGACATCTACCCTTCTACGACCCAGAATTCAGGATTTACAGCTGTAAAAATGCCAATTACCAAGTCACTCACGAGCGTCCGCCATGTATCAACAGGTCATCTGCTTGACCAAGCAGGTTATGGCATGGAATTTGGCACCTCATACGCGCTTGCGGAGGATGGCAGTGTGTACCGCTGGGGGAACCTGAGCTTCGAGGCAGGCATACACCCTTCTGGGTTTCCGCAAAAGGTGGCAGGAGCTCCGACATCGATTAAACAACTGGATGGACGCTTCGCACTAACGCATCAAGGTGAGGTGTGGGATCTCGGAATGGGCGAAACGCCAAAGCCTGTTCAAGAGTTGAAAGGTGCAATCGGCATCGCGCAAGCGTTTGATTCATCGGTGCTCGGCTGGTATCCAAACGGCGTGGTTCGTCTGTACGAAACTTGGGGAAGCGACGGAAAACCTTCCACAAAGAAGTGGGAGCTGCAAGGTGAACTAACTGAGATATACGCCAGCCCCTATATAGCCTTAGGTCTACGTAAAGATGGAACCCTTGTCCATTTACAAGATAACTCGTTCCAAAACCCAACTAATTCGCTCCAAAATATTGTGCTTCCCAATGAAGAAAAGCCTACAAAGATCGAGACGACAATGTCTTACTCGACGAAAGCGTATATCCAATCTGATCGACAAAAATGGTACATGATCAATCAGGATAATCAACTCGTTGACGCGACGGTACCTGACAGTACGATTCAGCCTACAGCGACGCAGCATTACACCGTTGCACTTCAGAAAAATGGAAGTGTGCTCGCATGGGGTGATCTGCAAAGCTTGCTGGGTCCCGATTATCAATCCGTCACGCCTGAGAAAGCGATTCGCCTAGACGGTCTGTCTAATGTGGCTAAACTTGCCGTCGGTTCCGATCATGTACTGGCTCTAACCACCGACCGTCAGCTGTTATCCTTGGGTTCCAACATGTATGGCCAATTAGGACGTTCATCTGTTTATACCGCAGTCCCAATTGCGATAGGACAGTGGCCTGGACTTGATGAGCTTTATCCTTCCTACGAATCCTACATCGCTATTAAAGACGGGGATGCCTGGTTATGGAAGACGGATGATACACCAAAGCCTCTACTGCTAGGGCAAAAAATTAGCAAAGCTCTGAACAGCCATACGCTGCTAACATCAAACGGTCACCTGCTTTTTCTTGATCCAGACGGCAGTAAAACATGCAGGATGCTGCAAACTCCTGAACCCATTGTTGATGTTAGCCACACTTGGAATGGTTTCCTCATGGTTTTGCGGGGTGGGCGAACCCTTTATGCCCAAGGCATAGAAGGGAACTCAGGACCGCTGAAGGTTTCTGATTTCATCTTGAATCCACGACCGAAGGGCGTCGTAACCCGCGTCTTCGGATCGCCTTCCGCATTTGCTTTGACGGATCAAGGCGAACTCTATTTCGCGCCTAAGATGGTCAAAGGAGCCTTCAGCCCTGATATGGTCCCAGCTCAGGCGGGAACGTCTTTCAGGCAGTTTTCTCCTATAGACTATGTGTTTAACGATGGCTCCCGGTTCGTCGCCTTAGCCTTAGATGAACAAAACAAGGTGCATGAGCTTACCCTCAAACAGACAGAAGGAAGTTCAGAGACTAATATATTTACGGTTGAGATAAAGAAAACGGATCAAAAGGCGCAGCAATTAACAGGTGGGGCCTACATTGATTCGCAAGGCATTATTCATGATACGAACCTAATTGCCGATAACCATGTTTCTTTACCTGGTTCATCGAAACTTGCTACTTCTTCATCATATTATCATTTCCCGATTGAAGGAAGAGCTTACTTTTTTCATCATTTTGTTACGCAGGATGGAACTATCTACTGGCTGGGAGATCGGCCTTTCACGCGCCAGGAATCCAGAGCAGGCGCTGTCGTTATACCCTAACAGAGGCCAGATTTTGTTTTTTACTGTTTCTTCTATACAATGAAAGGGTAAGTACATACTACCTACAGAGTCACTGAGGAGGTAATTCGATGAATAATTTTACATTTTACAATCCAACCACACTGCATTTCGGTCAGGGACAACTGGAGAAATTAACAGCTGAGGTACCTAAATATGGCAAGAATGTGCTGCTCGTCTATGGCGGCGGGAGCATTAAGCAGAATGGCATTTATACGAACGTTGTTCATATTCTGAAAGGCTTGGATGTAAATATTTTCGAACTGAGCGGTGTTGAGCCTAACCCGAGACTAACAACTGTTCATCGGGGTGTAGACATGTGCCGCAAGCAGAGCATTGACCTCATTCTCGCTGTCGGCGGAGGCAGCGTCATCGACTGCGCCAAAGCAATTGCTGTAGGAGCGAAGTACGCGGGTGACTTCTGGGATATCGTTACAAGGAAGGCTTCTCCAACGGGTGCGCTGCCCTTAGGAACTGTCCTCACGATCGCAGCAACAGGCTCAGAAATGAACTCCGGTTCTGTTATTACGAATTGGGAGACGAAAGAGAAACTCGGTTGGGGCAGTCCGTTCTCATTCCCAAAATTCTCGATTCTAGACCCAGCTCACACGACTTCCTTGCCAGAAAATCAGACCGTATATGGCATGGTTGATATCATGTCTCACGTGTTTGAACAGTACTTCCATCATACGTCTAATACACCATTGCAGGATGGCTTCTGTGAAACAATCCTTCGCACAGTGATCGATACGGCTCCGCGCTTGCTGCGAGATCTTGATGATCTGGAAGGACGCGCAACGATCCTATATAGCGGTACAATGGCGCTTAACGGTGTCCTGAGCATGGGTGTCCGCGGCGATTGGGCTACACATAATCTGGAGCACGCAGTGTCAGCCGTTCACGATATTCCGCACGGAGGCGGTCTAGCAATCCTCTTCCCGAACTGGATGACCTACACACTCGATGCCAACGTGGCGCGGTTCAAACAGTTCGCACAGAACGTCTTTGACATTGATGCGATAGACAAATCGGACCGCCAAGTTGCGGAGGAAGGCATCGCCGCTCTTCGTGAATTCTTAGCCTCCATTGGTGCGCCAAGCCGACTGTCCGATTACGACATCGACGACTCGACAATTGAGCTAATGGCCGATAAAGCCATGGTTTACGGGGATTTTGGCAACTTTAAGAAGCTGACACGCGAAGATGTTGTGAATATTTATCGGATGTCATTATGAGAATTAGGAGTGAGCTGACATTATTGTCAGTTCGCTCTTTTTTTCTGGGGAAAATGCTACAAATCATTTACAGACAGGATTTCATATGAAATACTTATAGGGAAATTATCCCTTTTATGGAGGTTGAGTTGATATGAGTGAGGTTCGTATGTCAAGTCCGATTAAGAATCGAATTAGCAATGTCTTTATTCCCGTTCGGAATATTGAGCATGCACGGGATTGGTACTGCAGGTTACTTGGTATAGCTCCTGACGGGGATATCTTGTTCGGGCACCTCTACGCACTTCCCATGGATGGAACATCCCTTGTGCTTGATCAAATGCCCATGTGGGGCGGTAATGAACCAGGAGGCCCTCCAACTTATCAAACACCTGCTTTTATGTTTCAAACCGAGAATATTCAAGCTTCTTATGAATTTATGAAAAATAACGAGGTTGAGCTTGTTACAGAGATCCAAAATGAACAATGGTTCGCTTTTCGAGATCCGGACGGTAACCTGCTTATGGTTTGTAAATAACATGGAATAACTACTGAATACTTAAAGCGACGAGGATCATACTATATCCATGAAAAAACTTACTTTTACAGCCGATCAATTGGTCAGTTCCACCACAGCTTCCAAAAAATTTGGCGAGCTGCGTAGGAAGGCGAAGGATCTACCCCAATTCATAACTGAGAATGGTGTCGTCGATACAGTATTAGTTGGGTACCCTTACTTCGAGCAAATGTTTGAACGCCTGACTCAGCTAGAACAACAAGAGGAAGAGCGAATTCTGAATGAACGAATAGATCGAATCACACAAGACCCTGCCTCTATTTTGATTTGGAAAGAAATCCGCAAAGAACCACACGAAGGAGCGATTGGCTATTCGTTTTGATGCAGGAGCAGCTCAGGAGTATAGGCAGTTGGATATTTCCGTATTAGATGAAGTCAATCAAGCAATCGATGAATTGAGTTACCGGGCGAATGAGGTTGGCGAAGAACTAAGCCATTATTCAAATCCTAAATTCGCAGGTTGCAAAGAGATTACCTTACAAGAGGCTGGCATCCGAATTGTTTTTAGGATAGCAAACGATATTGTAGAAATTCTGCGTGTGGTCCCTGTATCTCATATAATGGCAGCTGAAGCCCCTAATTATAAGGCATTAGACCATTTTCCAGGCAACCATCGGAATGAATTCATTTTAGCTATACAAAAATGGAAACAAGAATATGAGCTGCAATAAAGGCACGAATCTGGTTAAAACCATTCAAGAAACTCAAGGCGATTGCCGAATGGATCATTCAAATAGAATCGCTTTACTCCCTCGTCGACTCTTGCATCATCTGGAATGGTTTGTATGTTATGACTCGACAAATATGTCTGCAACTCGTCTAATCGACTTACCTGAAATGCTGGATGAGCTTTTATAGCAGGAACAAAATCCTTTTGAACCCCGATGTGAACCTGATGAATACCGCATTGAAACCAAACACCGCCGCGTTTCCTTAAGTTTTCAGGTTTCGGGATTTCTGTCCAGCCTAGTAATGTTGCAAAAAAATTTCTCGCCTCATCTTCACAGCCTTCAGGAGCCGCTAATTGGATATGGTCAATCCCATGAAATGAAAATTTCATACATAATCCCTCCAATGGAAGTTTCATTTAGTGAAACATGGTTTCATTTTAATCTTATCAATAACTTCCTATAAATTCCACTGTTTATTTGTAATTAATGAGTTGGGGAGCTATTGGTACACGGCAGTAACATCCGATTAAGCATTGATATCCTGGATGCGATAGACCATGGATGTCTTGGAAAAAGGCTGGACGCCTGATTGGTTACAAGCAGACAAACGAAGAAGCCTGGGTTAAATATATAAGATAGGCCTCATACCTGTAATGCATTCACCAAGTATACAATCAAGCGACTTATCGCTTGATTGTATTCACGTTTTTATTTCTATTTTGCCGATCGTTCACTTAAATGTATAATGATTATTCGAGGTGATGACGATGGCAAGATCAAAAGAATTTGAAGTTAATGAAGTATTAGATAAAGCAATACAACTATTCTGGGCACAAGGGTACGAGAAAACTTCAATGCATGAATTGGTTAACTTTATGGGCATCCACCGTAGAAGTATTTATGATACGTTTGGGGATAAGCATGCCTTGTTTATGAAAGCTCTCGAACGATATGAAGCTAAGCAAACCAATAAAATGAAATTTTTGGTTGAAAAGCGAAAGTCGATCAAAGAATTAATTCGGGAGTTGTTTGAGTCGACATTAAGAAATGAAGGAGAACCTCTAGGGTGTTTTCTCGTGAATTCAGGCGTGGAACTGGGCGTTTTAGATCCTGAAGTTGCATCCCTGGTTGATGGGAGTTATTCACGAACTGAGGAATTGTTGACTAACCTTGTTCTGGAGGGTCAGCAAACGGGTGAGATCAAGGCTGACTTTGAACCTAAAGTTATTTCTCATTATTTAATGAATGCGTGGTTGGGGCTACGTACGCTGGTTAAGACAACAACGGATCAACAAAAATTAAAGAATATTATTGATATGACACTGTCCGCTTTAGATTAAAAAAATTCTTTACTGTTCGTTCTAGAATTGATATACTAATAGCAAGTTAGATCTAACTTGTTTTTTTTGCCCAAATAAGAATGATCGTTCTAAAATTATCATTCACACTAATCTGTATTTTATGAAGGAGAGAATATTATGAAGTATACAGTTATTACAGGAGCAAGTTCAGGGATTGGATACGAGACGGCATTGGCGTTTGCTGCACGAGGCAAAAACTTAATATTGGTAGCTAGAAGATTGGATAAATTAGAAGAACTTAAATCAACAATTCAGGAAATTGATCCTAGTGTAAATGTTATTATTCGTACAAGTGATCTGTCTGTTACAGATCAGGCCTACACACTGTATAGCAATCTAAAGGAATACCAAATTGAGACTTGGATTAACAATGCGGGTCTCGGTGAAGCTTCTTTTGTAGCAGAACAGAATTTAGATAAAGTTGAAACTATGTTACGTGTTAATATCGAATCCTTAACGATCCTTTCTACACTATATGTACGAGATTATGCTGATGTAGAAGGAACTCAGTTAATTAACGTCTCATCCGCACTCGGATATGCCATTGCTGTTGGGAGCGTTGCTTATTCTGCATCTAAATATTACGTTAGTGCCTTCACAGAAGGGCTTTCAAAAGAACTAGAAATGAAAGGTGCAAAACTAAAGGCAAAGATCTTAGCACCAGCTATAACGGAAACGGAATTCGTGAAGAAATCATTAGATACTGAAGAGTTTGATTACAAAGCAAACATGCCTAAGTTCCATACTGCCAAACAAATGGCGGGCTTCATGGTGGATCTTTATGATAACAACGAAGTGGTAGGGATCGTAGACCAGAACTATGATTTCAATCTGAGAGGCCAAATCTATCCAATAATTTCACTTTAAATTCAATTCATATATCCGTGGAATACATTGAAAAAGGAGAGTATCCGATTGAAAAAGTTGTGGAGTAAAACGAACATTGGAACAATGGAATTACCTCATCGTTTAGCAATGGCACCAATGACACGTAGTAGATCGCAAGAAGATGGTACACCAGGAGAGTTAACATCTCTTTATTATGCTCAACGAGCGTCAATGGGACTCATTATTACTGAGGGTGCACAGCCTTCTGATGATGGGCAAGGTTACTTATGGTCACCTGGAATCTATACGGATAAACATATTGAAGGATGGAAAAAGGTTACGGATGCAGTGCATGAAGCAGGTGGATATATGTATATCCAATTAATGCATGCCGGTCGCATGTCGCACCCTGATAATACACCACATCATCGCCAACCTGTTGCGCCATCTGCAATCGCGCCCGGTGTAGAAATGTTTACTGTTAAAGGTATGCAGGACATCCCCGTTCCTCGTGAGTTAAGTGAAGAGGATATTCAAACGACCATTAGGGATTTCCGGAAAGCAGCAGCAGCGGCTATTAAAGCAGGTGCGGATGGCGTTGAAATTCATGGAGCCAATGGTTACCTAATTAATCAATTTATCGGAGAAAATTCGAATGCACGGACAGATGGATACGGGGGATCTATAGAAAATCGTGCTCGCTTCGCGATCGAAGTAACGAAAGCCATCGTCGAAGAAATTGGAGCAGAAAGAACAGGCTTCCGTATTTCCCCAGGGACACCTCTTGGTGGGATCCAAGATGGTGAACAAGGTCCTGAGCTTTATCGCTACCTTGTAAAGGAATTAGCTCAATTGGATTTAGCTTACCTTCATGTCATGCATCTTGGAAATGAAAAGCTGCTCCAAGACATTCGCTCAATCTGGACGAATCCATTGTTAGTCAATCGGGCTGGAAGAGCTCTGGAGGATCTCAGTGTGGATATAGATAGTGGCCTTGCTGATCTGGTACCTGTTGGTGTATGGTCATTAGCCAATCCGGATTTAGTGGAACGACTTCAAAAATGTGCGCAACTAAATGAAGCAGATCCGACAACATTCTTTGGTTTGGGAAGTAAAGGTTACACGGATTATCCTACGATGGAAGAATTAGAATCGCAAGAGGGGCTACAATAGCATAAAGGGTGAAAAATGGCGTACAACTGAAAATTGTGCGCCATGTTTTTAGTCTAAAGATGTTCGATGTTTTCGAAAAAAACGTATTTGATAAATGGTATAGCGAGCGGGTCAACCTAAAAATTCTGCTTGATGCCATAAATCGCACCGTATTATGGAAGAGGATGAAACATGAGAGCAGCACAAATACAGAAATATTCAAAAAAAATCCAAGTAGAATTGAATGATGTTAACATACCACAGATCAATAGTCATGAGGTACTTGTCAAAGTAAAAGCTGCAGGCGTAAATCCACTGGACATTCTTAATCTGAATGGCAGTGTTCGGATAATTGCCGACTATAAGTTACCATTAACTTTAGGTAATGAACTATCTGGCGTTATTGAAGCCGTTGGTGATGATGTTTTTAATTTTAAGATTGGTGACCCTGTTTATACGAGGTTGCCGCTTAATAAAATCGGTGCTTTTGCTGAATATGCGGCCGTGAATGAAGACGCTTTATCCATCATGCCTGAGAATCTATCTTTTATTGAAGCTGCTGCGGTACCCCTTACTGCCTTGACTGCTTATCAAGCATTGCACGATGTACTCCGTGCCCAGCCGAATAAAAAGCTATTCATTCCTGGAGGAACCGGAGGATTTGGCGCTATGGCAATCCCCATTGCCAAATCAATGGGATTATATGTTATTACAAGTGGCAGTGAAAGAGGCAGATCACGCACACTGTCGATCGGGGCTGATCAATTCATAAATTATAAGGCAGAGAATTATGCTAACATACTGTCCGATATCGATTATGTGATCGACACCTTGGGTACCAAAGAGATCAAAGCTGAACTGGGCATTTTAAAACCACAAGGGAAATTGGTATCATTGAAAGCCGGACCTAATTATCGCTTTGCGGTTGACAATCATTTTCCGATGTGGAAAAAAGTATTGTTTGGTCTAGTGGGTGCCCGCTTAGATTCTTTAGCGCGTAAGAATCAAAATGAATATCGTTTTTTATTTGTGCAAGCCAATGGAAGTCAATTACAAGAAATCACTAAACTTGTTGAAAAAGAAAATATCAAGCCCTCTATAGATTCAACTTATACGTTTGGTGACATTAACAACGCGTTGATTAAAGTATCGACGGGTCACTCCCAGGGCAAAGTGATTGTGACCTTCTAAATAATAAGCAACTTAGTGATGTTGCTCGCGTGTTCTGAGAATAAACAAATTATACTGTAGAACGAAGTAAGGGGGTACGAGATCATTTAGGGGTTGGCTTAAGGGTGATAGCCAAAACTTCGATTACAAAAGAAAAACTTCTCCGTATAGCTAATCTATCCATGCAGCTTATAGTAAAATAACAGTTTTTTTCATAATTTTAGAATGTTCATTCTACTATTTGTTGCCGTGCATTCTAGCGAGCTAAAAAACGGTATTACTATGGCTTAAATTCTAAAATAGAAATGAGGTGGGCTCAAAATGAGAAAGACAGTTCTGATCACAGGAGTATCAGGTGGGATCGGTAAAGAGTTAGCAGATCGTTTTGCCAAGGGTGGACATAATATTGTGCTGGTAGCTCGCAGCGAGGGTAAAATATTGGAGCTTGCGCAGGAGTATCAGAATAAATACGGCATTCAGGCGACGGTCATTGCCAAGGATGTTGCGGCACCTGGGGTACCGGAGGAGATTTTCAACGAGCTTAAGGAGCAGGAGATCATCGTTGACTATCTTGTCAACAATGCTGGCTTCGGTTTGTTTGGGACTTTTATGGAGACGGATATGGAGCAAGAAATAAATATGATTGACGTTAATATCAAGGCTCTGACGGTTATGACAAAGCTTTTCCTGCCGGATATGATCAAACGTGGGCAAGGCGGCGTGTTGAATGTGGCTTCGTTGGTGGGCTTCTTCCCTGGACCTATGATGTCGGTTTATTACGCGACGAAGGCGTACGTGCTATCGTTCACTGAGGCTTTAGAGAACGAAGTAAGCGGCACAGGAGTTACTGTGACTGCACTGTGCCCAGGGCTGACATCAACCGGTTTTGTTGATCGTTCGGGTATGGGTGCCTCGAAGATGCTGAATGGTGCGATCATGGAAGCCGGTCAGGTGGCTGAAGAAGGATATCGAGGCTTCTTGCGTGGCAAGACGTTAATTATGCCTGGTGCTCGAAACCGACTCATCGCGTTTATGCCGCGGTTGTTGCCTCGTAAGATGATGACCCGCATGATTAGATCCTCACAGGACAGAACGGGGCATTAAACCGAATGAGAAACGATAAACACTGAACGATACGGGGGGCTTTGATCAGATTGCCGTTCCTTACGCTAAGTCACAAAGACTGTTCGTTACCGTCCTGGATAGATTCATCCTATTTAAAGGATGAAATTTCAGCAGTTGCACTAAATTAAAAAACAGTGAAGGTCGGGTTTGTCTGCATGTCAATTATCAAAGCTGTTGGAGATAATTGTGGTACTGAGAAATTAATATATAACCATATTAACTGAATGGATGAAATCAGAAGTTCGATAAAAAAACCTCTTTAGAACAAATTTCCCAATCTTCTATAAAGTGGTTTTTTTCAATGGCATTCATTATTTCTCCACAATTGCAGAGATTTACTTCCTGTTGCAACGCTAAGCATGACAAATACTACTAACGCTGTGCCTGCAGCACTGTGTAGTCGCGCCACTCTTCTGGCAGTAGACGTTGATATAGCGGCTGCAGGTAGCGGTCGTCGATCAACAGCAGAACGCCGCGATCCGTTTCGGAGCGGATCAAGCGCCCGCCAGCCTGCTGCACTTTATTCATGCCTGGGAACACATAAGCATACTCGTAACCGTTTTTGCCGGTACTATCCATGTACGCTTTGATAAGATTGCGTTCCGGCCCGAGCTGCGGCAAACCGACGCCAACGACCGCCACGCCTGTTAGCCGGTCTCCTACCAGATCTATGCCCTCCGAGAAGATACCGCCCATCACAGCAAAGCCTACAAGCGTCTTCTCCGTTCCCGCTTGAAACTTCGCAAGAAACTGCTCCCGCTCCTCCTCCGACATCTGCGTCTGCTGTACGAGAACTTGGAGCTGACTTCTCGGCTCCTCTTCTGGTAGCATGTCCTCATCCTGCTCACCTACGAGGTCAGTGAAAGCCTCATATACGCTGCTCATATAAGCATACGAAGGAAAAAACACCAAATAATTACCCGAACGCTTCGCCATCAGCTCATACAGCGAGCGGGCAATCGGCTCACGACTGCGCTCGCGATCCTGGTAGCGCGTTGACAGAGGCTGAACGAATACATCCAGCTGCTCTTTGGAAAAAGGGGACGGCACTGTCACAGAATAGTCGTCCTCCCCTGCCCCTAGCGTGTCCATGAAGTAGGACAGCGGCGAGAGGGTCGCCGAGAAAAACACATGTGACCGATACCCCTTGCCCATCTGCCGAAGCAAGTGGGAAGGATCAAGGCAGAACAGCTTTACGCTGACCTCGTTCCGTTCACATACCATGAACGTCACATACCGTTCATCGTACAGCTTCGCTATGCGCACAAAATTTTGTGCGCCGAAATAAGCCTCTAGCAGCAGCGGGGTTGTGGGCGGTGTGGCGCCTGCCCCGGCCAGCTCTTTTTCCGCTGCTGCAATAAACACGTTCAGCAGCCCGATCAACGGCTCCGGCAGCTCCGGTTCCACCTGCATCTGGCGATCCCCGATCTGTTTGCGCATCGCAATAAAGTACTGATTAATCGCCTTGGCCGCATCATGCAGCTCGGCTCGAACGCCCTTGAACTCCCGCTGCAGCGCAAGGAAATCCGATTTATTTAAAACGCTGGAATACATCTCACGCGCACGATCCACTAAATTATGAGCCTCATCTACAAGCAGCGAGGTTTGCCGCTTCTGTTCCTCGAACAGCCTTTTCAAATTCACACGAGGGTCGAAAATATAATTATAATCGCAAATGACAGCATCCGCTGCATAGGCGACATCGAGTGAAAACTCAAAAGGACACACCCGATGCTTTCGCGCATATGTCTCAATGACAGAGCGCGTCATAATGGTCTCATTTTTCAGAAGATCAAGTACTGCTTCATTAATCCGGTCATAGTAGCCGTCTGCGAACTCACAATGCTCCTTCGAGCACCGCACTTCCTCCTTAAAGCACACTTTCTCCTTCGCCGTGATCGTGACGACTTGCAGCCTAAGTCCCCCAGCCTGCAGAAGCGAATAAGCTTCTTCCGCAGCGGTACGGGTAGTTGTTCTCGCCGTCAAATAAAAGATCCGCTGCAGCAGTCCCTCACCGATCGCTTTGACCGATGGAAATAGGGTCGACATCGTCTTACCGATGCCTGTTGGTGCCTTGGCGAACAGCTTGCGCCCTTCGTTTATCGTTTTGTACACCGCACCGGCCAGCTTACGCTGCCCTTCACGATAATTCGGGAACGGGAAAGACAGCTCCTTGATGCTCTGATTCCTGCGCTGTTCATGTTCGTTTCTCGCCTGTGCATAAGGATAATACCGCTCCACCACATCAAACATGAACTGCTCAAGCTCGTCCGATGACACATCCACAACAAATCGCCGAGTCTCTTCCGTATCAACCTGCATATACGTGAGTTGAATTCGTATACGGCTTAGCCCTCGATCTTTGGACACCATATAGGCATAGCATTTCGCTTGTGCCCAATGAACCGGATAGGAATCTTCCTCGATCTGCCCAATGTCGGATGAGGTTGATTTGATTTCGTCCACGGTAACCGTCACACCATCGGCATCCATCAGAAGCCCGTCACAGCGCCCATCAATGACAAATAATAGATCCTCATAAGGGATCTCTGCCGAAACATAAACCTCATGCTTGTCTGACTCGCCATATTGCTTCTGTAGTTTTTGATGCGCTTTGGTCCCTTCCGTCAGTGCACGGCTCGTCCGAAACCCTGACTCAATGCTGCCGCTTCGATACACATATTCCACCAGGGAGCGCACGGAAATGTTGACGTTAGGGGTCATCTCTTTTTTCTCCGTCCTAGAACATTTGTTCTTCATTGTAGCATGCACCAGTACTAAATAGCTACTTTTCTCACTATAAATGGAAGTAAGTTACATACATGTCGACTTCATTTTAAGCCATTTAGACTTATGAAAGGGCCACCCACATGTACTATTTCAGTAAGTTCTTTCTCAGACTTCTGCGGATGAATAACAAGTTTATTTTCGTCGTAGCCGTTGCGTTTATCGTCCTATCTTCCGTGAGCGCTTACCTATTGGAAAAAGAAACCTTTGGCAGTCTCTTCAATGGCTTATGGTGGGTCATGACGACCGTTACGACAACCGGCTATGGGGATTATTTTCCGAAAACCGTGGCAGGCAAATTCCTCGGTATGTTTCTCTACATCTTCGGAATAGGTCTTATCTCCGTCACCATCGGTAAAGTTATCGACTCATTATTCGTATACAGACAGCGAAAGGAAGAGGGCAAATTGAGATATCAAGGCGAACAGCATTTTGTGATCGTAGACTGGAGCAAAAACGCCGAGTTGGCGATACAAGAAATTCTAAACACGGACTCAGAAACGGAGATCGTCCTCATTGATACGCTGGAGAAAACACCTATCGTTCATGACCGCGTTCATTATATCCAAGGAAGTCCGACCCTCATTGAAACGTTGGAAAAAGCTAATATGAAAAAAGCGCGTTCCGTGTTCATCTTTGCCAATGAAACAACGGAAGATCAAGCGATGCTTCGCGATCCCTCCTTTGTCGACGGCAAAACACTGCTCGTTGCCACGACCATTGAGCGGAATTACCGCAACGTGCACTCCATTGTGGAAATCAAAAACAGCGAAAACATGCAAAACTTTCTGCACGTCAACGTGAACGAGTTCATTCTTGGATCCGAGACGATCTCACAACTTGCCGTTCGCTCTGCCTTTTCACCGGGCTCTTCCCGTATTGTTTCACAGCTTCTAACCAGACAATCGGGCGATAATCTTCATGTTCTTAGCAAAAGAAAATCGTGGAGCACCTACCGTGACGCATTCGAGCAGCTGCTCCAAGAGGGTGCGACATTAATCTCCGACGGCGATCAATTGAATATCAACCGCAAGCTGGATCAGCTCATCCCTGAAGATGCGCGGCTGTTCGTCATCTGCGATATTGATACATATGAACGTATCTCTAAATGCAAATAGCACAAAAAAGGACACCACTCTCTATAAATGATGAGAGTCGGTGTCCTTTCAAATTTATCCCTTCGGCTGAACCCAGCGAAACGGTATCGTATTAAAAAACAAGTTCGGATTGACCTGCACATTGTGCGCCCAAAAGGTAAAGTGCAAATGCGGCCCGGTAGAGAAACCGGTCGTGCCGACGAGCCCAATGATATCGCCCTGCTTGACCCGATCACCCGCTTTCACACGCAGCTCCGAGAGGTGGGCGTACTGCGAGAAAAGCCCCATCCCATGGTCGATATAGATGGCATTGCCGGTCAAATATAGGGTTTCCGCCAGCGCGACTACCCCGTCGTTCGTAGCTTTGATCGGGGTGCCTTCCTTCGCGGCCAGATCAATGGCCAGATGAGAGCTGTCGTATTTCCCGTTCACATAACGGGTATGTCCATACGGTGTCGTCAAAATCCCCTCGACGGGCTGCACGAACGGCCCGCTGAACAGAAACTCCGGCTCGGACTTACTTCGCGCCAGATCGATCTTCTTCTGGTCGGCTGCTATGCGCCCCGTGTCCTGCTTCATGCTTTCCATCTCAGCGGTTACCTTCAGATATTGCGTTTCGAACTTCTTCGGTTGAATGGTTAGAGTCTGATCACCAATCAGATATTTCCCCGGCTTTGCACTCATTGTAATCGGCAAATACGTAAAGTATCCCGTTCCATAAGGCAGGAGGGTATACGTTTTATTCAACCAAGTGATACTCCCTGGTTCGTTATGACGCACCAGCACCACATCCCCTGGAGCTGCGCTATCCGGAACGAGCTTCCATTTCGAACCGATGACCGCTTTAGCATCCTCCTTGGTTCCGTAGAGCGCCGATTCCATCTTCAGCTGCTGCAGATGATTTTTCTCTTTCAAAATGGCCTCTTTAACCTCTGCCGTCATACCGTCCACCCAGGTCTGTCCACCATCTGTTGTGATGAGCAGCGGGTTTTTACTATCCTTCGTACTGGCCAGAAGCACCCATCCGATGCGAGGCGTCAGGAATTGCGATTGCTTCACTTGTAAAGAAGCATTGCCCACTGTAACAGTAAGCGGTTTTGGGCTGTCCTGACCGGCGGATCCTGAACTTGCCTCTAGGCTAAGAAGCTCCATGATCGGCCCGCCTGTTGGCATGGTGCCTCCTGCTTCCTCGGCGGTGATGTCTGTTCCGAGTGCTTCTTGCCACTGCGCCCCACCATCCTCTGTTCTCGCGATCCCGCCATCGGTATATTTCACCCAGCCGCGATCAAAGTCGAGCATGCGGAATTCCATAGCCTCTCGCGGTGGTGGCGTTGGCAGCGGTGTTGCTACTGCAACAGCAGGCGTATTGTCTTTCCAAGAGAATGGTGCGCCGAATGGCGTTTTACCAATCAAAATCACCACACATGCGGCAAGCAAGCAGGCGCCGGCCAATAGCGGCCATTGACGACGTTTTCTTGATTTCACTGACATTTTTCCTCCCCCGCTTACAAGTGAGTAATTTCATTTATGCTAGCTATACGTCTACGTTAAAATAAACGCTTTACGCTATCTTTGTTTGAGAGCATCGGAATCGATCGTTGTATGCTCGCTTGAGGTAGCCGGGTGAATGGTGTTGTAAAAAGTGCAATAATTGCTGCTTAGATCCCGTCTCTATCCCTTCGTTGTTGTATACTGTACAACAATTGAGCCCAATATAGGCGATTTCTCAACAAATGGGCTCAAAATGTTGTACAAACTGCAATTTCAAGTTGAAAAATAGCCTACCGAATGATTATGCATATCCACTATCTCACTTAGCCTTGCAGCCAAAATCTTATTACTGCTTACATGGGAACACAAAAAACCCGAAGACATCCATGCCTCCGGGTTTCGTTATATTAAATTTGTACGCCCTTTTTGAGCGCCTTCTGATCCGTATTCGTGTTATTAACTAAAGGAAGTAACTTGACACTTCGAACCATAGTGGACTGACATAAATGACAAGTCGGCACGTGATCGAATGCAAAATTATCTCGCATCCAGCCTTTACAGCCTTCTTTTTCACAAGACCATACCGTCACATTTTCTAGAGGCATCTCTTCAAGCGACTTTTTTCTGGAATACATGGATAAACCTCCTTAGAGTTTTACGTTAGTAAAACTAGCTTGGTAAGCATTGACGTAGCGTTTTGCTATTGGCAAAACATTCTTCGCCCTCATAAGCTAAATTGAAAAAGACTGCCATTACACAAGTAAAGGCAGTCTTTTTAATTATATTACAGTTTTACAACGTTTTCTGCTTGTGGTCCGCGGTTGCCTTGAACAACGCTGAACTCAACGTGTTGGCCTTCGTCCAAAGTTTTGAAACCGTCGCCTTGGATTGCGGAGAAGTGAACGAATACATCGTTGCCGCCTTCAACTTCGATGAAACCGAAACCTTTTTCTGCGTTAAACCATTTTACTGTACCAGTAGCCATGAGAAATACCTCCAAAAATTATTAACATGTTTTTTATTCTTCAAAGAGAAAAAATTCACACATTGTATAAGGTTCACTAACAAAAATGAAAACCCTTTACAATATGTGAATTCAGGTTCTTTTTGTCGATTGGATTTATCATACCATACACCGCTTGAAAACGCAAACTATTTCCAGTTGATTACAAACAAAGTAACCGCTTACCTCAAAAAATGGGCGAATGTCAGCGGATGTATTTTTAACCCCCTACTTAAGTCTAGGTATTCACTTAGCCTCTGGACCGTGTGCCATCTTAAATAGAGGAACTATACTGAAATTATCGATTCTTAGGAGGGTTTTCATTGTGTACAGCATAAGTATTCAAACCATACTGTTCGTCTCTTTGTTATTCGTCATCTTCACCTGGATAGGGAGTGTCAAAGCATCCCGATTACTATATAGCCAGAGTTTGGAACGGATGCACCGTAAAGCAAGCAAGCTGCTGTTCTGGTCATGGTTTCCAGTTATTCCAGCTGCCGCTATCATTGGAGCTATTGTTTGGATGCAGCAATCCATGGATCCCGTCTTCTGGCAAGACCGCGTGTTTATTCAAGCGCCGCTTGTGGTTCTGCCTATTTTGACCATCTGGGTTGTATCGGTTCCCAAACTGATCAAACTGCGGTCCTTAACGAAGCAAGGCTCAGCCGAGCCTGGTGCCGCAATAGAGCCAACTATTTACCATAGAGCTGCTAGCCCCGGTCTCATTATTCCTTTTCAAATGACGGCACTAGGCGCGTTAACCGCTTTTTATTTCTCACTCGTCCCTCCGGTTCCATTTCGGTGGTTGGACATTTCCATACCTTTGGCTGCCTTTGTACTATTAACAGCTGGACTTTGGTGGAGACATCAGATTCGTTTCAATCAGGTAAGTAAAATGGAAGCTTACGTCATTCCTACCTTTTGGAAACGCGCCTTAACGATGGTAGGTGTTATGGCTGTTGTGGCTGGAACTGTCTATTATTTGGTTATGTTGGCGATGAACAACAGTCAATTACCAGCAGAAATCGATATGGCGAGCGGGACACACGATTATGGCGGTCAGGTAGTAACGGCGAATATGAGTCCGCATAATCACGGGATAGAGGGAATGAACAGCCCCTCTGCCAATATGGTTTCCGTCGCTGACCTAAAAGGTCCTACCGAAGGGACGCCCGATCGTCATTTTACACTTACCGCTCAGAAAAAGACGGTCACACTTAGCTCTGGCAAAACCGTGGATGCTTGGACGTACAATGGGCAAATTCCAGGACCGGAACTGCGTATGAAAGAGGGGGAGCTGGTTGAGGTCACTTTGAACAACGAAGATATCGAGCATGGTGTTACCGCGCATTGGCATGGTTTGGATGTGCCAAATGCCGAGGATGGCGTTGCTGGAGCCACTCAAAATGCCGTTATGCCTGGTGAAACTTACACATACCGCTTCCGCGCAGAGCAAGTGGGCACTTTCTGGTATCACTCTCACCAAGATTCACAAGAAGCAGTTAGCATGGGGCTTTTTGGAGCGTTGATCATTGAGCCGAAGGTGGAAACCATGCAGCAAGTGAAGGACATCACAGTCATGACTCATCGCTGGAAAGGCAATACTTTCGCCATTGGCGCATCAGATCAATTAGAACGCATGATAATCGCGCCAGGGACGCCTGTCCGCATGAGACTTATTAATACGGACGATTGGGTGCAGCAAAAATTCACACTTATCGGCACTCATTTTGAGGTGGCGGCGATTGATGGAACGGAACTGAATAAGCCCGGTGTGTTGACCAATACGAATGTGGTTGTACCTACAGGTGGTCGTTATGACATCACGTTCATCATGCCAGAGCGTCCTGTGTACCTGAATGTTGGCGGTGACCGCAGCGGCGGCATCTTGATGTCACCGGATGGGAAGGGAGAAATTCCAGAGCTTCCTCAAACGGTCGCTTTCGATCCTCTTCAATATGGGGACCTGACCTCGACACCCTTTGATGCTAATAGCCGTTTTGACAGAGATTTCACCTTGATCTTGGATAATAAACTCGGGTTCTATAATCGCAAACTGGATTTCCTTTATACGTTGAATGGCGAAGTATTCCCGAATACACCAATGCTAATGGTGAAAAAAGGCGATCTCGTCAAAACGACCATCGTGAACCGCGGTAATGTCGAACATCCCATGCACTTACACGGTCATCATGTGCTGGTATTATCACGCAATGGTAAGCCTTCTACGGGCAGTCCTTGGTGGTCCGATACGCTGGCTGTACTGCCGGGGGAAACTTATGAAGTGGCCTTCGTCGCAAATAATCCTGGATTATGGATGGATCATTGCCATAACCTCGTACATGCCGCAGCAGGAATGACGATGCATCTTATGTATGAAGGCGTTACGACGCCATTCTCAGTAGGAAGCGGTACGATTAATCATCCAGAATGATTGACTCCGTTTTCATAAAAGAGGGAGGGGATGTCAGAATAGGTAACACAGACTGTTGACAAAATGACCTGTATCGGTTTAGGCTAGAGGAAAGCAAGCAGGAACTGAATACTACCCATTTCGTATAACCTTAATAATTGGATTAAGGGTCTCTACTTAGAAACCGTAAATTTCTAGCTACGAAAAATGTGCGCATGACAGGCATATTTTTCGTGGCTAGTTTTTTTGTGTCCATTGCTTCATACACTACTAGGAGTAGGAGGCTTATACGATGACAACCATTCTAATTAAAGATGCGCAAATTGTGACTATGAACCGCAATGGAGATGTGATTACTGGGGACATTTTCATCGAAAATGACCGGATTACAGCAATTGGCCCGGATTTGAATCCCCCACAGGTGGATAAGGTGATTGACGCCAAACACCGTACGATCATTCCAGGCTTCATTCAAACCCATATTCATTTATGCCAAACCATTTTCCGCGGCAAGGGGGACGATTTGGAATTAATGGATTGGTTGAAAAAGCGGATATGGCCGCTTGAAGCCTCGCATGACGAGGAATCGATCTATTATTCCGCCATGCTTGGCATCGGTGAGCTGATTCAAAGCGGCACGACGACGATCGTCGATATGGAGACGGTACACCACACCGACTTTGCTTTTCAAGCTATTGCGGAGAGCGGCATGCGCGCTTTATCCGGCAAGGTGATGATGGACAAAGGGGACGAGGTTCCTTTTGCTTTGCAGGAAAAGACCTCTGAATCGCTTCAGCAAAGTGTCGATTTGTTAGAGAAATGGAACGGCCACGACGATGGCCGCATCCAGTACGCGTTCTCTCCACGATTCGTCATATCGTGTACAGAAGAGCTGCTGCGTGAGGTCCGCAGCCTATCGGAGCAGTACCAAGTGAAAGTGCACACGCACGCATCTGAGAATCTCGGCGAGATCGAGATTGTGCAGGCAGAGACTGGCATGCGCAACGTCGTCTACCTCGATCATCTCGGTTTGGCGAATGAGCGCCTTATTCTGGCGCACTGCATTTGGCTCGATGAGGAAGAGAAGCGTATCATCCATGATCGAGGCGTCCATGTGAGCCATTGTCCCGGCTCTAACCTGAAGCTTGCTTCAGGCATTGCCGAGACGCCCGACATGCTGAAGCTCGATATCTCCGTCAGCCTAGGAGCCGATGGCGCGCCGTGCAACAATAATCTCGATATGTTTAACGAGATGCGTTTGGCTGCGCTTATCCAGAAGCCGATACACGGGCCGACGGCCATGAATGCGCAGACGGTATTCCGCATGGCGACCATCGGGGGCGCACGCGCGGTCGGCATGGAGAAGGAGATCGGCAGCCTCGAGGTCGGCAAGAAGGCCGACCTCGCTATTCTCGATCTCAACAACTTTCACACGTATCCGTCCTTCGACGTGGATCCGATCTCTCGCATCGTTTACTCCGCGACGCGAGCCGACGTAGAAACGACGATCATTAACGGTCGTATCGTCATGGAAAACCGCATCATGCGGACGATCGACAAGGACATCGTCCTGCCCGAAGCGAACCGCTCCATCCAGCGGTTGCTCAAGCGCGCCAACCTGCGCTAAGAGGGCTAACGCATATAGGCCTGCAATCCAACTAGCGCAGCATTAGTTGGATTGCAGGCTGTTTTGCATCTCCCTATAGCTGCAAATTGGATAATACCAACTTCTGCGGGGAGATTGATTGGAGTACTTAGCTCCGTGTACTGTGTTTAGATCACTTGGAGTAGCTAATTCTGCGTGATTGATCTCGGGATTCGGGAGAAATGCAGTTGAATAAGAGCCTTTAGAGACTGTTATTCCTTCATTTCCAGCGTATTTTGTAATAATAAGAGTCCCTAGAGGCTCTTATCCGTCAAGTAAAGTGTGAATTCGGAGAAAAGCAATCGGATAAGAGCCTTTAGAGACTGCTATCTCTTCATTTTCACCGTATTATGTAAAAATAGAAGTCCCTAAAGACTCTTAACGTTCATGAAGTGTGGATTCGGTGGAAATATCGTCGGATAAACCTTAAGGAGAAAGAGATTTGCTGCAAAAGTTGCATCAAATTAGTCAAGTTATGCCCACTTTCGGTCGAATCCCCGATATTTTGATGCACTTTTTTCATCTAGCTGTGTGTAGAGCCCACCTCAAATGGCCCTGAATACAAGGACGAACCGAGTCTATGTCAGAAATATGGGCACCATTACAGTTGTTCAAGACGGCATATAAAAGAAAGCCTCCTAACCCACGAACAATCCGTGGACAAGGAGGCTTTACTATATAATCACTCGAATGAAGCACGAAGGTCGCTATTTTTCCGTTGAACAGACTTCATCAAATCCGCATTAACTTCTTTCTCATCCGCCATGCTAATCAACGCATGAACATCCTTCGGCAAGCATTTCCCGCCGTACCCGCGACTATCCTCATACACGAAGGTATGGCTGCGTCCAATTCTCGGGTCCTCGAGCCAAACTTCCCGCAGCTCATTGTAATCAATCCCGTGGGCTCCGGCGATATCATAAAACTCATTGCAAAAAGACACTTTAAGCGCAAGGAAGCAATTCTCCATATACTTCGCCATTTCGGCTGTGCGGGCATCCGTCCGACGGATTCTTACTTCTGCGTTATAGACCTGCTGATAGGCCCGAATCACAAGGCTAACATACTCAGATTCGCCTCCAAATGTAAGCCACGTCCGGTGACGCAAGTCCGAAAAGGGGTGATCAACGGTTTCTCCATAGTACTCTGGCTGGAACACGATTCTTTTCCCCGTTCGTTCCTTCATAGCGTCAGTGAACCCTACGGGAACTGTCGAGCGAATCACAATGACTTTGGCTGTCAGCCACATAATCACTTCTTCCACGATGGACGTATCACATTTGCCGCTCGGGAGCGAGGGTGTCGGAACACAGACGAAGACGACATCGCTCTTGTTTACCTCCGCTTGGCTGCCCACCTGCATAGGTGCATCATAAACCGCAGCGTTTGGAAACAAAGCATGTATCGCCTTCCCAACATGACCGTATCCAACAATTCCTATCTTAATCGTCATCAGTCCTCGCTCCTTATGCTTTGCCATTCGAAATTTCTACTGCAGATATCACGCAGCCACTTTCTCTTCCTCTACCTGCTCCTGTTCATGACGCTTCTTCTGAACGGCAAGCAAGATGAATACCAAGAAGTAGTATCCCCAGTAACCGACGAATTCCTCCAGTGAAGGGTTCTGCGTATAGCCTAGGAAAGCTTTAAAGAAAATGCCGACTTGGCCGTTGATAAGCGGCTCTTTCCCGAAATCACGGAGATATTGCACACCATCAATTGGATGCTCCGGCATAAATCCTGTTATATTATATATTTCACCGATTTGGTGTCCCGCTGTTCGATACAAACTTCCAATGATGCCCAAATCCTGCATAATTCCGATGGCTTGCACGAACAAACCCGCAGAAATCATCATCAAAAACACACTGGTGATGCGAAAGAACGTGCCCAGCCGAATTTTCTTCGTCCCTTTGAAAAAAAGAAGGCCAATAACGACAGCCAGAATGAGTCCACCTAGTGCTCCCCAGCTTTCGAGTGCTTTCTGTATGTTTCCACCTGTAATTGCCGCAAAAAAGAAAACCGTCTCCACGCCTTCTCGCACAACGACTAAGAACGAGTGGACGACCATATTAATGGCGCCGCCAATGGTTAGAATATGTGCAACCTTGCTCTGAACCTTCCCTTGCAATTCGCTATTTTGTTTGCCCATAAACATGATCATATGTGTCAGCAGCCCGGAAGAGACGAGCATGATACCGATTTTCAAGTAATTTTGGCTGCCCATACTGGCAAATCCGGTCAATAAAACCTGGAAAGCCAGGGCCAATCCGTAACTCACGATCAAAGCCAAAAACACACCAACCCATACCCATTTATGCCAGTGCACGGCATCAATACGTGTTAAATACGTAATGATTACACCAACTATGAGAATGGCCTCAAGCGCCTCACGAAACGTAATGAGAAATGCCTGTAAATCCATAATCTGCCCCCTATTCTCTTCCTTGTTTCAGCATGCTGAAAGACACTTGCGCCTACTAGGCACAAGTGTCTTCGCTATGAACAGAACTGATTAACGAAGAATGATAATTTCACCATTTTGGTAGAATACTCGTTTGCTGAACAACTCAGCTACAGCACGCAATGGAATAAATGAGCTTCCGTTTTCAATAATAACCGGTTGATCCAGTTTGACTTTCTCATTCACTTTACCATTCTCTACGACTTGATCGGATCCTAATGTAATTTCTGTTTTCTTACCATCTTTTGTGATAACAACTGTTTTCGTTGCATCTACCCATTCAACTTGAGCTTGAATTGCCTGGGCAATAACACGAACCGGAACCAATGTACGTCCGCTTTCTGTATTAATGAAAGGCGCATTTTCAGCTGTGAAAGCAGCTCCGTCCACTTGATACGCTTTGTCGCCAATTTTCAAGCTGGAACCATCTTTGTCAACGAGGAACTTAAGAATTTGGAAACCGTACTCTTTGGTAGCAGCAAGATCGGATTTATTAACAGCTTCTGTGAATTTCGTTGCCGCTATACTTGCTGCCGCATATTTCTCTTTACCTAAGAAAACTTCTTGGCTAGCAAGGAACATCGTACCTTCAGCCACATAACCGCGAGCACCTTGTAGGTCGCCAGCTTCAAGCTTGATGAAAGCTTGGTTCACATACTCAGATACTTTTCCGATCATAGTGCGTTGTAAGGCATCTTTGATTTCGTCTTTTTTGATTTTGCTTGCATCGCCGGAAGCGAAGGCATCTCTCACGAAGTTCGCATCTGCGACACTGCCGCCTCTGAGGTAGGTGTATACCGGCATGTAGAGGAAGTAACCTTCTGTAATCGCTGCCGCTTGATCAGCTGGGGCTTTAGTAGCAATGCTTTCTGCGTATGTAAAAGTAGCGAGTGTGTAGTTTTTGATCAACGTTTTGTCTAAGAATTGACGGTGAACATTGAATTCATTCAAGTTATTCTCTTTAATATCTTTTTGCATAAGTTCAATCGTTGTTTTCAAAAGTGAAACCATGTTTAAGCTATATTTTGCGTCGCGTTTCACAACGTTTGGTTCTAGAACAGCTTCATAAATTTGTACGACTTTATCAAAAGCCGCTTTCGCTCCGGCAACATCGCCTTTAGTCAAAGCAGGACGCACTTGGTTGTTGACCAAATCACGTACAGCCAAGAAGTAGTACCATTGTAGGCCTTTATCAATCGCTTGTTTCGCTTGGTCGACTTTCAAATCGCCTTTGATAGCACTGTCCAGGACAAGTGTGATGTTCGCATCGATCTTAGGATCGTCTGCTTTAATGGTTGTATCAATGCGTTTAACTTCAGTTTGGAATTTATCTACATATAATTTCTGAACATCTGCAAGTACGGTTTTATCCGTGAAAAGAGCTTTGATATCCGTGAAAGACTTGATGGAGGCAGCGATCGTTTGATCTTCCGTGATTTGGAATTTACTTTCTGCAAAAGCAACAGATGTAACCGTAACAACGCTAGATAAAGCTAGTGAAACACTTAAAGCTACTGCTAGAAATTTACGCATAATAAGTTTCTCCTCTATTCATCTCAAGTTTGTAAGAAATATTTAAATCCACTTTCTTTTACGAGCGAACCATACGCCCCCACCCAGAAGAACAATAACCCCTCCGATAACAGTGATGCTGATAAATGGATTCGTTTTATCGGAACGTTCCATAGGTGCATGCGCCGACGCTTCTTTCGCCGGCTCAGCTTGCTTATTATCCGAACCCGCTGCTTCCGACGCTTTAGCCGGCGCTTCTACAGTAGCTGTAGGAGCCGCTTCCGCAGTTGGTGTTGGACTAGCACTAGCCGTTGCACTAGGCTCAGGCGACTTCGTCTCCACTGCTGCAGCTGCATCGGGTGCCTTCGTCTCTGTCGGTTTAGCCGTTGGCGCTGGTTGATCTGGCTTGACCGCTGCCTCGTTCTTAACCGGGGCAGTTGTTGCCTGCGGTTTAGGAACAGGAGTAGACTCACTTGGAGCGGCAGGCTTGACGTAAGCCTTATAAGGGAATAAAGGCTTCACCTTACCATAGATAAAATTGACCTTTTCCTTGAAGACATCTGGCTGTACATCCTTCTTCCCTACACCGAACAATCCAGGATTCCCAAGCGCTTCAAGTGCGGCTTCGAAAGCTTTATTAATTTCACTCGAACCCGCCCCCACATAAAGCTCCAGTGTATCAAAGGTCGCCTTAGCTTTGGCTAGCAAGAGTTTAGACTCTGCATAATCATCAAGCCCTTTGGTAGCATAGGTAAACCGTCGATCCAAGTTCATGACGAGGACAGCTTTGAAATTAGCAATGACTTCTTTACTATCTTTGGCCTGGAAATTAGCGTCCAGTGTGGCAGCTATTCCATCGCCGAAGTGCGATACGAGTTCTGCTCTTATCTCCTTGTAAGCACTTTCCGCAGCGCCCCAATTGTTCGCTCCATCGCCTACACTGGTTTGAACCAGCTTAAAGGTTTCAGCGACTGCTTCAGTATTGGCGTCACCATACGAATAGGCCAGCGCGGAGGACGGCAAGATGATCAATGCCGCTAGAACAAAAGTCAAACCGGCTAGTAGCCATCGTTTCATGTCTTCACCCCTGATATGATTGTTTGGAACCTCGTTGTCATTGATAATGATAATCATTGTCCATATTTGTGTCAACCATTATTTTACTTTACCTAGAAGATGAACCCACTCTTAACGCACCCACTCATATAAAATAACGCGCCCATACGCCGGGTCAAATAGGTCGTCGGATTTAAACTCAGCAAGCTGCTTTAAATGCTCCTTCACCGATTTGCCTTGCTGCGCAAAGCCTTGAACGACATGATCGGTTAGCAGCACACGCCGCTCGGGATTCGCCCCAGCCAACGCTTGAAAGTACCCGTATGTATAGATACGCTGATGATCGTAGTCGGCCTGCAAGTACTGCAGTACCCTCGTTTCTTCCCATGTAAACAGTAGGAGAGGCTCTTGCAAGCTGCTTACATAGTCATGAAGCTGATAAACTGCCGGTTCTTCCACGGCCTGCCGCTTCTGAAGCTGAGCCCCATACACAACTTGAATGGATATGAGGCTAATGAGGAGGGCGTACAGGATCGTTGGCGCTATTCTCAATAGACGCGTCCTATGCGTGGATGTCCTTAATCCATCTGCTGTTCGAATGATAAAAGCAAACATTAGAAGCAATATCGGGGCAACGACAGGAACGATATGACGCGGTTTCTCAATATTTTGACCAAAAAGAGCCCAAAGGGTGTACAAAACGGCACAGCCAACGAGCCAGAAGATGTAACGCCGATTCTCGTTGCCCTGCACACTTGGAGGAACGAATCTCCGACCGATAAACGTTGCAGCGACAATAACGACGACACATAAGCCAATGAGAATAGAACCGCCTAGCAGGGCTGATCCCAGCAAATTGTGTCCAATGAGCTGGTAGATTCGTTCTCCCAGCGGCATCGGGGTAGAGATAACGCCGCCGCCCCATTCGGAGAAGTGTCCTTCAACGAAAGCCAGTGAGAGCTTCCAGAAACCAGCGAGAGTTCCTTCGGAAAGCACCAAACCAGCTATCCAAAGCAGCTGAAACAGCAGCGCAGCCAAGGCCGAGCACCCCAGTCTCAACCATCTCCGCCAACCGCTCGCACCGTACTGCCAAATTCCGTACCAGAGGGGCACCAACGCAAGACCGTACGGAAAGAAGGATAGGCGTGTCCCCAGAAGGAAGCCGAACATCAGCAGCGCCAGTCCATGACGTAGCATGGTAACGGGACGATCCATCGCAAAGCGGATACTCCAAAGAAACCACCACAATAAGGCCATACCCGCACACTCCGACATGGGACGTGAGGACATGAGCCAGATGTAAGGGCTGCTTAATACGAGCGCAGGCAGTAAAAGACTCTTTATGCCGCTGCCCGTCAGACGATTTGCCAGTAAAAACATCGGAAGCGCGGAGCTTAAGGCTGCTAGGGTGTTGAAGACAGATAAAGCTTTAACGGGATTATTCATCCACTGGTTAATAAACCAACCACCTAGAATAAAATACGGATAACCCGGAAAATGAGGCTGCATGGCGAGTAGATCATACCTATGTAGAGCCAACGTGAAATCGACCTCGTCCCACGTTCGCGCAAAGGAGCTGGCGTAGACAATACTTAGGCACGTCACTCCAGCAATAACAGCAGCTGCGAACAGCGCCAACCATATTGCATTAAGTTTCATATGCCCGCATCATCTCGATTCGTCTGTGGATTCACATTGCGTTTGGAGACAGGGCGTCTCATTTCTTTATAGATCGCCGGAAGAACGGAGGTTACATATTGTCTGAATTTGATGAAGGATTGGCCTTTAGTCCGAACTTGGTATGAGATGGGAATCTCCTCCAAGCGGTAACCCTGACGAACCAAGTTTAACGTGAGCACCTGGGCGTAATTGTAATCGTGGACAATAACGGCATTCTCCATCGCATCGCGAGAAAACCCGCGCATCCCAGATTGGCCGTCATAAATCCATCTGCGCAGCAGGATCGCCTGCAGCAGTGTGAACGTATAGTTGCCTAAACGGCGATGCAGCTTCATGCCTTGAATTTGCCCTTTGAAGCGTGAGCCGAAGGTGTAGTCCGCCCGCCCGGCGATGATGGGCGCAAGGACATCGGGAATTTGCTCCGGCGGATACTCATTATCCGCATCGATCATGATGCCAATGTCGGCGCCGAGCAGGCAGCATTGCTTCAGCCCTTCACGAACGGCAGCGCCGAGTCCTTTATTGTGTGGGAACGACACGATGTGGTCGGCTCCCGCTGCCTTGCTGACGGCGACCGTGCGGTCCTTGGACCCGTCGTCAATGACGAGCACCTCCACCTCATACTGAGGGTGGAAAGCTCTCGGAACGCGGGCAATAACCCCGCTAATATTCTCTTCTTCGTTATGCGCAGGCATAAAAACGATGATTTTTTTCTTAGTCATGATGCTTAATAGCCTCCGTTAGGACGGGTCCGCGACTATGGCTTGGGAATGGCGCACCCAGCAGATAGGCCAAAGTTGGGGCCATAGATACGAGGGAATGCTTTTCATCAATGCGATGGCCGCTTTGGATGGCAGGACCGTGCAGGAAGAAAGGCACATAGCGCTCACCCTCATCCAAATGGCCATGTCCACCAATTCCATCAGCCTGTCCGTGATCGGCACATATAATGAGTGTTGTATTCTCCATCATGCCGCGCTCTTCAAGCCAGCCAACGAATTCTTCGATTAATTTATCGGCTTCTGCGATTTTTTGCGTGTAATCGTCATATAAAACGCCTCGGCTGTGACCCGTTTGGTCAACTCCAATCAATTGGGCAACGAGTAAATCCGGATTTTGTTCGGCCATGATCTTCTTCGCCCGTTCGATAATATTACGATCTGCGACATCGTTATGCATCACAGCGGTCACACTTTCAACATCGTCTCCCATGGAGTCGATTAAGTGCGCTATGCCGAGCAGACGTCCCTTTTTCCCAACCTTACGCAGCGAATCAAAAATACTTTCAACCCGAATCCCCAGCCTCCAAACCATATTGGAGCGAATACCGTGCTCGCGCGGGTAAGTACCCGTGAACATCGAAGAGAAACATACCACGGTTCGCGCAGGATAAACGGTTTCCATTTGGGCATACTCTGTGCCTTCTGCTCGCAGTTTCTTCATAAATGGCGCGTCGGCTTCTTCAAAGCGCTCTTTGCGCATCCCGTCCACGACAATAACAATGACCTTCTTATTCAGTGCTTGTCCGCCCGCTTGTACATCGCTTGAATCGCGTGTGTACGTTGGGATTTCGGCTGGTTTCCAGTCAAACAAATAACGATGGAGAATGAAGCTGTATATCAGCAAACCGCCCGCAAATAGAAGCCCCGTACCCACATCAGCGGAAACACCACCCTCGAACTGACGGTAATAATGATTCCATACGAAAAGCAGCAGCAAAAATTTAGGCATCTGCTCCTGCGCATTGCCGCTCGTCGAGTCGCTATTTTTCAGAACTAGCTTCCAGAACCGTGTGAAATTCCACCAAGTCGTCCCAATTCGTAGATGATAGTAAAAAGTGCCCCAGAAATAAACCGTAAAGAAGTAGAACAACCCTAGCGCTAGCAAATACAGCGAGAACTCAGACCGCTCCCAAATCAGCAGCGCAGCAATGAATGGCATCCATAAATAATTTCGCAAAAAAAGCGGAAAATCAAAGCAATAATACAGCACAAAAAGAGGGAGGGTCACGAGCAGCCCCAAACCAGCGGAACTCCAAAAACTAGGATCGGACCATACGCCGATATGATAGAGCAGAAAGACGCCCACAACGAAAATCGGGGTAAACGGTTTTCCCTCATTTAGCAAGTTCCAGCAGCGAGCTGCGACGATTTCAAACGATGAAGCTTTTTTCATATTAATCATCCTTCCGTGCGTTACCATTCAATGATGGTTTTTTGTGACCCTTAAGCCGTCCAATCCAGGTTTTCATCTCGTGCCAACCTAAAGGCATTCGCACAAGTGAATACGCCCCTAACGTGTAGGCAAAAAGAAATTTAAAAGTATGCGACACAAGTGCCGCCCTATAAGCATCCTTACCATCAACACCGAGCAAGACAAGGGACCCGCTCATTGTACTTTCATAGGTACCTATCCCACCTGGGGTTATGTGGAAAATTTGTCCAGCAATCGTCATGCTATTCGCCCAAACGAGCGAGATTGTCCCAAGCTGCAAGCCGATCATGCGAGCAACAGCAAAGATAACACCAGCTTCTAGGATCCAGCTTAAAGCAATCAAGCCTACAATAACGAGCCCTTTGCCAGAAAGCATTTTAAGATGAAAATAAGCCGAATGCTTCGCTATGAATGGAATTTTGCGAATCATGGGCAGGTAATGCGCTGTTGCGAGAATCACGGTTCCCCCAGCCAACACCGTCACCCAGATCCATGAAGAGGGCAGACCTAACCGAATGATGCCAATTCCCCCAATTCCGGCAAGCACGAGCACATCAAGCAATCGCATGACCGCAACGGAATGGAACGCTTCCTCCCACGATTTCCCGCCATGCTTCATATATAAGCCAGCACGAACGCCATCTCCCGCTTTCACCGGAAGTACATGATTGACGAGCAAGCTATAGCTAATAGCATGAAAATAAATGCTGAATCGCACCTCAGACCCTGTATAAATTCGCCAAGCTGCGGCCTTTAGGAGGAAAGAGAGGAGGTAGATGGCGAACATGAAGACCAACCATTGGGGTTGATGGAAAAGAAGCTCTACGTCCCGGAGCCATTCCTTCGAATCGAACCATTGCCATGTCAGAAAAATAGAACAAACGATCAAAAGGATCGCCAGGAAACGAACAATTTGTTTCTTTGTTGGCATATTTGTTGTGACCTTCTTTTAGTTAAGGGTACCTCAAACTAGTTTTATGTGAGAATGAGAATCATGGTCAGTATAGGCGGTTTGGGGGGTTACGTCAACATAATTCCAGAAGGGGATGCATAGAATTGCCAACAGCAAGACGAACTACCGGACAGAATGGCTATAGCGATTCTTTATCCACATTATCCTTAAATGTTTTGTTATCATGTTCATTATGAGACATGATGGATTTATTCGAAAGAGAGTGAAGATAAATAATAAATGAAACAATCTTTGTCAGCAGGCTTCGAGCCGCTGGTTGTGTTTTCGCCGAAGATGAGGTCCGGTTACTCATCTCAGCAGCTCGAACGTCGGACGATCTCATCACCATGGTGGATCGTCGAGTCGCCGGTTTGCCTCTCGAACATGTCATCGGATGGGCGGAGTTTTGCGGTCTAAAGATAGCCGTGGATCCAGGAGTCTTCGTACCTCGCCACCGCACAGAATTTCTCGTTCGCCAAGCCGCAGCACTCGCACAGTCAGGAGCCGTAGTGGTCGACCTATGCTGTGGCTCGGGCGCAGTGGGCACAGCACTGGCTGCCGTCTTAGAACAGATCGAGTTGCACGCCACCGACATCGACCCAGCCGCAGTACGGTGTGCCCGCCGCAACGTCACTTCCGCCAGTGGGTATGTATATGAAGGCGACCTCTACGAGCCGTTGCCCGCCAAACTACGAGGCCGCGTCGACATCTTGGTCGCCAACGCACCTTACGTCCCCACCGAGGCGATCAGGCTGCTGCCTCCAGAGGCCAGGATTCACGAATCGCTGGTGGCGCTCGACGGGGGCGCAGATGGGCATGACGTCCAGCGCCGGGTGGCGGCTGCGGCGCCAATCTGGCTGGCACCGGGTGGCCATCTTCTGATTGAGACTAGCCAGCGGCAGGCGCCGCAGACAATCAAAATTTTCGCTAGCAATGGGCTGATCCCGCAGGTAGCTAGATTAGACGAACTGGACGCCACAGTCGTAATAGGAACCAGGCCCGGCCTGTCCGTAAACGAGAAGTGAACCCTGCTTGGCAAAGCAGCCATTAGTAAATAAAAACCCAGTCTAACACTTAATTTTGGTGTTTTGACTGGGTTTTTGTTTAACAACTTTATTTTCGCAGAACAATTTGTTCGATTGTGAATGAATTGTGTTCATTACTCTCATTTTTCGGGTAGGCAATACCTTTTATACTAAACATAAAGGTGTTATTGAAATGAAAGGCGGTTAATCCCGATGAAGCCTGAAACTAGCGCTGCTCCCCAAAAGCTTTCTTCACGCAAACTGACAACAGCATTCACCCTGAAAGGACGCTGGGAATCCCCCATAGCTGGGTATCTATTTATTTCCCCGTGGTTACTTGGATTTCTGCTGTTAACCTTATGGCCGATGGTTCAATCGATGTACTACTCTTTCACAAAATATACGTTGTTAGATGCGCCAGAGTGGATTGGCTTAAGAAATTATGAACGCATTTTTGCAGACGATGAGATGTTTCGTCAATCTTTGAAAATAACGATTCTTTTTGTCGTATTATCCGTGCCCATCAAACTCTTCAGCGCCTTAATGGTTGCAATGGTGCTCAATAAGAAAATAAAAGGGATTTCTGTGTATCGAACGTTCATCTATTTGCCTTCATTAATAGGGAGCAGCATTGCTGTAGCTATTCTTTGGCAAAATATTTTCGGCATTAACGGTTTTATCAATCGATTTTTAAGTTATTTCGGTATCGAGGGAATCAGTTGGATTAGCAATCCCAATACAGCTTTAGGCACCTTAATTATACTGGTTGCTTGGCAGTTTGGTTCTTCGATGGTTATTTTCCTAGCCGGATTAAAACAAATACCCGCCGAGTTATACGAAGCCTCTTCCGTGGATGGGGCATCTAAAGTTAGACAGTTTTTCAGTATTACCTTACCTATGCTGTCGCCTGTACTGTTGTTTAATCTCGTACTGCAGACAATCGGTTCCTTTCAAATGTTTACGCAAGCCTTCATCATTACGAAAGGCGGACCCATTAACTCCACGTATATGTATGCTTTATACCTATATGATCGTGCTTTTTCTAGATATGAGATGGGTTATGCTTCCGCTCTGGCATGGATACTCCTTGTAGTGATTGCAATCGTAACGGCTTTAATTTTCGCCTCATCCCGTTACTGGGTATTCTACGAAACAGAAGGAGGAGGGAGAAGAAAATGAGAAACCAGCTGATTGGAACACGCACTTTTCGAACGCATTTCTTATTGGCACTGTTTAGTCTCATCATGATATATCCCATGTTGTGGTGGGTGGGAGCTGCTTTTAAATCGAACGCGGAGATGAGCTCGCCCAGCTTCTTTCCTACGGAGTGGTTATGGAGTAACTTCAGCCAAGGGTGGGTCGCCATTCCAAAGTTCACCTTTACTCATTTTTATCTGAATACTTTTGAACTGATTGCTGGAGTTCTTGTAACGTCTATCATTTCCTGCAGCTTGGTAGCTTTTGGTTTCGCTCGATTAGATTTTCCGCTGAAAAATTTCTGGTTTTCCATTCTAATGGTCACCCTGATGCTGCCAAGTCAAGTGACACTGGTTCCCCAGTACATCATGTTTAATACTTGGGGTTGGGTCAATACGTATCTGCCTTTCTATGTTCCGCATGCTCTAGCAGGCGGGATCGGAGGACCCTTCTTTATCTTCCTGTTGGTGCAGTTTATTCGCGGAATTCCGCGGGAGCTGGATGAATCGGCCAAAATGGATGGCTGCAGCTGGTTCGGCATTTACTTACGCATTGTTCTGCCCTTAACGAAGCCCGCACTCGTAACGGTCGCCATTTATTGTTTCCTTTGGAATTGGGACGATTTCTTCGGACACTTGCTGTATATCAATTCTGTGAGCAAATACACCGTCGGTCTTGCTTTGAAGCTGTTCGTCGACAGCCAATCAGCTCTTCCGTGGGGACAATTACTTGCCATGTCGCTCGTTTCTATTATTCCGTCACTGATTCTCTTTTTTATGGCACAGCGCCATTTTGTCGATGGCATTGCTTCGGGTGCAGTGAAAGGATAGAATAATATAATACTTAAAAAGGTTGCGCTTCCGCAGCCTTTTTTCCACTTTTATGGAAGTAAATGAGGAGGGGCTGCTGTGTTTAACTTATTCAAGCGCGTTCGAATCGGCCGCCTGTTCTTTGGAAGCTTCGCCGCGTTTATTGCCGTGCTGCTGCTCATTTCCTCCTGGATCAGCTACAGCCTAACTTCACGCGAGTTAGCTGACAATACCGCTAATTATCAGCAGGATCTGTTAAATGAGTTGAATAAGCGCTTGGTCACTCAGTTGAACTCTATTGAGCAGATGTCTAACGCAGCCTCCAGAAATATCGATATTATTGGGTATGATCCTCTGGAGAGTGACTTATTTGAGCTAAAAAAACGCAAGGCAGATTTGGAGGCCCTACTAGCCAGCATTACCTACAGCACGACAATGGTACAATCCATTTATTTATATATCGAACGCCCGTTCGTGACAGATGCTCAGGGGCCAATTCGCGTTTATGATTTAAAGACGGTGAAGGACGAGGAATGGTTTTCGGACATCCAAAATAATGATTTTGCTTGGATAAAAGAACGTACTATTCCAACCAATAAAGGCTCGCTACCCGTCACTAGCTTTGCAAGAAAGCTTTACAATAACTCAGGAATCTATTATGGCTTGCTCTTGCTTAATGTGAAATCATCCGAAATCCAGAATTTGATTCGAGGTGAAACAGAGGGAAGAAGCAGATTGTTAGTTGACGCTGGCGGCAGAACAATTGCTGCCATAGGCGATCCCAACTTACAAGAGAGTGAGCTGGAGAAGATTAGGTTGATTCAGGAGAAGTCCGGAAGTGTTCATTTAAAAGCCAAAGAGCAAAGTGAAGCCTTACTCGTTTGGAGTAAATCCCCCTCGAACTGGACACTCGTTGAGGTGACACCGTGGAAGAGCATTGTCCATGGCAGTATTCGATTAGCACTAATTCTCTTAACTGTTGGCTTATCCGCCATTTTTATTGCATCTTTTTTCACTTTCTTTATATCCAGACAATTTACCAATCCAATTAGACTTTTGGTTGCTTTTATGAGCAAGCTTCCCGATCGGGGTCTTGTTTCGGACTTGCCTACGGATTACACCAATGAATTCGGAAATTTATTTAACGGCTATCGCAAACAAATGGAACGAATAGAGGAACTTTTAACCTCATTGAAAGATCAGCACAAGCGCCAACGAGAAGCCGAAATTAAGGCGCTGCAGGCTATGATCAATCCCCATTTTCTATACAACACATTGGATCAATTAAACTGGCTAGCCATTGATTCCGGTCAAACGAAAATCAGCAAGATCCTTTCCTTAATGGGTAAAATGTTTCGCATCGGCCTCTCCAATGGTGAAACCTTGATCCCCATTGCGGACGAGATGACGCATGTCGAATGTTATTTGCAAATTCAGCAAATTCGATGGGGCGATCGCTTGACATTCACCATCTCTGTCGACGAATCAGCCAAAGAACTGTATGTACCGAGACTTACCCTGCAGCCTTTTATTGAAAATGCGATCATCCATGGTTTTCACGGGCGAAAGAAAGGCGAAATCCGAGTGAATGTGCAGCTGCTAGGGCAAGATATCCAATTTCAAATTTGGGATGATGGTGTTGGGCTGCGACCCGATTGGGATCAACCCAAGGCAAGGAAAACAGGCGGTTACGGATTGCGAAATGTGAAAGAACGAATTCAGGCTTATTTCGGGCCTCCTTATGGGGTCCATATTGCCAGTACGGAAGGCAGGGGCACCGAAGTCACTATTCTATTGCCGCAAATCCAAAATAAAGAAGAAGTCGAGGAGAAGTATCATGTGGAAAATACTCATTATTGATGACGACTTTCAAGTGTTGGAAGGTATGAAGAAGGCGATTCCTTGGGAGTCTATTGACGCCGAATTAGTGGGTGAGGCCAGTGATGGCGCCGAAGGTCTAGAAATGGTCCGACAAACTCAGCCGGATATCGTGATTACGGATATTTACATGCCTGTGATGAACGGCCTGGAAATGATTGAGAAGCTCCGAGAGACTAACTTTCCCGGTGAACTGATCATTCTAAGCGGTTACGCCGATTTCCAGTATGCACGGCAGGCTCTGCGGCTGCAGGTGAGTGACTATTTGTCCAAGCCCGTAACCATTGAAGAACTGGGGGCTGTGCTAGCCAAAGTCATTAAAGAACTAGAAACGAAAGAACTGAAAAAAATAGAGCAAGAAGAAGTCAAAAGAAGGCTAATGATGTATGAGCCGTTTGTGCAGCAAGAATGGCTGAAGTCGGTCATTACCGGCACCTTTAATGAAACAATTGCCGCGGAAAGCATTCTGCTATCTGAACAAGCCTATTGGCTGCAAAGGAACCACCTCGTGATGGGTATAGAGCTGATGAGCACTGTTCGCACAGCTAACCTATCGCTAATCGATTGGAATTTGTTTCGTTTTGCCTTAGCCAATATTATTAGAGAAATCTTGGCCGAAGATTGGCCTGAGTCCGACTTCATTGAGCTTCACAGCCATCATGCCGCGATTATGTTTCATATTGAGCGTTCGAGTGTAAAAGATGACGTTATGCATAGGATTCAATTGATTGGCGAGCGTATCACGGATTGTGTCCTTACTTATCTGCGTCTAACGATCCGTCTAGGGTTAGGCCAGATGAAGGAATCATGGCAGGAAATATCGGATTCCACCGAAGAAGCCTTTCTAGATTTATTACAGATGACCATCATCCCGCCGCTTGCACGAGAGCATCCATCGATTGTTCCATCAGAGAAAGAACTTGCTATTCGTCCAGTTAAGTTTTATCAAGAGCTTGCGGAAGCGATTGTTTATTCCAAAGAAGAAACGGCTGCACAGATTGTGGAAGCTTATATCCACCGTCTGCAAACCATGTCAACCATGACCCCCGCTTACTTGCAGTACTTATGTACAGAGCTTTGGACTATATTTGCTTATTCCTTATATAGTGTAGGTATTGTGCTAGATGAACTGTTTCCAGAAATGAAGCTGCAGTCGGAAATCATTCAAATTCAAACACCCGAACAATTGCAGCAATGGCTGCAGGGTAAAATTCATATCATTGCAACCAGCCGCCATTGGAACGAGAATTCCAAACATAAAGAAGCGGTTGATTTCATGATTCAATATGCACATGATCACTATGCCGAAGAGATTAGCTTGGAAGATATGTCGAAGCAGCTTTACTTGTCTCGCAATTATTTGAATCAAATATTCAAGAAAGCGACAGGTGAAACTTTCACCAACTACGTCATTCAAGTGCGGATGAAAAAGGCACAAGCTCTTCTGGCCGAAGGCAAGTATTTGATTTACGAGATATCCGAAAAAGTTGGCTACAAAAACGTCCCTTATTTTAGCTCTATTTTCAAAAAATATAATGGCATTAGCCCAAGTGAAGTAAGTAAAAGCGGATTATAGCCGGGAATGTACCTATTTGTCATAATATTGTGATCAATAGTGAAAGAAGTGTGTTCATTACTCTCCTTTTTCTTCTTTTCAGTTGTCCTATAATTAACTTGTAAAGATAATGAGGTAGTGAAAGGGGATTTTCAATGAAAGTGCAGATGAGAAAATGGAGCATGCTTTCGATGACTGCCATGATAGCGCTGTCCCTAAGTGCATGTGGTTCCGGAAATAAACCAAGTACTACGGGAAGCAGCCCTGCTGCAACAGCAACACCCGCGGCTACAGCCTCCCAGCCCGTTAAGCTTCGCATTGTATGGTGGGGTTCACAGGCAAGGCACGACGCTACATTAAAAGCACTAGATGCGTATACAAAGAAACACCCTAACGTGACCTTCGAGCCAGAATTCTCCGGGTTTGATGGCTACGCGGATAAACTAGCTACCCAAGCTGCAGCCAAAAATGCTCCGGACATTATCCAAATGGATCCAGCATGGCTGGCCGAGTATGCAGGCAGAAACCAGCTGGCTGACTTATCCAAAGGCATTCGTACCGAAGATATCGATAAATCGCTCGTGGATTCAGGGAAATTTAAAGATAAGCTTTATGCCATCGCGCTAGGCAATAATGCAACTGGCATGATCTACAACAAGAATGCCGTTGATAAACTAGGGATTACACCTCCCAAAAACGGTTGGACATGGGACGAATACTTCCAATTTGGTAAAGATGCGAAAGCCAAGCTTGAGAAAGACAAATATGTGTTAATGGATGCGACATCCGATTATACCACGTATTCCGCCTATCAAATTAGTCAGGGTAAAGGCTACCCAATCACCGAGGATGGCAAATTCAACTTCGATAAAGATACGTGGCTGACCTTTGTTAAGAAATATGCGGAGCTGCGAACAGCCGGAGTTATTCCTCCCGCAGAAATCGCCAGCACAGATAAAGAATCTGATGCGAAGCTGGATTTGATGAACAATGACAGTGTCTTGATGAAACGTACTTTCGCCGCGCTGTTCCCAGGCTACGAGGGTGTAAAACCAGGTGCTTACTCACTTGTTGCTCAGCCTAAAGGACCAAAGTCCAGCGGTTGGTTGAAGCCTTCTATGTTCTGGTCGGTAAGCGCTGATTCGAAGTATGCGGAAGAATCCAAGAAATTCATCGACTGGTTCGTGAATGATAGCGAAGCCGCAGACATTCTAACAACAACAAGAGGCGTGCCGGTTTCCAAGAAAATGCTTGAGTACCTAACACCGAAGTTAACTCCCGCAGATAAACTGCAAATTGAACTCATTAAGAATGTTGCTCCTGACGCTCAACCTTTCAATGCCGGAGCTAAAGGCTGGAGTAACTATACAGCTAAAGATTATAAGAGCATCGGTGAAAAAGTAATGTTCGGCAAAATAACGCCAGAAGCTGCTTATGAGGAGCTTGTGAAAAAAGCAAAAGATTATCAATAATAACGTGAATGGAGAGCCTCTTTAGAGGCTCTTTATTTTTGGTTTTGCTGCCTTTAGAGCTGAACGCAAAAAAGAACGACCCTCAACGTAATGTTGAGAGGCCGTTCTTCGAGAATGCTATTTGTGCAAGCTAAGCTTACAGTTTTACAACGTTCTCAGCTTGTGGTCCGCGGTTGCCTTGAACTACGTTGAACTCAACGCGTTGGCCTTCGTCCAAAGATTTGAAACCTTCGCCAGTGATTGCGGAGAAATGTACGAATACATCGTTGCCGCCTTCAACTTCGATAAAGCCAAATCCTTTTTCTGCGTTAAACCATTTTACTGTTCCTACTGCCATGGGTAATACCTCCAAAGTTTTATTAACATGTCTTTTTTCTTGTTTCGAACAAAAAAATTACACATTGGAAAAGGTTTCATTAACTTAATGATAACCCTTTGCAATACGCAATTCAGGGTGAATCTTTAAGACTTAACATTACTTTACCACACAATATCGTGTAATGCAATTGTCCCTAAGAGGGATTTCTTGCTAAAGATAAGAACTCTTCCCTGTCCTCTATTTTCAAGGCAATTGCTAGTGCTAATGCGACATCTTTCGACGGCTCGATTCGACCATTTTCGATAGAATTAAGGATGGAATAGCTGATTCCAGCCTTCTCCCCGAGCTTTCGGAGAGTTAGATTTTGCTGCTGTCTGAGCTCTTTTAATTTCGTGTGAAACGCCACTGTTGCGCCCTCCTCAGCCATTTTGGTTGCCTTGCTGTCTGCGAATTTCAGCTTTAATTTTGTCGAATGGGTCCTGCCAATGGGGGGGCTTAAGGGTCTTGCCGGTCTCATTTTTATGAACTTGTCCATCGGGCCATACCTTGGACATATTTGCATGCTGAACAATGTCAAAAATCGGTCCAGGCTCCACGCCCATTTCAACTAATGTACCAAGGACAAAATATAACTCATCGATCATCGCATCCACTTCGTCTTCCAGTGTCGCTGCTTCTTTAAACTCCTGGAGTTCTTCTTCCATCCATGCTAGACGAGCTGATTTACGACTTTCGGTAAGACGCTGTGGGGATGTGCCTACTGGATGCTCAAACGTTTCATGAAACTTTTTAACATCTTCAAATGCTTTTTTTAAGGTCATTTCGTTTCTTCTGCTCCCTTGCAAACGGTTTTCTTTTATATACCATTTAAAAGTGTCCTCGGTCAACAAAAAGCCCTAACTTCAATACTTCTATTCATGAGCAAGAGCTTCACCATGGACAGGAGGTTCGAGTAAGGGCTTGAGTAGGTAGGATTGCGGTTTAGGCACTGGAACGCTCAGCTAAGCGCTTTCACGCTCTAAGCAGCTTGTCCAATTTTACAAATGACGGCCTGAAATGAATCTATCTTTCCAGTAGCCTGTATTCATATCACGAATTACTACACCGGAGCTGGTCGTGTTGCTAATAAACTTACCATTTCCTATATAGATGCCAACATGATTAATGCGTCCCGGTCTGCTAACACTAAACAGGACGAGATCACCTTTTTGTAATTTCGATTTACTCCTAACAGGAGTCCCTACTTTCGCTTGCGCGCTAGAGCCCCAAGGGATCGTGATGCCGTTCTTCTTAAATACCATTTGCGTAAAAGCAGAGCAGTCTAAGATTAAACGATTCGTATCTCTTACACCAAATCTGTACCGAACTTTACCTATATAAGATTGTGCAGTACGTATAATGCTGTTAGCTTTGCTGGTACTCGTTGCGCTTGCGCTGTATGTTGCTGTTGACGTGGCGTCTGTTGCTGCATGAGCGGACTGCGGGCTAAGGAACATCGTTCCTGAAGTTAACAAGGAAAGGCTTAAGCTTATCCCCACTAACGATTTGCTAAGGCGGTTGTTTTTCACTACTAGCATGATTGGACTTCCTCCTTCATGGATCGTGTTGTGACGGGCTTGTTTGACCCTGATTCCACCTTACCACACTACGATCATCCAGTATTTACCTGAAAAGGGAGAAAGACGCGCCACGACTAGCAAAAACCGCCATTCTTAGAATTCCATGAGAATTTGATGAAAATTATTCCCTTGACACATATTTATCCGGTTTATCACCCGTGTTCTCCTGGCGATATTCCGAAGGGGTTACGCCGTACTTTTTGCGGAAAACCTGCGAAAAGTGGCGAATATCATGGTACCCGATACGTTCAGCCACATCAGCGAGCTTGAGCTTGGGATTCATCAGCAGCTGCTTCGCCTGCTCCAAACGCAGGTGAATAACATACTCCTTGAAGCCTTGACCCGTCTTTTGCTTAAAAAGCTGGCTAAAGTAGACAGAATTCAGGTAGACGATCGAGGCTACCTTCTCTAGCGATAGATCGGCATGGTAGTGCGTGCGGATATATTGCAGGGCCACCTCTATGGAGCGATCGCTGCCGCTGGCATGGTGCTCGTAGACCTGCGTCGTAGACGCTTGCCTCATGCGCTGTACTTCTGCCGGCACCGCCTGGAAGCAGTCGATCAGCTCGGAGCTCATCATCTGAAAGGGCACCTTCAAATATTTCACGAGATGGCTGCGCAGCTCATCCACCAGCAGGGTCAGGCTGCTGCCTTCCGGCAGTGTGACCAATCCTAGCAGGCTTTTGCTGTCGTGCACCGTCACGAAGCCCTTACCATAGCGCTCGATAAGCTCGAGCAGGACATTCTCGATAATGAAATTTTCGAGGAAGACGGGCTTGTCGGTCTCCATTTTAACCATGATGAGATGAAAATAAGGGTGCTGCTCCATGAAGGGTCCCATATCGATGCGACCCGTGTCCAAACCCTGCGCAAAGCGCTGGAAGACGGCTTCCTGCAAGTATTTGCGGTTGGCCTTCAGCAACTCAGCCTCTTCGATCAGCTCCGTGTCACGCGTAACTTCTTCGCTAAGCTTGCCGATCATTTCAATCAAAACCTCTTTGCCGATCGGCTTAAGCAAATAGTCCTTCGCCCCTAGCCGCACTGCCTCCTGGGCGTAGGCAAACTCCGAATAGGCCGAAATGACAACCCATTTCACATGAGGGTGCCGGCTTCGAGACATATTCATAAGCTCTAGACCGGTCATGCCCGGCATCAGAATGTCTGTCAGAACGATGTGAATCGGATGGCTCCGCAGCAGCGTGATGGCTTGCTCCGCATTCGCAGCCAGATGAACCCGATGCTCGGGGAAACGGTTCTGCAGCGTACGCTGTATGCCCTCTCGTATGACTGTTTCATCATCTACGATGAGAATGTCCATGGTTTACATTCCTTTCCGAGGAAGCGGCATCGCGATGATGACCGTTGTTCCTTCTCCTTGTTCACTATGAATACGGAGCCCGTAGGCATCTCCAAACATTAACTTTATGCGGCGGTGAACATTGGTGAGTCCAATACCCCGCCTAGTTTTCACAGAAGGTCTTGCCGCTTGGACGTAGCTTTGCGCTATAGTTTGCTCCATTTTCATTGAAGCCACCACGCCACTTCCCTCCGTTGTATCTGCGCGCAGCATTTCCTGCATTTCCTCTAAGGTGCTCTCCGGGATGCCGACCCCGTTATCCTTAATAATGATATGAAGCTCTTGCTCATGAACCTCCGTAAATACACGGAGATTGCCCGGCTCTCGGGAAGGCTCCAGCCCATATTTAACGGCGTTCTCGATGATTGGCTGCAGGGTCATTTTCGGTAGACTGACATCAAGAACTTCTGGGTCTATTTGTATGTCTGTACTAACCCTACCCTCTAAACGGCTTTCGATAATCGTGATGTAATGCCGCATTTGGTCTAGCTCCTGCCGCAGTGTCGTCTTAGACGCTTCCTGCCAGTCGCTGCTGTATCGAAACATATGAGACAGGGCTAAGATCACCTTGCCCAATCGATCGTTCTCACGCTCATCCAGCATCCAGTAAATCATATCCAAGGTGTTATAGAGGAAATGAGGGTTAACCTGCGATTGAAGCGCCTGCAGCTCCGCATTCTTCTCACTCATGGAAGAGAGTGTAATGCGCTCGATAAGCTCATCCATCCGATTCACCATTCGGTTAAACGATGAAACCAACGAATTAATTTCCTCAAATGACTTCACCGTCACCGATCCTTTAAAATTCCCCATCTCCACTTGCTTCATCTCGCGGATGAGGAGCTTGAGCGGTGATGCGATGTTGCGGGATATGAGACTTGCCAAAGCGGTTGACAAAATAACGAGTACAACAATAACCACGTACAAATATTCTCTTGTCTTCACGACCTCGGCGTTGATATCACCTTTTGGAGTCAAACCAAGCACAGTCCAATCTGACATCTTCGCTTTCGCGGCAACGAGGAGATGATCCGTTCGATCATCAACGAGGATCTCATTCGTTTGAGGACGCGGAAGCCCTCTGAAAGAAGGCGGAATGACCTTCTCTGCCGCAGTAGAAGCGATCATCCGATCTTCCCGGTCAACAATGTACACCTGACTGTTTGGACTGATGGTGACGTTCGAAAGAGCGGCAAGAATCGGCTGCGGATTCGTTTCAATGAGCATAACGCCTATCACCCGGTGGTCTGTTAAATCGTACAGCTTGCGCCCGAATATGAATAACGGATCCTTCTGAAACTGATTGATGACAGAGCCTTGGAAAAGGCCAAGCCATACCATTTCTCCCGAGGAGTCCTGCAGCTTCCGGTACCACTCCGAGGATGGATAATTCGTGTCCATAACACTATGGAATCCTCGTTCGTAATTATAGTTTTTGCCGGCGTTCGTAATCACATGAATTCCGACAATATCATCGCGCGAGTAATAGATAGCCCCTAAGATATTGGTAATCGTGCGCTCATTAATAATGCTAATCGCTTCATCCTTATTGGTGTCGCGATCTTGGATTAATCTGAGCAGCTCAAAATTGCTATTCAGAGACTTCGTAATACTGTCATAGCCTTGCAGCAGCAAATCAAATAAACCTACCGTTTGAGAAATATTTTTCTCCGCCAAATCACTAATTTTACTATGGATGATATCCGTCGTCTTCTTATAATAGAGGACGCTTCCCAAAAGAACGAGGACTAACATACAGGAGATAAAGAGAAGAAATAGCCGGTTATGAATGGAGTGTAAGCCTCGTGTCACTGGTTGTCGGTCTCCTTTCGTTATACGCTACTTCCTATTTTATCATAGGCACCCCAAGAAACAGCAAAAAGAGAGGGGTGAAATTAACCCTTCACCGCTCCCGCTACCATACCTTTTGTAATTTTATCTGCTAACAAGAAATAGATGAGAATGACCGGCAGCGCGCCCAGTACAAGGAAGGCACCGATTGCTCCGTAATTGACCGAATATTGACTGACGAAGCTGTTCACCCCGAAAGGCAGCGTCTTCAGCCGCTCCGACGAAATGAAAGTCGCCGCGAGAATGTATTCGTTCCAAATACTAATGAAAGTTAAAATACAGACTGTCATCATTGGAGGAATGGAAATTGGTAAGATGATACTGCGGAAGATCCGGAAAACCCCCGCGCCATCCATAACAGCGGATTCCTCAATCTCACTCGGAATGGATTTCATAAATCCACTGAGGATAAAGACCGCAATCGGCGTCTGGAACGCTATATAAGGAAGAATGATTGAAATATGCGTGTTCAGTGCGTGTAGATTTTTGAAAATAATCATGAGCGGCAACAGCGTGGCCTGCAGCGGTACCATCATTCCGATGAGGAAGATGACCATCACGACCTGACCGTATTTCCAACGGAATCGGGCGATGGCAAACGAGGTAAGAGAACTGAGCAGCAGGACGCTCACCATCGTAACCGAAGTGACGAATAGGCTGTTTTTCAAATATTGAAAATAGTGTCCGGCCTTGATCGCATCCGTGAAATTCTTCCATTGAAGCGTATGAGGAAGAGCGAAAAATTGGCCCGACAGGATTTCTTCATTGCTTTTTAATGAGTAAATAGCCAGCCAGAGCAGCGGATATACTTGCGTAACCACGAGTAGGGAAAGAAAGGCGATCACGATAATTTTGATGATAGAGAGGCGTTTGCGTCTCCGAATGGTTGCAGGTTTAGCCGAAGCTATTTCCCGTGCGGTCTGCATGGTAACACTCCCCTCCTTCATGAAAATCTTCTCTCTAGTCGGTTGAATACCGCATTAATAACAACCGTTGCGATCAAACACATACCGACCAAGAAAGCCGCAATCGCGCTTCCGTAACCATATTTCATGGAGAGGAAGGACATGTTGTACATATGTGTGGAAATGACGTCTGTCGCGTGCGCCGGTCCCCCTGCGGTCATGACCATGACCATGTCGAACGCTTGCAGCGAGCCGATAAAGGCGAGGACGATCGATATTTTAAAAATCGGAATATTCATAGGGAAAGTAATATGCCAGTCGGCTTTAAGCCCCTCGGCTCCGTCAATCCGGGCTGCCTCATAAATATCAGCAGGGATGTTCTGAATACCGGTAAACTGGATCAGCGTATGGTAACCCAAGTACTGCCATAGGGCTACAAAATAGAGAGAATACATCGCAATCTTAGGATCTGTCAGCCACGATCTCGTCCAACCATGCAAATTCAACATATCGAGCACTTGATTGAGCATGCCCCCCATCGCGGCGGGGTTATAAATGGTTTTCCACAATTGACCGATGATAACGACGGATAGAATAACCGGTAAAAAGTAACTCGAAACGAGAAAATTCGGTTTTTTGATAAATCGGTTCAAGAGTATAGCTACACCTAAAGCGATCGGAATTTCTGCCATAGAAAATACAGCAAACATCAATGTACGGCGAACAGACGGCCAGAACACAGGGTCTGCGAATAGCAGCGTTTGAAAATTTTTGAGACCTACGAATGTCGAATCGCCAATTCCGTTCCAATCCAGCAATCCACTGTAAAGAGACACGAGAATCGGGACGAAAACGAGACTAACATAGATCAGCAAACACGGTAATACAAACATGGCAATTGTCCACTTGGAGACTCTTAACACATTCACTTGGCTCGCCTCCTTCCTGGTATAAACCAATCGGAATTTACCTTCAGCCCATTGCGGCGCTCAAGATAAATTCCGACTCGGCTGCTAATTCATCTTATTTTTTATTCGTTTCGTAAGCGGTTTGGTGTTCTTTGCCCACTTCAGCAGGATCTTTCTTCTGTACGAAAAGGTTTTGGATGCTTGTTAAGTGTCCTTGCGCTGTTCCTGGGTTCATCGTATTGTCGAACGCAAGATCGCCGCCTTTTACTTGTTTGAACAAGCCAAGCACTTCCATCGCCATATCCGAGTAACCAGCGGCTTTGAAGTCGCCATCTACTTTTTGTGCGATACCTACAGCACCTTTTACAGCGAAAGCTTCTTTAGGGAAGTTCAGCATGAAGTAGTTCAAGAAATCCTTGGTTTCTTTCAAATGTTTGCTGTTTGCAGAAATAGCGAACGCGCTTCCTGGCGCAAGCATGAACTCGTCTGGATTCCCTTTACCTTTAACCGTTGGGAATTTGAACACGCCAACTTTACCATTAACGGAAGATGTTTCGATTCCGCCCGTTGCCCAGCTGCCCATGAAGTACATAGCGGCTTTGCCCGTTTTGAACAAGTTTTCACCTGCGTTGTAGTCAAAAGATGTTGCGCCCTCTTGGAAAGCACCAGCTTGAACCAGGTCTTGGAAGCTGCTTACTGCCTCTGTGAATGCCGGATCAGCAAACGTCTTTTTGCCATCAACGACAGATTGTAGGAAGCCAGGACCGCCATTTGTGCGAAGCAGTACGTTCATGAACAAGAAGGAACCAGTCCAGGAATCTTTTTCACCGATCGCCATTGGCTGAATGCCTTTGCCTTTGAGTGTTTTTACCGTTGCAACCATTTCTTCGAACGTCTTCGGCACTTCAACGCCAGCTTGCTTGAATAGATCTTTATTGTAGTAAACAACAGCAATGTTGTTACCGTCAGGCAGTGCGTAGATGTTGTTGTTGAACGTGTACCAGTTCAGAATACCTTCTTGGAACGTCCCTTTTAATCCGTTTTGATCCACCATGTCGTTCAGTGGCGCGAACAGGCCAGCATCGACGAAAGGCTTCATTTGCGCTGCCGGATTCACGATCGTGATGTCGGGAACCTCTTTGGAAGCGGCTTGTGTTTTGAGCTTCAGCTTTTGTTGATCTGTGTTCAGGGAGTCAAGCTCGACTTTGATGTTCGGATTTTTCGTTTGGTAATCGTTAACGATTTTCTTCAACATGCCGTTTTTGGGATCGGTTGGATCCGGATATATATTTTGGAACGTGATCGTGATGTTCTCCTGCTTTTTAGCTTGTGCTGTCGCAGTCGGTGCCTCGCTTGTTTTCGTATCTGTTGTACTGCCGGTTGTGCTTCCACCTGCACCGCATGCTGTTAAGCTGATAGTAAGCAAGCTAGCTGCAACGACGCTTAGTGCTTTATATTTAGTTACCAATGTGAATCCCCCTCGTTTGTTGGTTGTTCTTGATGTCCTTATTATCGCTCGAATATGGCAACCCTTACAATGTGGGAACTATAGGTATGATGTTTAATTTTTATAGGTTTATGTTGGAAGTGGGGGGAATGATGGGTGGGAGGACTGGTGGAGACTGGTGGAGTGACTAGTGGGATTGCTGGTGCGTGGTGGCAGATTGGTGGCTGGGGGAGTACTAATGGATTGCTGGTGCGGTGGTGGCAAGTAGGAGTGACTAAAATGAGAATGCTGGTGGAGTGGCGGCTGGTTCGAGTGGCTGTTTAGATGCTAGTGTGGAGAAGGTAGATTGGAGTGACTAATGGTATTGCCGGTGGGGCGGCGGCAGGTTGGTGGCTGGGGGGATCGCTGAGGGGCGACAGGAGAGAAAGACTAATCAGATTTGCTGGTGGAGTGCTGGAATGGAGGCGTCAGGTTGGAGTGACGGAGTGGAATCTGCAGCGGGAGTGACCCAAGTTGTATTTTATACAACAATAATCTGGATAAACGGCGTTTCTGAGGCGAATGTTGCAGAAAATACAACAATTTTACTTAAAAGAGCCCATTTTGGGTGAAATACGGTAAAGTTGTTGTACAAAGTACAACACTTCTAGTAAAAAGAGATAATACCCAGGAAAATGTTGTACGCTGTACAACTTTCAGACATCAGCTTTTACTATTAGCTCCTTTATTTCGATAAAATGATCTAATTCTTCTAATACCAAAGCATTCAGTTGCTATTTCGAACCCTCGATTAATTCATTCGGCATCCTAAGCCAGCATGAGTTAGATGAAATTTCGAACTCAGAACCTTTCATCTATCATCTATCATCTATCATCCATCACCACTCGCCGTTCTCACTTCTCACTTCTCACTTCTCACTTCTCACTTCTCATTTTACTCTCACCTCTCACTTCTTATCTCCTTTCACTTATTTCTTATACCTTATTTCTTATTTCTTATCTCTTATCTCCTGTCTCCTGTCTCCTGTCTCCTATCTCCTGTCTCTTATCTCTTATCTCCTATCTCCTATCCCCATCTCGATTACTTTCAGCTATCTCATCAATTTCAAATCCTCTAGTTACAACTCAAATCTTTCCCCTCTTTCGAACCCCTACCTATATCCGACTATAAACAAAAGATATCCTCCCTTCTAGCTGAATAGACACTTATTCACACTCCTTGAACCTATAGCTACCCATACAATAATAATCAGTTTTCTATTTTAAAAAAATAGCTGCCTAGTACAGCAAAAAAGATCAACCTCTCTCGCTAGTTCAGCGAATAAGAGGTCGATCTTTAAAGATAAATGATGAGTGCAGCTTGTAAAGACTAGTAAGCCTTCGGAACCTCGACTCTATGCGTGACACCATCTTCGGTGAAATAAATATGTGTGTCGAAGCCCTGATCGTCCATGAAATAGGACACGTATTTCGGCTCGCCGTGCTTGATCGGCACAAGGAGTGTTGCAATGCGGTGGCTGCGCGCAGGCTTGGTTGTTGCCTTGAGATGCCAATGCAGCGGCAGTCCCTCGATTTCGGCTGGATCCACATCCGTAAAGCCTTCATGCTGCGTCAGCTCCAGCTCACCGGATGAGCAATAGACGAAACGCCCGTCCATATCCGCCTTGCGGCCTTGGACTTTGAAAGTCTGTCCGTTCAGCTTCATTTCATACAGCGTCTGGAACAGCCAGTCAATAGAACCTGCCTGCGACAGGTCGATATGGTCGACGACAACAACGTACGTTCCGAAGAAGTAAAGCTCGCGCACATAACGCTCCAAATACGGAACGTACTCCTTATATGCTGCGGTTGCGTTACTACGGGAATAACCGTAGCCTTTGCGCTGCTCGGCAACTTCAACGAACCCGTTAGCAGCCATGTTCAGCACTTTATTCTTCTCTGCGTATTGGCCTAAACCGTCAATCAAAATATTGTTCGTCGAACGCGTCTGTCTGCGCCAGTTCATGTGCATTGTGCTGCTGAATGCCACGTAATAACCGCTTTCAATGGCAAGCGGTTCCCCATAAGCATGCAGCAGGAAGCCATTCTGGTCGCCGTGACTATGGCTGACGGAGCCGTATTTGCTGCTCTTCGTCAGCAGCATGATATGGCGCTCCGGATCGGCCATTTGCGAGTGAAACGCTACCCAGCCGATGTCGCGGAACCATTTGACCGGCTCGATATTCGCGTCAGTTGGAGCGATAGCTTCCACTTGCGGATAATCATGACGGTAGACCATTTCGTCGAAACGGAAATCCCACCAACCATAGTTGTAGAATTTCATTTCCGAATCGGTATCCGTTTCACGTACCCGCTCAAAATACCACTGGTACAGACCGTTACCGGTTACACCAGCGAACTGACGGATGTTAAAGCCAGTTTTCAAGCTAACCGGATCGCCAAGGGTCGATTGGTCACCGAAGCTTGCGCGAAGGGTATCTGGGCTGAATGCGTAAAGCGGGAAATCGCCTGTTTTCGTGAAAAACGGTCTTTTATAAAAGTTAATGCCTGTATATTTTTTCAGCAAATTCATCGCTTCCGTAACAAAGGCCATCCCAGTCGTCCAATACATCGGACCTTCCGCCCAACCTCCGTCCGACCCGCCCCAAGGCGAATATAAGCACGCATAGTATTCAAGGGTATAATCGAGCCATTCGCGAACTTCCGGCTCCTCATTCAAGAGCACGATGCAGCACGGCACCAGTACACTCGATAACGAACGCACCGCATGACTGTCGAACGGCACATGATGGATCTTGGAATGCTCAATAACATGTTGGGCGATTTGACGCGTACGGGCGAGCAGAACCTGCCGCACCTGCTTCCGCTCATCCTCAGTTAACCGAGCATAAAGCCAGTCATAGCCCCATGCGATAGCTCCAGCCATACGGAAGGAGGCTTCGTCGTTATAGTCGCGGCTTGTTGTACCGTTCACGTCCCAGCTGCAGAGATGGAGCAGCCACGTTTTCGCGCGATCCAGCAGCGTTTCGTCAATCAAAATCGTACCGGCCACCACGAGATGGCGAACCGCATAGAGAGCTTCTTGGGTATCCATGTACATTTGGCGCCATAGCTTAGCTACTCGCTTATTTCCCGGATACGGCAGCGGCTCTGCAATCAGCTCACGTTCGATCCAAGGCTTAACAGATTTCTCGTAGAAGACATCAAATCCGCAATAGGTCTGATCTGCAGCTAGCGCACTGCGGAAGGCGTCGAGCTCAGCAGACTGAAGCCATAGTCTAGGATGCTGGGAAGAAGCTTCCGCGTATCGGCGTTCTCTGCTAGGCAGCGGAGTTTCCGGTAAATCGGCTGGCACCTCGAAGCGTCGAACGAGGCTCCAGACGGTTTGTGTGCCATCTTCCTGGAGAAGGGCGTACCGCCAGAAATATGTACCTGGGGTTAGCGCATCATCCGGTGTATATAAGTTATATGGAACCGGCTTTATCGTTTGTGTGTCAGCCTGAGAGAAGGCCTCAGAATGCGAGATTTGCAGTACATAGCGATCATGCTCCAATTGTGCAGGAATCCACGTGAAACGAGGTGGGTTTTCCAGCAGTACGGTCTGCTCATTCGGTTCGTATTGTACAGTTAAAACGCCGCTCTGCGGTTCGTATAATGGCGACAATGAAGTCATATCCATTCTCCTCCCGGGTGGGTTCTCTAGTGGAAATTATCTTATATAAAAAGCAAGCCTTTATCTGCTGTTAATTGAATGCGTTTGGAGCTATTCGTTTGTCCCGGAACTGAAATGGCAATTTCCTGTGCGGAAAAGCGTGTGAGTTCAGCATTGCTGCCTGCACGATACACATGAATAAAGTCAGCTTTACGATCATTGCAACGGTGAAGCATCGCTGTAAGCGGCTGACTCGGATCAACGGAGTCGCCCGGTGTCCGTACAGCGAGTATCTCATCGCCAGGTTGAACAAGCGCCGTGTGGAATAAGGTCGTGGTGGAGCCGTTAAGATCAGAGCCAAAGGCATAGGATACGTGCAATTGGGCCGAACCGCTTGCGTCGACGGAATCGCTAGGCACGAACTGGCCGATGATCGGCAGATCTTGCACGGAGTCAGCGACGGTACCTGAAGCAGCATCCTTCTGTTCAATGAGAAGCTTGTAAACTTCATCCCGGCTATGCAACTGCTCCGAATGCGTTTGAACAACTGGATGCATCCACCACTCGATGCTCTTCTGCTCTTCGCCCGCAAGCTCGGCTTGGAACCAATCGAGCAGCCACTCGCCTGTGAGCAGCAAATGGCGATTCAACGTGCACCCTTCGTAGGCTTCTGTTGACTGAAGCCAAACGTACACGGTCGAATCGTTAGCCTCATAGCGGACGCAGCGTCCTTCATGCGGCGCTTGGGATCGGCCATCCAGCGACACGGTGTTGTGGCTGGCGGTTTCGGCAAACCACGATTTCCGCATGGGTGAGCCGTAAGGCACCATCCCGAAATCGGGCGTCGGGGTTTGCTCCGTGTGCATCAACGTCAGATGCAGCTTGTCGTAATGGCCGTGGGACCCGCCATGCTCGCCGAAATCGGCGAGGAACGACAGCGGGTTCCCGGCTGCGCGGCCGATCACGAAGCCGGCGTCCGGCCAGAGCCGCGACCCACGCGGCTCTAGGGCAGGCGCGCGGTCAGCGGCCTCGCCAGCGCCGTAGAGCAGCGCCTCGAGCTGCTCGCCGACGGCAGCGCCTAGCTGCCGGTACGCTTCGCGCAGGACCGGCGCTAGCCCGGCGATGCCGTAGATCGCGAGCCCCTGCTCAGCGATCTCGGCGATCTCGCGGGCGTAAGGCTCCCGCGCCAGCGGCCCGTCATGCAGGGCGGGCAGCGCGCCCTGGTCGTCGGCCAGATCGGCCAGCGCCTCTAGCATGCCGCGCATGGATTGGCCGCCTGCGCCTGTCGTGGCGTAGAGATCAATCCCGAATCGCTGCGCCATCTCTGCAGAGATTAAGTACGCCCGAAGCACGAATACGTGGTAGTACGTGCTTCCTTCGAACTCCAGCTGATCGGCCTTCACGCCGATCGATAAGTGATGCTTGAAGCCGCCTTGGCCTTCAATGAGCGCTTCCAAAGCCGCTTGCTCTCCGCGAGCGGCATATACACAAGATAATGACGCGTTCAGCCAAGCGGTGTAGTTGTTCTCCGCATTGTTCCGCTCATGTATCAGGATGTGCCGGTATTCTTCCATACTACCAGCGAGCAAACCCAGGAAGGCATCAATCGCCGCCTGCTCCTTCGCCTCGAAAACAACACCCTCATCGCGCAGTAGCAAGTAAGCGCGAATCAAGGTCGTGGACCAGATCGCCTCGGTCAGCGCCTGGTGAAAAGCACGCCCCTTCAGCATCCAGCTCTGAGCTTCCGGATGCACGGGGTAGAGCGGAAACTGCGCAGCGTACTCTACGAGCAGCCTTTTACTAATCTGCGCGTACGACTTTTCGCCCAGCGCTGCAAAGACAGCTGCTGACTGTAAAGCCACCCGCGCAAGGGACTGGTGCTTGAACACGAGCCAAGCGCCTCGGTAAGCTTCTCCCTCGATTTTGCAGCCGTGCGGACATAGAAATTCGGACGCATCCACCTGCATCGAATCGAACGTCAGTTCGGTGTGATGGTGTGGACAGACATACTGGTGCCACCACCCCCCAGGTTCCTTAGGAATGGAAAGGCTGCCTGCTTGCTGCAGCCTATCAATTTCCTCTTTCAATATGTGTGCTGTGCGGCCTGCCCAAGTCAGTTTTTCCAGCTTTTCGCCGAGCCTCAGCGCGGTACTCATCGCATCATCATCCCGCCGTTGATTTCGATCGTTTCACCCGTTACGTATGCAGCTAGATCGGAAGCAAGGTAAAGCACAGCACCTGCTACATCATCCGGTGTTCCCTCACGCTGCAGCGGAATGCCATTCACAGTTGCTTGGCGTGCGGTGTCCGTCGTGAATGTCGCGTGGAACATCGTATTGCCGATAAAGCCAGGAGAGACGTTGTTGACGGTAATTCCACTTGCCGCCACTTCCTTGGCTAATCCCTTGGAGAACGTTTGTACAGCTGCTTTACTAGCTGCATATATGCTGGAACCTGGTCCACCGCCGTTATGCGCAGCAACCGATGTCATATTGACGATACGGCCGTAGCCTTTCGCTTTCATGCCGGCAAGCACTCTTTTGGACATGAACACGGCACTCTTTAAATTTACATCCATGATTCGGTTGTACATCTCTTCGAACATTTCAGAATTCGCAACACGCTGAACGAGATGGCCTGCATTGTTCACGAGAATATCAATCGTCCCCCCCAATGCTTGCTCAACTTCACTCACGAGTCTGTCGATTTGCTCCAAATTCGTCACATCCGCCTGTACCAATACGGCCTGGCCGCCTGCCGCTTGAATGGTTGCTACAACTTCCTGACCTTGTGCAACGTTATTTAAGCAGTTCACACCAACCTTCGCCCCATTGCTAGCCAAAGCTAGTGCAATTGCGCGCCCAATCCCCGCATTAGATCCTGTCACCAGTGCAATTTTCCCCGTCAAATCGATATTCATATGAATTCCTCCCATGTATGTGTTAAATTATTCAATCTTTGCTTGATTAGTAGAATAAGAGCCTCTAAGGACTTCTATTTACCCTCTATTAGCTAATATTGCTCGGATAAGAGTCTTTAGAGACTGCTATTCTCTCCAAAAATGAAATTTCAACTAGTTTTCGGGGGAATAAGAGTCTCTAAGGACTTCAATTTACCCTCTATTATTGTTGAAATAAGAGACGTTAGAGACTGCTATTCTCCACTTGGTTCTGAATCCAATGGCTGTCCCCGAGTTCCGCTCCAGCTCACCCACGCAACCGAGGCCTCACCGTCTCCGGCATGGTCATCGTTAAACAGGTCCCTCGTCCCCATTCACTGTCTATAGACAGCCCGTAGGCCTCGCCGAACACCATCTGAATCCGTCGGTGGACGTTCATTAGTCCAATCCCGCCACCTTGTAAATCGCCTGTCTCTTCCGGCTCTGCCAAGCGGTTTTCCTCCAGCTTCGTGCGCAGCTCGGCGAGCCGCTCCGGCTTGATGCCTGTGCCATTATCCTGGATGAACACTTGGAACAATCCGCCTTCTTTGCGAGCATCGATGCGTATGAAATGATGCGGTTCCACACCATCTGGGAATGCATGTTGGAAAACATTCTCGATGAGCGGCTGCAAAGTCAACCGAACCATCTTCTCCAACAGCAAGCCTGGCGGTATGGCGACATCAATTTCAAACTCTTTTCCCGTCCGGTGCTGCAAAACAATCATATAATTGCGCACATGATTCAGTTCATTCGCTACCGTAATCTCTTCTAAATTCGTCTGCACCGAGTAGCGGAGCATGAAAGCCATTGCTTCTACCATCTCGGTTATTTCACTAGAATCCTGAACTATTGCATAACAATTGATCGTTTCCAACGTGTTATATAAAAAATGCGGATTGATCTGCAGCTGCAAGGACTGAAATTCTGCCCGCTGCCGTTCAAGCTTCGTCTCACCTAGCTCAAGCTGGTTCTTCTGCTGCTCCAGCTCGGCCTCATACACCCGTTCGATCATATCGGAAAGACGGGTCACCATCAGGTTGTAGCTGTGAATAAGTCCGCCGATCTCGTCCGTTCGGCCAATCTCCTCGATGTACTGCCAGTTTCCTTTTTCCGTTTCCCGCATGCCATCCTTTAACCCTCGTATAGGGGCAATTATAGACCGACCGAAACGGTAGGCTAGCCATAATGCGATAGCCAGTGTAACCAGACCAACGATAATTGTTGTCGTTCGAATGGTATTAGCTGGTCGGCGCAGTTCCTCAACTGGCATCGATGCGACAAGGTTCCAATCGGAATAACCGGATTTCCTTGATACAAACATACGTTCTTCCCCGTTGTATTTATGAAGGAATGTCTGATTGCCACTCGCCAAAACGAGCGATGACAGTTCGTCTTGAGGCTTCCGCTCGCTCATCGAACGAGGATAGATGTAGTTACCGGCATCATCCACGATGAAGAAAAAGCCCTTTTTCCCCAAACTCACACGATCCCAAGTCTTTGCCAGTTCATCTAGCTTGATCTCAATAGCAACTACCCCACGATTCTCGTCGCCGTAAGAAGGTCCTCTTACTTTACGGGCCATCGTTACGACTGATCCTTGATCAACAGGACGAATGCTCATATTCAGCAGCGCAATTTTGCCGTCACCCGCAATCTTCATTAGGTTATCGAATTGTTCTTGTACGAGTACGGGATCGAGGTTCAGTAGATTCTGATTCTCATAAATGAAGGAACGCCCATGCTTACCGACGACATAAATCATGTTCAACTGTTTGTACAAGGTGACAACGGATTGAACGGACGATTCCGAAAATTTCTTGATTTTATCCGAATACACATAATATTCATATGCGTCGTCAGGCTTTATTTCCATAAAATTCCTGACATCAGAGTTGGATGAAAAGGCATTACTAAGCAGCTCATAAGCCTGCAAGTAACTATCTGTCTGATAGTTCGCACTATCGACCATTTGCTCCATATACTGCTTCACTTGGTCGTCTAACGCCCGCGATGATTGCCAATAGGATACAGCGCCTACGGACAAAAGGGACAGCACGATCACAATGAGAAAGTACGTATAAATTTGACCTGATAACGTCTTTCTTTTCATGAACGGATACCCATTTGTTGTCGATATTCAGAAGGTAGGCAACCTTCGTATTTCTTAAATGTTTTTGTAAAATGGGGATGATCGGCGTAACCAACCTCACCCGAGATATCGGTAATTCGCCACTGCGGCTGTTGAAGCAGCTTCTTCGCCTTCTCCATGCGTCTGCGTGTGCGGTACTGCACGAATGTTTCCGCCGTACATTGCTTAAACAGTTGGCTGAAATAAGAAGGATTAAGCCCGATAAAGTCAGCTACCTCTTCCAAGGATACTTCCTCAGCGAGATGCGTCTCTATATAGTGTTTGGCTTCCTCAACAGGGTCCTTAAGCTTGCCTTTGCGTTTGATTCGAAGCTCATCCAGGTACCCGCTGATCGCAGTCGTGAAACGAAGCCAAGCTTCCTCCTCGCTCACAGCACCGGTTAAATCAAGCTCACCCTGCATGAAATATACATCCCTCACATTTAACCTTTGGTGCAGGAGGGTGTGGATCTCTTGCAAAATATCGCTAACCCGGTTGAGCTTCAGCTTATTGGCCTTCAACTCCGCCTGAATTTCCTCTACCACACCGTTTAATTCCGCCTGCTGCAGCATCCACACGGCTTGCTCCATACGGCCAGCCCACTGCTCCAACTTCGTTACAGCAACGAAGGATTCGGAGCTTACTTTACTTTGGTTACGAATTAGCTTCTCTAACACATGCTGAAATCCCTTAATGTTGACGGGCTTCAGTAAGTACTCTTTCACCCCGTAAGACACGCATTTCTGCGCATATTCGAAATCACCATAACCGGAAATGACCACGACTTGTATGTCCGCATCCATTTCTGCAACACGAGCACATAGTTCCAGTCCATCCATCTTAGGCATCCGAATATCGGTGAACAGGAAGTCAGGTCGTTCCTCTTGAATCCGCTGCAGCGCGACAACGCCATTCTCAGCCGTTCGCAGGCTTTCGATGGGGAGCTCCGATTGTTCAACGAGTTTCTGTAATCCTTTGCGTATCATCGGTTCGTCATCGACAATGAGTATGCGGTACATGAGGAATGCTCCTTTCAAACCCTTATGAAATGCACGCTCCCCACGGGCTGGTTGGCACGTGAGGAGGCGGTCATGCTCAGCAGATGAGCTTATTTACGCGGCATCGACACCGTCGTACCGGAATCTTTACTATTGAATTTCTCTGTTGCTTCCTTGATTACTTCGTTGCCGCCTTTGGATTTCCACTCTTCCAATACTTTCGGCCAATCGGAGATCGGCTCTTTGCCGTATACCATTTTGACCATATGTTGAAGAATGACTGGAGGTGCTTGGTCGGAAAGCGGCGAAATATCCGGATTTTTCATTAAAGATTCAAGACGTGGCTCGAAGCTGATACCGTCGCGTCCTTCATTCTTTAACGTTGTATCATAGACATTCATTAATTTCTTACCTTCGTCCGTTAAGCTTAGTGTCCCTTTATTATAAGTCGTATCTTGGACAAGCCACAAGAAGGATTGACGGTAACGCTCTTCATCGACACCCGCCGTATCCGTTGGTGCTTTGTAGTCGATTTTGCCATCCACCGTTTTGTACGTGTCACCTTCGATACCGAAGGTAAAGAATTTCTCTGCCTCATCTGACATCATCCAATCAAAAAACTGGATAATTTGCGCAGCATTTTTAGCATTTTTATTGATGAAGTACGCACGCGGAGCAGGTCCGTACAAGTAGTGGCCGCCTTTGCCATCTGGTCCTGTCGGCGATGCGATGATCTCGATATCGCCCGTTGGAACGGTTGTTTTCAGCTGTGTTTCCCATTGCAGCAATTCATTCGCGTTCATGGACCACATACCTGCTTTACCCGCAAGGATGGTGTTTTTGAACACTGTAGCGTTGATCGTTGCGAACTCTTTGTTGATCAAGCCTTCATCAAACATCGTTTTGTACGTTGTCAGTGCTTTCGTCATATTCTCTGTGTCGAAGAACTTCGGCAGAACTTGATCGCCTTGCTTCTCGAACATGGATAGATAAGGGAACACATCGTATGCGCCAAAGAAGGAGTCTGAATACTTGAAGTTTTCACGACCCATGTACGGGTTCTCAACGCCCATTTCTTTGAACTTGCGAAGTACGGCCATGTACTCGTCAACTGTTTTAGGAACCCCTAGGCCTGTTTTATCAAGCAAATCTTTACGAATGAAGATAGAGCGACGGGACGGGTTGGACAAGTATTCCGGAATGGCGAAAATTTTACCTTGGTAAGTTACGTTATCCCAAGCGTCTTTTGGCACTTTTTTAAGCAGATTCGGTCCATACTTCTTCAGTAATTCATCAAGCGGCGTGAACACGCCAGCCTTCACGGAACCTGCCATTTCTTTACCGTTCACACCGCCACTGCCCTGTACAACGTCAGGAATGTCATTGGTTGCAAACATCTGAATCATTTTTTGCTCATATTCTTTGTGAGGAACAAGTACGATATTCATATCGGAGTTCGTCATCTCTTCTAATTTTTTCACCCATTTGTCTTGATTAATATCAGGCGACTTCTCTACATGTCCGAATGCGAGTGTACGCAAAGAGATGGAGAATTTCGTTTTTTCAGCAGGCTTCGCGCTTGTCGTGCCAGCAGCCGCGCTTGACGCCGGTTGTTCAGCGGTTTTTGAAGAGCAAGCAACCAGCAAACTGGCCATCATTACTGCTGCCATCGTGGTGGGAATCCATTTTTTCATTTCTACCCCTCTTTTCATTTCACTGAGATATGAACGCTTTCACACCTTCATTGTAAAAGCGTTTACAAATTGCCGATATGGAATGTCTTTAGTTCGATTTGTCTTTTTTTTAGAATGCTGTAGAAATGGTTGAATTCATTCAGCACTATTTCCTTAAGATTTTACAGAACCAACCATCATTCCTTTGACAAAATGGCGCTGCAAGAACGGATAGATCAGAATAATGGGGATCGTCGCAATAATAATGGTCGCCATCTTGATGCCTTCGGGATCCATATGAGCAAGTCCGCTGAATTGGGAAGCGTTCGGATCAATACTAATATCCTCAGACACAATCAATTGACGGAGCTTTACCTGAAGCGGCCATAAGGCAGGCTTGTTAATATAGTACAGTGCACTTTGGTACGTATTCCAGTGACCCACCGCATAGAAGATCCCCAGCGAGGCCATGACCGGCTTGGACAAAGGCAGAATGATATTCCAGATCATCCGAAGCTCGGAGCAGCCGTCGATACGCCCGGAATCAATCAATTCACTCGGAATTTGTAAGAAAAATGACCGCATAATGAAAAAATTGAAAGCACTGATGGCACCTGGAAGCAATAAGGCCCAGAGCGAATTCGTCAGGTGTAAATTTTTCATCAAAATAAAGTTAGGAATCAGCGGAGCTGTGAAAACCATTGTAATGAGAACCATAATAACGACAACATTGCGGCCAGCATACTCGGGTCGAGACACCGGATACGCTAGCGATGCCGTGGCGATCAGATTGATCAAAGTACCCACTACTGTAATATACACGGTCACTCCGAAGGAACGCCAGATCGCCGCATCGCTAAACACATATTGGTAGTTGATCGATGTAAATTGAACAGGCAAGAATAATACCTTCCCATTCACAATGGCTTCCGAAGAACTGAACGATTGGGCCAGCACGTTTAAGAACGGCAGGAGCATCGCTAGCGATAGAAGTGTCAGAAATAGCACATTAAAGATGTTAAAAACTTGCCAGCCGGCTGTCGGCTTGCGATTCATAAAGCGTTCACCTCCGTCTTAGTACAAGCTTTCACCCGTTGTTTTTTTGCTTAAAATATTACCCGTAACAATAAAAATTACGCCAACTAGTGCTTTGAAAAGTCCGATCGCCGTCGTATAGCTAAACTGCTGACCTAACAACCCCGCAGTGTAAATATACGTGTCTAGAATTTCACCATTTTCTTTATTCAGAGGGTTCAGGAACACGTAAACACGCTCGAAGCCAAAGTCCAAAAATTTACCGATATGAAGAAGGAACAAGATCATAATGGTTGGTAGAAGCGACGGGAGCGTAATTGAAATGGTTTGTCTCCAGCGGTTCGCGCCATCCACCTCAGAAGCTTCATACAGATCCGGATTAATTCCTGCCAGCGCGGCCAAATAAATGATCGTACCGTAACCGGAATCACGCCAAATACCCGAAGAAATGAGCACTGTACGAATCCATGACTCTTCACCCATGAAATAAATCGGCTCGAATCCTAGCCAAGTAATGAGATGGTTCAAAGCCCCCGTTGAAGGAGAAAGAATACCGATCGCAATCCCGCTCACAATAACCCACGATAAGAAGTGAGGCATGTAAACAACGGTTTGAAGTAACCGCTTGTACACGACAACGCGCAGCTCATTAAGCAGCAAGGCGAGAATGATCGGCGCCGGAAAAGCCAGTACCAAGTCGTAAATGCCGATCAGAATCGTATTCTTCAAGATCTTGAGGAAGTCATAATGGGCAAACATTCGAGTGAAATGCTCAAACCCAACCCATTCACTTCCCGTGAAGCCATCAAAAATGTTGTAATCTTGAAAAGCAATAACTGAACCTAACAAAGGCACATACTTGAAAACAATAAAATACAAAATCCCCGGCAGCGATATCAAATACAGTGCCTTATACTTCCAGAACGTTCGCAGAAAGGATCTACCTTTACGTACCTGCGAGCGCTGATTCATCTTTTTTACCGCTTGTGCGTTGACCGCCATTCTTGGCCCCCCTCACTATTCTTCGCTGATGTTATACCTACATCGTACCCCGCTAAAGCGCTTGCAACAATGGATTGTCTTTTCACTCACTTGTGTTTTTTTTAGGTGGGAGAAGTGCCGCGTTGCAGCTTGTTTTGGACGTATGGGGGGGCGGAGGGGCGGCTTGCGCTGGACGGCGGGATGCGCGGGAAGAATATGAGAATCACAAAAGAAGTCTTCGGCTGCTAGCATCCGTCCTCTACAGCGTTGAACATCTCCCCGTCTATCGCGCGACATGCGTAAGATCTCAACACCTTTTGCTACGAAACATGCAGCTAATTTGCCTCAACCTATGCTGAACTGATGAATTAGCTGCGTTTCCTACAACAAATTTCCCAGGAAAGCGTGATTTTGAACGCTTTTGGGAGAAATTAGCTGCACATTTTGCATATAAAACCCTCCAACAGACATTCATCGCTGAGATTTTGATGCACAAAATGCTTGTGGTGTAGTGCGTTTTCCGCGCTCAGTCAGGGCCCGCTTCCGAATATCCAAATCCCCTCCAACTCCCAACACGTCCTATCCCCACTCATGCTACTTGGCTCTTAAGTGAAATTTTCTGCTTGTAGGGTTGTTTTTCATCGTTAAAGTCGGGCTGCTGCTCAAAAGCACCTTTTTAACGATGAAATTCATCGTTATAATGCATCTACTTTGCTTTTATATGAATTCCCTTGCTCGTAAGGTTGTTTTTCATCGTTAAAGTCGGGCTGCTGCTGAATGCCATCACTCTAACGATGAATTTCATCGTTATTTTCTATCTACTTTGCCTTTATGGGAATTTCCTTGCTTGTAAGCATGTTTTTCATCGCTAAAACCGGGCTGCTGCTCAATACCATCTCTTTAACGATGAATTTCATCGTTATACTTCCATCTACTCTGCCTTTATGTGAATATCCCCGCTCGTAAGCATGTTTTGCATCGCTAAAGTCAGGCTTCTACTCAAGATCATCATTTTAACGATGAAAATCATCGCTAAAGCCATCACCACATCCACAAGACAAACAAAAAACGCCGCCCACAATGTGGGAGGCGCCCTATCAATCCATTCACTTCATCCTTATGCAGTTCTACTCTCCGTGGACACTTGCCTAGCCGCTGACTTGCGCTTCATCCGCAATGCCTCAGGCATAGCCAGCAAAGCCGGCAGCAGCATCGGAAGCAAAATAAAGCAAAGTACAATGAGCCCCACGATCACGGCTACGGCTAGCTCAATCAGCAGCACTAGGCCTGATGGCACCAACGTCGCGAAGGTACCGCCGAGGATAACCATAGCCGAGATCACCACGCCGCCGATGTGTTTAGCGGCCTGAACAATCGCCTTAGACGGCGATAATTCGCCCAGCTCTTTATATCGCATCATCAGGAAGATGCTGTAGTCGACACCGACTGCGATGATAATGATGAAGGAGAAGAACGGTACAAAAGAGGAAACACCGTCTGCACCGATGATTTTATCTGTAACGATATTGGTAGCGGTCATGGCTACATAGTAGGAAATTACTAATGACACGATGATATAGACCGCTGGCCAGAAGGAGCGTATCACGAACAACAGGACAATAAATACGCCAATGATCACGATGATCGCCGTGCTGTTGAACGATTTCAGCTGTGCTTTGTTCGTGTCATAGGTCGTCGAGCTTGGTCCCGCGGCACCGACTTTTGCTTTCTCCAGCACTGTACCTTTCAAGCTAGACGCTAACTCGGCGTTAATCCCCTCAATGGTGTCCATAGCCGCTGACGAGTACGGATCATCCTTCAGAATGACGATGAGTTTCGTACTCTTGCGATCTTTGGACATGAAGCTGTCCAGCGATTTACCGAAATCCGCGCTCACAAGCGCTTCTTTCGGAATGAAAAACGTCTTCGAGCTATTCAGCTGCGTCAGGAACTGGCTCGTTTTGCCGAGCCCTTCGGACACATCGCCCAGTCCGTTGCCGCTTTGGCCGAGGCCGTCCTTCAGCTGGCTCATCCCGCCAGCCAAGCCCGACAAGCCCTCGTTCAGCTTCTGCTGCCCGTTCTTGATGCTGCCCAGCGCGTCATTCAGCTTCGCCATGTTCGCGACGATCTCTTGGCTGCCCGCGCTGCCTTGCTTCAGCCCTTTGGCAAGCGCCTCTGAGCCGCTCTGCAGGGAAGCCAATCCCGCAGCAAGCTGCGACTGCGCACCGTTAATCTGCGTAAGTCCCGCAGCAGCCTCTGCAAAAGAGCCATTCAACTTGGCTGCATTCGCGCCAAGCTCCTTCAGCCCACCGTTCAGCTGGGCGAGACCGGATTCCAAGCCCTCACCCGTTTGCTTCAGCTTCGTGTAATCCGCATCTGCCTTCAACTGGCTGTACTTTTCACCCAGCCCGCCAATTAGCCCATTCATCCCAGTTAGCCCCTGCTGAATGCCAGGAAGCTTCCCTTCAATCTGACGATAGCCGTCAGATAAAGCACTATAACCCTGCTGCAGCTGCGTAAGTCCGCTGCTAATTTTCGACGTGTTAGCCTCGACTTGCGCCATGCCATCCTTTAAGCTCGCAATGCCCGCAGTTAGCTCACCGGCTCCGTCGGCCCCTTGCGTGATGCCCTTCGATACTTGCCCCAGCGCAACAGTAATCTGGCTGTAGCCATCTTGAACCTTACCGGTTCCGTCAACTAACTGGTCGGTGCCGGACAAATCTGGACTAACCAGTTTGCTCTGCATCAAATTCAAACCATCTTTTATTTGATTAACGCCCTTCTGAGAAGCTGTAATTCCTTCTGCAACGGTCGACGTTTGGGTCGAAATATAGAAGTTATCAATCGGCTTCGACTGTGGCTGCGTCACACTGGACACCTTATCCACGCCCGGAACACCCTTCAATTTGTCCGTTAGCTTATCAATTGCGGCTAATCCGTCATTATTATCAAGTGCTTTATCATTCTCAATCACGACCATGGTCGGCAGTGCTTGACCTCGACTAAAATGATCCGCTACGAGGCTGAATCCTTTGGTGGATTCATGGCTATTTCCTAACTCTTTCAACTGGTCAAAAGACAATTTCTGATGGTTAGAAAGGGCAATTGGAATCATCACAATCAGAATAAACAGCGTTGTGATCACCGGTCTTTTTACCGCAACTGCCGTCAAGCTCGCCCAAAATTTACTTTCCTTATGCCCGGTTGCACCCTTGGAAGGCCAATACAGCTTATTGCCTAGTACTTTCATGAGGAAAGGTGTCACGGTCATAATTTCAAGCAAGAGCACCGCGGTGCCAATAGCCACCACATTACCTGATTTATAAATACCAAAGTCCGAGAACGTCAAACTCGCGAAAGCGATAAATACCGTCAGAATACTATAAAAAATCGTTTTCCCAGCCGTTTTATACGTCACAATAATCGCTTCATCCACAGAAAGACCATGGGATAATTCTTCTTTAAACCGATTGAATAACAGGATGTTATAGTCAGTTCCAATGCCGAAAAGAATCAAAATCAACAGCATCTCCGTGACACTTGTCACTGGAAACTCAAACTTATCAATAAGCTGCGCGGCAATCCCCATGGAGCACAAATAGGAAATACCCACAGCAAGCAGCGAGACAATCGGAATAACAACGGAACGGAACATAATGACTAGCACCGCTAGGATGAAGATAACCGTTAACGCCGCACTTTTGGCCACACCCGATTCGGATGCTTTGATATAATCGTTCTGAATGAAGTCTTCACCTGAGAGGTAGTAGTCCACGTTCACGTCTTTCAAAACAGCCTCAAACTCCTGTTGAATCTCATCGACATGACGTCCTCTTTTATCCAAACTAAAGCTAGCCATTAATGTCGTCTGATCCTCCGAAATAAGTGAGGACTTCGCGTCAGGCAGTGAGAACGGATCAAGCAATTGATTGAACCCAAGCTCCGCTTGATGGTTCTTCATACTCGTAATACCTGACTCGATCTGCTTCATATCCGTATCAGACAGTTTATTCGGGTTGTGGAACACGATGATATCGCTAGTCCCCTCAACCCCATTCATTTTATTCAAAATCGATGTAGCAACTTTCGACGGACTATCCTTTGGCAGCGGATCTTGGCCTCTGAGCCCTAAAATGGCATTCACATCAGGTTGAAAAACCGTGAGAACCACGGTAGCTACCAGCCACAGGGCGACAATCGTCCAGCGCCATTTAATAATTTGTTTCATCTCTCTAATTCCTCCTCCGATTTACGTAATCGTTAGTAAACAAGCGTTCATTTTTGACTCAAAAAAATTTTAGCACTGCCCTTGAAGCTTTATTTTTTCTGAAATACCCGCAGAATACAGGTACAACAGTTCATCAACCAGCACCTTAATGGTATCGCCATCTTCATAATCGCGCAGAATAAGGCTCATCCCCTCAATAAGCGTAACAGCTAGCATCCGTGCAGATTGCTGCTCATTCACTTCGAGCGGGCCGGGCGTTTGCTTCGTTGTGGCGAACACGTTCTCCAAAATTTGATATACCAAAGTAATGAGTTCCTGTTTCACGGTTTCGTAGCGTGAGCCTTCACTCAGATTTAATAGGATGGTCAGCTCAACACTCGATTGCTTGAAAAGCTGCAGAATCGTCGCATCAATTTTACGTAAAATAACGAGATGATCGGCAGTCTCCTTGCACAATTTGAAATCAACCTCATTCTTGATCTCTAGGGTGTAAGAAGCAAGCTGCTCATAGACGGGTTGAATCAGCTCATAGAATAGGTCTTCTTTGTTTTTAAAATACCGATAAATATTGCCCGGTGTGATACCCGCTGCGTCTGCAATATGCCGTATGGAGGCTTTCATATACCCATGTTTCTTGAACTCAGACAAGGCCGCTTGGCGGATACTCTTTTTTACGTCATCTTTTAAAACTTGCATATAATAAACACCTGTTCACTTTTTGTCGTAATGGAATGATTATAACGTTTGTACTTCCTTTTTTGCAAGCATGGAATCAAAGAAAAAAAGCCAACAACCTAAGCAGCGCTCTGCTTAAGGCCGTCGACTCTTCTTTAAGACTTACTCTGCCTTAGTTTTGAGTGTCTCGATCATTCTTTTCGACTTGAAAGGCTTGAGATCTTTGAACTGTATGAACTTCTTCGTTTCCTCGTTCCAAATACGGAATTTAAGGGATTCCAAGCTTGTCTTCAATGTAATTGTCTGCACTTTGCGAAGCTCAGCATTCTTGTTATGAACTTTTTCCAAATAGTAATTAGGAACTCGCGGGCTCAGATGATGAATATGGTGAAAGCCGATATTACCTGTGATCCAGTGCAGAATTCTAGGCAATTTGTAGAAAGAGCTTCCATGCATAGCCGCTTTCATATAATCCCATTCTCCATCATTCTCATAGTACGAGTCTTCATAGTTGTGCTGTACGTAGAAAAGCCAAATCCCAGCCATACCTGAAATTAAAAACATCGGACCTTGGACTAGGAGGAATGATTGCCAACCCATACCTGAGCAAAGCAGTGCAATGCTCCCAAAGATACCCAAGTTCGTGATGTACGTATTCATACGTTCTTTCATTCCTGCGCGTTTGCGGTTAAAACGGTAATCAATCAAAAAGATGAAAATGGGTCCGACAATAAACATCACAATCGGATTTCTGTAAACCCGATAATATAGTCTTCTAGCCGGAGAAGATGCCATATATTCGTCAACCGTTAGTGTCCATATATCGCCGACACCTCTACGATCCAAATTACCGCTGGATGCGTGATGGACGGAGTGGGTATGACGCCACTGATGATAAGGGACAAACGTCAAAATACCTGTTAATGTACCAACAATTTCATTCGCGATTTTATTTTTGAAAAAAGATTTGTGGCAGCAATCATGGAAAATAATAAAGATTCGAATTAGGAATCCTGCTGCAATAATATCTAACACGAACGTGAGCCAGATAGAAACCGATAGACTTAGGAAGGCGAAATACCAAAGTACAAAAAAGGGTCCTAATGTATTAATGATTTGCCACACACTGATCTTCATATGTGGTCTTTCGTAAGGCGCGATGTCAGACCGCCACCCACCTTTGTCTTGTTGAGTCATTCTAATTAAAGCTCCTTCTCTCCGTTTCGTACCGGACTGATTTGTGCCACCTGATGTAGTACGTTGGGAATTTAATTAAGTTCCCTTTATAAGAGAAGAAATGTTACATTGCCCTCTCATCATAAGTTCCATAATGCTTTTTGTAAAATGCAATATAAGTCAAAGCTGCATTAGACCCTATTTTTTACTATTCTGCACAACCCAAAAATCATCCTGCGAATGGCAACCTAACCCTTATTTTCCCATAAAAATAGGTTTCTCATACGGAATAAAATACAAACCGCCTTCCACACTTATGAGACCTTCGATTCATTCATCCATCTTTCTCTACATTGGGGTAGCTCAGATCGGGATCAATTATCATCATGTTCGCTTGAGGTTGCTAAATGAATGAATCCCTATTCGCGGTAGAATAATGTTGTAAAAAGCGCAACAATTGCTGCCTAGATCCAGCCTCTCACCCTTCGATGTTGCATCATGTACAACATTGGTAATCACTATAGCCCATCTGCCTCACGAAAGCTGAATGACTCTAAAATCGCATTATGGAGTTATGATGAATACTAGTTGTGAAACAATCGACAGTCTCCTTATTACAACATTAGGCGAACAAATCGTCGTTATACCCTTCAAATGTTGCAAAAAATACAAAAAATACAATTATCTCTCCCAAAATTAGCTCCACACCCTTTTCATATGCCTTTTACTCCTAGCTTGACCCATTTAAGCGCACCTTACTTAATGCTGGTATAGTAGTGTATATAATAAAATGGAGGTCTATTCAATGATACCTATATCTGTTTTGGACTTGGCTCCCGTTATTGCTGGCGGTACGCCAAGAGATTCATTTCTCCGTTCCGTTGATTTAGCCAAACACGTTGAAAAGTGGGGCTACCATAGATATTGGCTCGCCGAACATCATAATATGCCGGGTATTGCCAGCTCCGCCACATCACTCGTCATCGGGTATGTCGCTATGGCTACGGAAAAGATTCGCGTAGGCTCCGGCGGCATTATGCTGCCTAACCACGCACCGCTCGTCATCGCCGAGCAGTTTGGGACGCTGGAATCGATGTTTCCGGGACGCATCGATCTTGGTTTAGGGCGTGCGCCTGGCTCCGATCAGCCTGCGGCAAGAGCGCTTCGCCGCGGCTTAGGCAGCGACGGCCATGACTTCCCAGAGCAGCTGAGCGAGCTCCGCGGCTATCTCAACCCGGCGCTGGGTACGGGTGTACCGGGCGTGCGCGCCGTGCCGGGCGAAGGACTGGACATCCCGATCTGGCTGCTCGGATCGAGTGATTTCAGCGCCCAACTGGCTGGTCAGCTGGGTCTTCCTTTCGCTTTCGCCAGCCACTTTGCTCCGGATTATTTGCTGGCGGCTCTTGATCTGTACCGCCGTCAGTTCCGCCCGTCGGGTGCGCTTGAGAAGCCGTACGCGATGGTCGGCGTTAACATTATTGCTGCCGAAACCGATGAGGAAGCTCAGCATTTGGCGACTTCGCAGCACCAGCAGTTTCTGAACATCGTGCGCGGCCGTCCTGGCATGCTGAGCCCGCCCGTGGACAGCATGGAGTCCCTATGGAGTCCTCAAGAGAAAGCTTACGTTCACAAAGCCCTAAGCTTCTCCATCGTAGGCAGTAAAGACACCGTTCGAGAGAAGCTTGCTAAGCTGCAGCAGCAAACTGCAGCCGATGAGTGGATCATCGCCGGCCAAATTTATGATCACAACGCTCGCTTGAGGTCTTATGAAATTGTCGCGGAGGTTGTCAAAGAGATCTAGAGAGGTTGGAATTCATTATTATTAGTCAGCATCAAGCAACGATGGGGAGCCACGCAACCAAAGGGAGGTTCCTTATTTCTCTAAACCTTGGCAATGCTAGCGGTGCTTTTATTGGTGGGTGGGTCATCACCCATATGGTGCTTACCTTTTTGCCTTGGGCGGGAGCCCTGCTGCCGGTTCTTGGATTGATCCTTGGTTTAGTCAGCATAGACAGGACCTGCGAGAGAAACGGGCTTCGGCTTAAAAAGTGAACATAGCAAAAAGAGGGCACCCCTGCATGGGAGTGTTCTCTTGATTATGACTGACTCACCTTATTTGACATGGTTTATTAATGAATGATTTCTATCTTCTACGTCTATATCATCATAGATTTTTATACTTAGAACAAAGCCAATAGATATCATGTTGATCAAAAGCGAGGTCCCTCCATAGCTGATAAACGGAAGGGTGATCCCTGTAATCGGCATGATACCGATCAGCATCCCAATGTTTTCGAAAACTTGAAACAGAAACATAGCTGTAATACCACCAATAATGTATATGCCTGTTTGGCTGCGGATGTTCAGCGCGATAGTGATCATTCGATAAATGAGAAGAAAGTAAAGTATGAGTAAAACAGATGCTCCTATAAATCCAAATTCTTCTCCCACGACAACGAATATGGAATCTGAATATGTATATGGGACTTGACCGCTTTGGACTGAGGTTCCATGAAGGTAGCCATCTCCTTCTAAGGAACCTGATCCGATTGCTTTAACCGATTGTTTCATGTGATAGGTTGCTTTCTCAGAAGCTTGGTCTGGCAAAAGGACAGCATCAACCCTATCCAACCAATACGCTTTATGTTTAGATGCCATGAATTGCTTTACTTCTTCATGGTATTTTATATAGCTGTACAGGGAGCTTCCGCTTACGATTATGATAATGACTAGGCCGATCAAAGCATGCTTGTAGTTAATATGGCCAAACCAACAGACTACAATGAAAATGACCAGATATCCGATAGAATTACCGAGATCCGGCTGCATTAGAACCAAGAGAAAAGGAACAAACGTAATAACACCCATCGGCAGTATTTCCTTGATCAGGCTAAGGGTCTCGATTTCTCTTCTGGACAGGAAATACGATAAAAACAAGATCAAAATGAGCTTACAAAGCTCTGCCGGCTGAAAGTTGATCCCGCCAGGAAGAGTGAACCAACCCTGAGCATTGTTGAGAGTATTCCCTTTAAAAAACAATAAGACCAACAGTCCCAGCCCAATGAAATAGTACAGCGACGAAAACTGCAATAAGAGTTTATAGTTGACAAACAGCATCGTAAATAAGACAACAAACCCCAACCCGTAAAAATACATCATTTTAATATATGATTGTGAAAAGTCTGGAACTGTCCGCGTCGCACTGTAGATGCAGAAAATACTAATGATCATAAAGATGAGCAGCAGCAATAAAATAATGGCATCCAGCCCTTTTATTATCCGCTTCAACATGAAGGCTATTTGCGTTCCCCTGAAAATACTTACAATAACAAATCACCTATTTCTATATAAGGTTACGAAAGATACATAGAGTAGACGATTCGGTTTTACAAATAGTTACATTTTTGTAGATAAAAAATGGGAAAAAGCCCCCGTAGTCCATTTTTCTTTCGAAAGAAAGATAGTGGGTCACGAGGGCTTACCTATTTATTTCAAACGGGACGATCCATAGCAAATTGTTCTCCCAATTTCGCATACCAGTTACCGGCTAATCGACTGACTGGTTTAAGTCCATTCGGGTCAATATGACCGTTCTCATATAAGGACTCAGCAATATGAAACTGTACGACTCTACCGATTAATAAATCGGCTGCAGGTGCTTCGTCTGTTCCGCCAAGCGTTATAACTTGCTCCAGAACACATTCCATGCGAATGCTCGCTTCGGCGATGCCCGGTACGGCAATCTTGTCACTCGCGACGGGTGTAAGTCCGGCTAAAGCAACTTCGCTTTCACTTGCCGCTAGCGCAGCAGCGGTTTGGTTAATCTGGTCGATGTACGATTCGTCTGAGATGTGAACGACGAATGCTCCAGTATCGATGGCATTTCGCGAAGTATCTTTGCGAACACCCTGTTTCCTCTGCACGGAGATAGCGACCATTGGAGGATTCGCCGTCACAATTGTAAAGTAACTATACGGTGCTGCGTTGAGCACACCCTCTGAAGATAGGGATGTAACAAATGCGATCGGCCTAGGAATTATGCTGCCTATCAACAGCTTATAGTTTTCCCGCTCACTTTGACTTGAGGGATCAATGGATCTCACAACGCATCTCCCACCTTTACTAGACTCGGTCTCATGCTAAATTCGTCTTGAACCAAGTCGCTGCCGCTTCTACCTCCGAACGAGTCAGTTGATGCCCTGCCTGTTCCCAGTGAACAGCGACAGTTGATCCCGCTTCACTTAACAGCATCTGTAATTCCTCTGTCTCCTTCGGAGAACAGATCGGATCGTTCTGACCTGCTCCAATAAAGACTGGAATCCCAGATAGATCCGGCAGTTGAATGCCTCGCAGCGGCACCATTGGATGATGGAGAATGGCTCCTCTCAGTGCATCTGGATAGTGGAATAACAGACTTCCGGCGATGTTTGCACCGTTGGAATAACCAATGGCTACGAGATTGTTACGATCAAAGCCGTGTTCCACGGCAGCTTGATCGAGGAAATCGTACAATTCCTTGGTACGGAAGATCAGATCCTCCTCATCAAAGATTCCCTCAGCCAGCCTGCGAAAAAACCGCGGCATCCCATTCTCAAGCACATTACCTCTAACGCTTAGCACCGACGATGTCGGTGAAATCGCCTGAGCTAGCGGCAGTAGATCACGTTCGGTGCCACCTGTGCCATGAAAGAGCACGAGTACCGGAGCCGTTATATCTGATCCCTTTTGAAAGATATGTTTCATTGTTTTTTCGCCTCCAATACACGTACTTGAATCGGCGGAAGATTACGCTCGATTTGTTCACGGCTCTCCTCGAACCATTCCGGCAGCATCAGTTTCTCACCTAACGCCTCAGGCTGTTCATCACGTGCAAAGCCCGGAGGATCCGTTGCAATCTCAAAGAGTATGCCGCCTTCTTCACGGAAGTAGATCGCGTTAAAGTATTGACGATCCACGATCGGCGTAGGTTGGAATCCATTCGTCTGTACATGGCTTCTCCATAGTGCATGCTCAGCATCATCTTTGGCGCGCCATGCAATATGATGGACGGTACCCGCTCCACCAGCTCCGTAGGCCATTGGGGTTACGTTAACATCGACGATGTTACCCAAGTCTCCGAAGGATTTGAATCGAGCGTAAGCTCCCTCTTGCCCTACTTTTTGAAGCCCCATCACTTGCTCTAGCAGCTGCGAAGTTTTGTCAGGAGCCGTGCTGTAGAGAACAGCGCCGCCGAAGCCTTTGATCGCTTTATCCGTTGGAATACCGCCGAATGACCATTGGCTAAGCGCTCCTTGCTCGCGCTCTACGATTTCAAGTTTCAGACCATCCCGATCCTCGAATTGAAGGTATGTTTCTGTGAATCTTTGCGTTTTTTCGAAAGGAATATCAAATTGCGCTAGACGCTCTTCCCAGAATGACAGACTGCCTGTAGGCACAGCATACGTTGTGATACCGACTTGACCGCCGCCGATACGCCCTTTGCGAGAGTGCGCCCATGGGAAGAAAGTGATGATCGTTCCTGGACTTCCCATTTCATTACCAAAGTACAGATGGTAGACTTCCGGTGCGTCGAAGTTAATTGTTTTTTTGATCATCCGAAGTCCTAGAATCCCTGCATAAAAGTCTACTGTTTCCTGTGCATTTTGAACGAAAGCTGTGATATGGTGAATACCTGCTGTTTGTTGTTGTTGTTGTGTCATTGAATCCAACTCCTTTAGTTTAGTTTAATTATTCCAGACCTAATTTAAAAGTATCCAAGATTATTATTTGAATAAAGCGTCGACAGAGTAAGCTCCTGCACCAGTTAATGCCACGCCAACCGCAATAGCAATCAGCAGCAAGTTGTATTCATAGCCGCCCGCGGTAGCCCAATAGCCGCTCTTAGCGTGTACTTTGACAATTGCAACGACCATTGTCATGACGATGAGCAATGAAGCAATGACTGTACCAAATCCAGTGGCGAATAATGCACCGCCCACGAACTCCATGAGTCCTGCCATAACCGCCATAGCAACACCGGGTTTAATGCCGATGGATTCCATCCACCCGCCCGTTCCTTTCGGACCATAGCCTCCGAACCAACCAAACAGCTTCTGTGCCCCATGCGCCATAAAGCTTAATCCAACAACCAAACGAATAATTAATAATCCTAATGCGATACTCATATTCATTCTCCTTCAATTTAAGAATCTTTAATTTAAGATATAAGATAAAAGGTTAAGTAGTTAACACCTCTCATGTGAGGCCAAACTACTTGAAACCATCCTGAGCAAACCTACCCAGCTTTTTCAACAATTGACTAGCTATCTTCTTCTCTTCTGCTGTAAGTCCAGCTACCGCTTTCTCAATGACCTCGGTATGCTTGGGAAATACTTCTTCAATAAACTGCTTCCCTTTTTCCGTAATTTCTGCAAAAATGAGCCTGCGGTCTTCGGTTGATGTTTTGCGCTTTACGAACTCTTTCTTCTCCAGCTTATCTACAACATAGGTGATATTCCCGCTGCTCATCAGCACCTTGCCGCCAATCTGTTGAATCGGCTGCGCGCCTTTATGATAAAGCAACTCGAGGACACCGAATTCCGTTCGATTCAATCCATAATTACGAATATCCCGGTCCCCATGGGCGTTGACCCATTCACTTGCTCTGGAGAGTGCAATATAGAGATCTAATGATTCGTTTCTCTGTTCACTCATTTGGTTCACCTCATTTCTTTTATCTTTTTGTTATGCTGTGATGATCTGTGGTGTGTTATGCTTTGCTGCGAAATCTTAATTTGTAATATCTTGATTTAAAGATACTTCATTTCGAGATAGATGTCAACAGGTAATTTGAAAAATAATATGCTTTTCTTTATTACGCTGCTTATAATGCGGTAGTATCCGCTTTATCCAAAACCGAAACAAGTCGGAATGGCTAAAAAGAGTACTTTTTGCTGCACTTTTTGCATCTTCATCTTTAACCAAAATGACCGTGCTCAGGTAAAATGACAAAAGGATAAGCCACCCCCTATCGGGAAAGGCTTATCCTTTTGAAATACGTCCTAAGCTTCAGTTATAGGCAGGCTTCATATGTTATGGTCAGCCCACTACAGCCGACTCGCCCTTCTGCAGCTGATACATCTTCGCGTATCGGCCGCCCAGCGCCATCAGCGTCTCATGGTTGCCACGCTCGGCGATCTCGCCGCGGTGCAGCACGAGAATCTGATCCGCATCGCGAATCGTAGACAGTCTGTGCGCGATGACCAAGGTCGTGCGCCCTTCGCTGACCACCTTCAGCGCGCGCTGGATCAGCCCTTCCGTCTCACTGTCGATGCTGGCTGTCGCTTCATCCAAGATGAGAATCGACGGGTCGAAGGCCAGCGCTCGCGCGAATGAAATGAGCTGTCTCTGGCCGGAAGACAGAGTGCTCCCCCGCTCCACAACCTGCTCATCATAGCCGTTAGGCAGCTGCTCAATGAAGGAGGCTGCGCCTACATCACTTAACGCATTTTTCACACGTTCAAGCGAAATCTCTTCATTATACAGGCTCACATTGAATTTGATATCTCCGGCAAACAAGAACGGGTCCTGCAAAACAATGCCCATATGCTTACGCAGCGCTTGCTTCGACATCTCCCGGATGTCGCGTCCATCAATCGTGATACTGCCTTCATCCGGTTCATAGAACCCGAGCAGCAAGTTCATGATGGAGCTTTTGCCTGAGCCTGTATGTCCGACCAAGGCTACGGTTTCCCCCTTGCGAGCTTCGAAGGAAATATGCTTCAGTACGTTTTCCCCTGCTTTATAAGCAAAGGTTACGTCCTCGAACTTCACAACGCCTTCCGGGCGGCTGACTTTATCCGTCTTCTCAACCTCTTGGCCTTCCATGTCTAGGATGGTGAACACCTTATCCGCGGATACAAAGGCTCTTTGCGCATTCGTCAATTGATCGAAAATCCCGATAATCGGTTGAAAGATCCGCCCCAGATAATCGATGAAAGCATAAAACACCCCGAAAGAAATCACGGCTGTCAGCGATTCCCGGCCAAAATACCATATGACCATAGCCGTCACCAAGCTGCCGATGGTCCCCACAATATTACGAGAGGATAAGGAAAAAATACGGAACTGCTTAAGTTGATTTACATAGCGATCCTTGTTCAGTACTTCGAATTCCTCAAGCGTCACTTTCTCCCGGCGAAAAGCTTGAATAATAGGCATAACGACGATCGATTCATTAATCATCGCGTTCATATCACTCAGCCGCGCACGCATAATGGTGATGAAGATTTTCGAATATTTTAAGTGAACAACCATAATTATTGCAAAGATAGGCGGCAGCACCAAGCAAAAAAGAGCGAGATGCCAATCCAGAATGAATAAAGCTACGAAAATGCCCGTTAGCTGCATCATGCTCACGACGAATGTAGCCATGAAACTCATGAATAAGTCGCGGACAGCCTCGGTATCGTTCGCAATTCGGGACACAACCTGCCCGATCGGCGTGTTATCGAAATAGCGCAGTGAAATGCGCTGAATGTGCTGCATTAAATCCATGCGCATGTTTTTGATAATTTGCAAAGCCGTAGATTGGAGTAAATAGGCTTGCGAAAAATTACAGATGCTTGCTACGAGGAGCAAGCCCATGTAGAGACCAAGCAGTTTAAGTACAGGCGCCATCGTGTGTGTGCCTGTAGACAAATGCTGATCGATAATGGTTTTGGTTATATAAGGTCCGCCCAGCTCGGCGGCTACTGCACAGCAAAGAATGAGCAGTGCGCCGATAATCCTGAACTTATAGACGAGCGCATACGAAATCAGCCTTCTCGCCGTGGACGGTTTCTGCATCTTGTCGTCCTCCCTTCTTCTGTTTGTCATTCTTCCAAACTCGCTTCCATTTGTTGACGTTCCCACTGCTCACGGTACCAGCCGCCGAACAACATCAGCTCTTCGTGGGTACCCTCTTCGACGATTCGCCCCTCATCTAGAACGAGGATCCAATTCGCGTGGCTCACTGCCGAGAGCCGGTGCGTGCTGATCAATGTCGTTCTGCCCGCGCGTTCCTTACGGATATGCTGGAGGATGCGGCTTTCAGTCCGCGCATCGACAGCGGATAACGAGTCATCAAGCAGCAGGATTTCCGAATCGATCAGAAGGGCTCTAGCAATTGCCAAACGCTGCTTCTGTCCACCAGACAGCATGACGCCATTTTCGCCGACAATTGTCGCTAGACCTTCCGGCATTTGCTCGATATCTTGGGTAAAAGAGGCCATCTCAATGGCCCTTGCAATCTCTTCCGGCGAAGCGTCATGCTTACCCAGCGCGACATTGTCGCGAATGGATTTCGATAGCAGCAGATGCTCCTGCGGAACGTAGGCTACCCAGCGCTTCACTTGATCCAAGGCGATTCTCTCAATCGGCACGCCTGCAAACAGCAGCTTACCTGGTTCGATCGGGAATTGCCGCAGCAGCTGCTTCAGCAGCGTGCTTTTGCCGCTACCCGTCCGGCCTACAATCCCTAGCGTCTGCCCTCTTTCCAATTGGAAAGAAACGTTAACGAGACTTGGATGGTTTGCGGTCGGATACGTAAAGGTTAAATCCTTCATCTCGATACGCTCCGGCACACTCACCGCAATCGGTGCATCAACATCCACAATATCCGCTTTCTGCGTCAGTGCTGTTTCCAGACGGTCTGCCGAGGCACTGCCGCGCTGCAGGACATTAATAAACTCGCCGAAAGAAATCATCGGCCAGATCAGCATACCTAAGTAAATATTAAATGAAATCAACTGACCCAGCGTGATTTCATTATGAAAGACCATATAAGAGCCATAGCCAATGCCTATCGAGTAACTTAGACCGACAATCAACGATGTAAGCGGCTGAAAAAGCGCATTCAGCATGGACACGCGTCTATTCTTATTCATCACTTCTGACGTTACTTTATCGAACGCGACCAGATCATGATCTTCCTGAACATAAGAACGAATCACACGAATACCGGAGATGGACTCGAGTGCGTGATCATTCATTTGGCCGAAAGAAGCCTGTGCAGCAAGGAAGCGAACTCTCACTTTTTGACCCAGTTTACTAATCACAAAGGCTAGAAAAGGCAGAGGAATCAGCGCCGCAATCATTAATTTGAAGCTAATAAGGGAGATCATCGTAATAATGACGACGGATGCCCCAACCAATGTGTGCACGAGTGTCATAACGCCGTAACCAGCGGTCTGTCCAATAGCGAGTACATCATTAGTAGCTAATGCCATCAACTGCCCCGTGCTGTTGCGTTGGAAGAAAGCCGGTGTCATTTTCGTCAGATGAGCCAGTAAACGCCCTCTGAGCACTTTCTCAACAAGTGCCGAATTGCCGAATAAGGTCGTGATCCAAACATAAGTAATTACATATAATAGGAGAGACAAGCCTACAAGCAGAAGAACAGTCTGACTTAAGCTAGATGCTGTTAAACTCCTGCTGCCAATCTGATCGATTGTATTCCCTATCATTTTAGGCGGAATCGTCGCCAATAAATTCACACAGATCATTAAGCTAATTGCAAGCACGTAGTATTTCCATCTTTCTTTGAAAAACCACCGCAATTTGATTACAAAAGACAAGATTTCCACCCCTTCCCATTTCCCACTAAGATTGATTTTATAGTTTAAGCCAATTGAAGTCTACTTATTAAGTTGTTTTTAACGAAACTTTCCGTTCACCTGCAACATTCTGGAATATCCCTTTGTTTAGGAAGACAGACTATCCAACATAACTTACATACAGGAAGGAATTACAGCCATGAATCGTACAATGAAAAAGAGCTTAGCTATTCTATCCTTATCCACTATGATGACGACGGGCGCCGCATTTGCTGCAACGAATGAAACTGTCCACACGACTACTATTATGCCTGTCACCACACAAGCTACTCCAACGGCTATTTCCGTCCAAGTCAATGAAGGAGCCCTTTCCGAGAAAGGTTATTTGAAAGCTGCTGCGACTGAACCTATGCTGCCGCTTCGAGCTGTAACGGAGAGCTTGGGCTTCAAACTCACTTGGAATCAAGAAACGCTTTCCGTTGATTTGTTAAAAGGCAGTGTATTTACAACCGTGAAGACTGGCGAAGATCGCTATGCGATTAATAAAATGTTCACAACGCTTGGTACGGCTCCTGAATTGGTCGACAACAAGCTTTACGTGCCTGCTTCCTTTGTCAGCAAGGTACTGCACGGTTCTGTCACAACGAAAGGAGCTTCGGTTTCCATCGCGATGAAAAAGGATGTTAAGAAAGTTCAAACGACTGGCGTAATCACTTCGATTCGACCTGTTGATGATTATACAGCGATTCAGATTCAAGGAATTGGCACAGAGGGGATGATCCTCAATGTGAACAAAGATACGGAATATCAAATGCTGGATGGCACTAAACTTAGTCTTTCCGATCTTCATGTTGGTTTAACCGTTACTGCTGAGCATTCTATGGCTACAACCCTCAGCTTGCCGCCACAAACGTCAACTTCCAAGATTACGGTTTTGGACACGAAAAGAGAGGCAAACAGCCTCGGTACAGCTGGCGTGGTTGAAGAAGTCAGGGGCGATGATAAAGGTAATATGAGTCTCCTTGTTAAAGGTACTGGTTTAACGGAAACATCTCCGAGCGAGGTTGTTCTACAAATCTCAGACAAGACGGCTATTGTCGATAAAAACGGCGATAAAGTGGAGAAAGCCGCTCTTGTTAAAGGCGCGAATGTCATCGGATTTTATGGACCAGCATTGACGAAAAGCCTTCCTCCTATCGGTCAAGCATGGAAAATCGTTGTAAGTGCTAAACAAGAATAGGTTAATACTTTTAAAATGTCGAAGAAACCTTCCCTCTTTGGATGGTTTTTTTGCTCATTTGTAAAGCATCTACACTGTCCAAATGGTCTGTTTTTTGATACAATAGCTGAAAATTCAATCCTAAGGGGACTCATATGGAATACATTAGCACTCGCGGTAAAGTAGAACCCATCGGCTTCATCGACGCCATCTTGATGGGATTGGCAGACGACGGCGGTTTACTTGTTCCTAAGCATATCCCGCAATTATCGGCAGACACACTACAGAAGTGGCAAAAGCTCTCCTACTCGGAGTTGGCTCTTGAAATCTTCTCGCTATATGTGAATAACGAAATCCCGCGCAATGAGCTGAAGCAGCTGGTTGACGACAGCTATGCAACCTTCCGGGACGAAGCAGTGACACCGGTCAAACGTCTGAACGACGGCACGTATGTGCTGGAATTGTTCCACGGACCTACTTTTGCTTTCAAAGACATTGCTCTGCAATTCTTAGGCAATCTCTACTCGTACGTTTCTCGCAAAACGAATTCGATTATCCATATTCTTGGAGCCACTTCAGGGGATACAGGAGCTTCAGCGATTGAAGGTGTGCGCGGTAAAGAAGGCATCCGAATCTGTATCCTTCACCCACACGGGAAGGTCAGCAAGGTCCAAGAATTGCAAATGACCACCGTTGATGACGCGAATGTGCTGAATCTTTCCGTTGAAGGCACTTTCGACGACTGCCAGCGTATTATCAAGGAGCTGTTCGCCGACGTGGAATTCAAGCACCGTTACCATTTGCGTGCGATTAACTCAATCAACATTGCCCGCATTTTGGCACAAACGGTATATTACTTCTATGCTTACTTCCAATTAGCGAACAATAATCAGGCTGATAAGGTCAATTTCAGTGTGCCGACTGGAAACTTCGGTGATATCTTCGCTGGCTATTTGGCTCAGAAAATGGGTCTTCCCATCCATAAACTCATTCTTGCAACGAACGAAAACAATATTCTTGAGCGTTTCGTACAAGACGGCGTCTACCAACCAGGAGCATTCCGCGGAACATACAGTCCTTCCATGGATATTCAAGTGGCTAGCAACTTCGAGCGCTACTTGTTCTACCTCTATGGCGAAGACGCGCAAGCTGTCTCGGCTATCATGGATCAATTCAAGGCTGAAGGCCGCGTTGTTATCCCTGCTGACAAGCTGCAAGCCGTGCAAGCTGACTTTGCTGCCTATGGCGTGCAGAATGAGGAGTGCTTGGATACAATTAGCGAGTATTATGAGAAATACGCGTATCTGCTCGATCCGCATACAGCTTGCGGAGTAGCTGCTGCTGACAAGCTCGCTGTAGACGGTGAAGTGACTGTTGCCCTTTCGACAGCTCATCCGGCTAAATTCGATGAGTCGATCCGTTTGCGCAGCATTGAGCAGACGTATCCGCAGCAGATTCAAGCGCTGTTCGACAAGCCGCAGTTCCAGACGGTCGTTGGCGGTACGAACGATGAGATCAAGGATCAGTTGGTGAAGTTTTTCTAAAAATAGTATGTAAAAAAGCCTCGAAGACTAATGTCTTTGAGGCTTTTTGTGTCAAGTTTCACTACGTTTCGAACACGACTACTTAAACTTCTTAGGGAATTGTTTGATGATCCCGTCCGAAAGAAAATCGGCCAGCATAAAAATATGGTCCTCGTATTGTTCGAACGTAGCTATGTCCGCGTCCCAATCCTTTTTGTGCCTAGCTAACACATTGTTTGTGAGCAATTGCAAGTGCCCATACATTAGATCTTGCGCAGTTTTCATGGGCCAATTCGGGTTCGCTTTGCTGAGAAATGCGGCGATATCATCGGCATTCCGATGCCACTCTTTGTTGTACTTCTCGAAATCAGCTGAATTACCGCTTTTGACTGCGGCTATCACTTTGCCTGCAAGAACGATATGTTCAGTTAACAGGTCACCTAGTTGATTACCAGCGGCCTCTCCGTAATACGGTTTTATCGCATTTCCGGTGTCCTTCTGATTCTTGAGCAGTCTAGCCAGCACCTTTTCTTGATCTTCTAAGCCAGCAAGGGCGCTTATAACGTAGCTTCTGGTCCAAAAAACATGATCAATCCACAGTTTTCTTAAGTCGCCTTTCAATTTGACCATCGATTGACTGTAGCACTGCATCTTTACAGCGGCGCGTTCGTCCGCCTTTGCCTCTGCGCTGAGTGGGGCCACACTTAAGGCTATGGACATCGACAACAGCATTAACTTGAGAAATTTGCCACGCATCAACATCTTCTCCTTTTGATCATGATTAACAGTCCTTTTATTGTGTGCTTGTGGACTATTTTCATTCATGAGAAGGCATTCGCTAGCTCCTATTGTTGGCAAGGATGCATATGATGGAGGGGATGAAATCAGTCTTCCGACCGATACCCATTCTCCCCCTGAGTAGGAAGACACTTTTCCCTTGTCATGATATTCTTAAAGTAATTGAGAATGGATAATAACGTTTAGGAGTGAGCATGTTGAATATGAATCGCAGCGCCTTTCTTGGTCCAATATTGATCATCTTAGGTATTTTTATGTTTCTAAAAGGCGACAGTACGTTCAATACCGGTACCATTTTTGAGTACTTCTGGCCAACTTTGTTTGTCATACCGGCGGGCATATTTTTCCACTGGTTATACTTCTTTATCCTGCAGCGGCGAGGTGTTGGTGTGCTTGTCCCAGGCGGGATTGTGTTAACAACCGGCGTCATCTGCCAAATCTCCATGCTGTTTGATATCTGGCATCTTATGTGGCCTGGATTTATGCTGGCTGTTGCCGTCGGTTTATTCGAACTCTACTGGTTCGGAGGCCGAAATAAATGGCTGCTCATCCCGATTAACATTCTGACCGTCATGTCCCTTTTGTTCTTCACCATTTTCTCCATACCGATCATTGCTATTATTCTTATTGTTGCAGGCGGCTTGATGATGATTACGCGCAATCGGAAATCAATCTAACTCTATGAAGAATACGGATTATGCCCTCCTTTTGGACGAGTGTGGTGTTTATTAGGTAAATACGGAACAAGTTTATAGTAGATGCAAGCTTTTATCATCATAAAGTCGCTTGCTCCAAGCAATGTTGGTCCAAGGTAATCGTAAAGTTGTACTACGTACAACTTTACGCAGGCTAAATCCGCGTTATCCCTGCGATTGTTGCAGAAAATACATCAATTTTCCAATAAATTAACTCAATTCCATGAAATATGGCTAAATTGTTGTACGACATACAACACTTACTGCTTAATGAGAAGAAACTAACGGAATTGTTGTACGTTGTACAACTTAAGCGGGGAATAGACCGAGACAGAGGATAAAAGACTGAGACAAAAAGAAAAAGATCAAGATACAGCAAAATCAAGGGACAAGCTTCGCTTACCCTCAATTCTTACATATCTAAAACAAAAAGGAGCCTCATGAATTCATCATGGGCTCCTCTTTATTTATACCTTCACAACGAATTGAAAGGCGCCCGACAGGCTGCCATCCGCGTTGCTTTTAATATCCATCAGTAGTGCCTTGTTGTAGATGCCATCCTTCACATTGCCCGCTTCATTCGGGAAAAAGAGCTGACTCGTCAGCACCTGACCATTCGGCGCCTGCACCTTCACATGGATATGGCGCGTTCGCCCTGGGTACAAGCCCGGCACAATCGTTTCCAATGTAAATTTACCTTTATCGTCCGTATATTGATGCCCCCGAAGGGTGAAGCCTTTGTTATCATATTGACCGTCTGCATCTGCCTGCCAGAAGTCTAATAACGCATGCGCAGCTGGTTTACACGCCGTGGATACAACGTAGCCTACAAGCGTAAGCTTCGTTCCCTTCATTCCTTGCTCTAACAAGGAACTTTTCTCCGGCGAGTTCGGTGTAAAATACGGACCTTCGGTGACAGCTGGCGTCATCTCCTCCGGGGAACCGCACGCAGGTGTTGGCTCCAGATTCGCAGCTTTCAGTGATTCGCTCGCCGTTTCCTTCGCTTGATTAACTTCAGGCTGAGTCGTTGGTCCTCCAGTCGTAGCTCCGCCGCCCAAATTAATTCCGCAGGCCGCTAACGTCGCACTGGTGACCATTAGAACACTCGATACCAAGAACCGGCGACGCGTTATTTTCATACTCGAAGATTTCGACTCCTTTTGCTTCTCTTCCATTGTCGTCCCCCCCAATTCAACCTCTTGTACGAATAGAATAGCATGGAACTGGGGGAAATTCCCTGAAATTTATCCGAAGATTGGCTTAAAGTTTACTGAAAATAGGCGACGAATGGGCGGAAATACGGTTCTGCAGCTATTTTGAAATAAAATAATTTCCTTCGATCCAGAATCGCCACGGATATTCTCTGGCCTCCCCACTATTGTCGATACCGATTCTCGGTCCAGCCGCAACGGATTCTATTGTTTTTCCTTCAGCAATGAAAAGAGGACGCTCAAAGAAGGGCCTTCCATAGTCCTCTTTTACAATGCCAAGAGCTTTCGTTAGTTTGCCGGGACCGTTTGTGAGCTCCTTGAGTTTTTTATCGTGGCCGCGGCGATCATACATGAGATCAATTCCTATGCAGGGCTCCACAGCTCGAATTAAGACAGCTTCTGGGTGACCAGGCTCCCCGCTAACAATGTTCACTAGACAATGGGTATGCATCACATAGGTATAGACATAGCCCGGAGGGCCGAACATGACTTCCGTTCTCGGTGTCCTGCGATTGCCAAAGCTATGAGCGGCGCGATCTCCCGGCCCTTTATAGGCCTCTGTCTCTACAATCCAGCCTGCGGCTATGCCTAATTCGGTTTCTTTCACAAGTAGTTTGCCGAGCAGTGAACGAGCCAAGAGCAGTGTAGGTTGCCCAAAAAATGCAGCAGCTACGGGTTGGGAAGACAGAACATTCATCTCCATTTACGTCATTTCCTTGATCCTTTGAGTAATAAGCTCAACATCCTGGACGAAATATTTCATAAGGATGGGTCTCCGGCGTACAGCGAGTGGATGATAAGAGAAAGCTATAGGTAACCCTTGGAATGTGTGCCATCTACCCCTGTAGCTTTTTACATCGGCACCAACATCCGGAAACATAGAATCCACAACAACATTTCCAAGTCCAAACAACAAACTGGGTTTCTTCTCTTCAAGTTGAAGCTTTAAATGGGAAGAGCACGCCTCTCTGGCTAAGGGCTTGTTATAAGCCCGAATCGGGCGGCACTTCAATAAATAACTTACATAAACCAAGCCCAAATCCAGCCCCGCTTCCCTCATCCCCATCTGTAAAGTTTCCCTTGTACCGCATACGAATGCTTGTCCCTCCTTGTCTTCACGGGCACCCGGGTTATCCATAATAATAAAAATCGGAGCTTCGGGATTACCTTCCCCCCAAATCACACGATGACGCTGCTTGGAAAGCTCGCATTGCTGGCATGCGATGGCATGAGAAGGTGCTGTTTCCTCATCTAGAATAACGGCTTTGAAATCTGACATTCTACGCCTCCTATACCTATCTCAGTTGGATCTTAAGTCATTTTTCCCTTTATATCAAAGCTGCTATTCTTTACGAAAAAAAGACCCGATCAATATCTGATGGGGTCCCGCCTTCTTTATTATCCTACAACCAAACTATCCTGACCCAGGTTATCCCCTGTGGATTGTTTGATCTGTTTGCTTCTTAATTGTCCACAAGCGGCATCAATATCCGTTCCATGCTCAAGGCGAACACTGCAGCTAATTCCCTGCTTTTTCAATGTATCATAGAAAGCCCGCACGGATTCCCGCTCGCTCCGTTGATATTGACTATGCTCATCCACAGGATTGTAAGGAATCAAGTTCACGTTGGCAAGGTGGCGAATATGCTGGATGAGCTCTGCTAATTGCAGCGCATGCTCTCTACCGTCGTTAACATCCTTCAGCAGAATGTACTCGAGTGTAATTCTCCGGTTCGTTTTCTCCAAATAGTACTCGATTGCCTGCATTAATTTCTCAATCGGAATCGCTTTATTTATTTTCATGATCCGGGTACGAAGCTCGTTCGTCGGGGCATGCAGAGAAATTGCGAGATTTACCTTCAAATCCGAGTCCGCGAATTCGATTATTTTATTAGCAAGACCACTAGTTGATACCGTAATATGTCTAGCGGCAATGTCTAGGCCTTTCTGATCTTTCACAACGCGGATAAAATCAACCATATTTTCAAAATTATCAAATGGCTCACCAATGCCCATCACAACAATGTGGCTGACACGTTCGTCTTTACCCACTTTGTCCAAATGAAACTGAACCTTCATAATTTGTTCCACGACTTCGGCGCTGGATAGATCACGACTTTTGGCCAAAAGCCCGCTCGCACAGAAGCTGCACCCAATGTTGCAGCCAACTTGCGTCGTTACACACACGGACAACCCGAATTTATGTCTCATCAACACGGTCTCGATCAAATTACCATCCTGAAGCTTGAACAGGAACTTCATCGTACCATCCGCTGATTCTTGTCTCGTATGTTCAGTCAACGTCTGAATGACGAAATGCTCTTCCAGACTCTGAATACAATCCTGCTTCACATCCGTCATCTCTGAGAAGTCGGTCACCCGCTTCCGATATAGCCAATCCCAGACTTGTAATGCCCGCGATTTTTTGTGTCCTTTTTCCTCAAGCCATGCAATCAATTGATCCAACGTTAATCCAAAGATGGATTCTTTATTCATCGTTATCCTCTTTTCAAGACTTTCACATACAGTCCTATTCTACTAAGCAGCCGAAGCGTACCATCTGTTTATTATTGTGCCAAAAATCCTTCATGAACACAAGGGGAGTGAGAGGCCATACGCGTTCCTTTATCTGCCTCTTATTTTACCATCCTTTATGAAAAATACGCTATTCTACTAATCTATTGATCCATACAGGTCTCACTGGTTGCTCGTAACGGCTTTGTGACAGGAACGGCATTGGGGAATACGATTCGAGGGTGGTATGACGTGCCTTCTGGTAAAATGACTTTCCTAAGATTTGTGCCAGGTGGCAGCATTCCAGGAACAAACAACCAGCTTTATGAAGGTTATATTCAAAGGTCTACAATCAACCGTGGAATCACCTTTACGGGTTCATTTATTACAGTTGGTAACGGTTCAACAGCTCAGCTGAATAAATTTAGTTGGTTAGCTAGGGCTATCATCTTAGTATGAGAATCAAATAAAAATTAAGGTACCTCCAAATAGCTGGGGGTGCTTTTTTATGAATACATCCTTTCACATCCACAAATAATGTAACTAGTACGTCAAGGAGGCTAAAAAATGAACAATCAACGCGCTCAAGAGATTGCGGTTTCACCTGTCATGGTAGATGTCACTTATAATGGGACGCCAATCTACATTCAAAATGTCGACGAAAAGAATGAAACCGCCAGAATTTATCCTTTGGATCAACCGGAAAATGAGCAAAGTGTCCCTCTGAACAGTCTAGTCGAGCGTTCTCAAATGCTGGAGATGGAAGATATCAAGATGATATGCCCTTTGCCGCAGGATTGAAAAAAAGTAAGAAAAAAGAAAGAGGATACCTTTGCGGTATCCTCTTTACTAATGATAGTTGGTATATGTCTATGAAAATTTAATTATACCTACCGAATGCAAGAATACACAAACGATGAGTATGGGAGCTACCACGCGTAGTAAGAACATCCAAGCTTTATACCAAAAACCTTTCAAACCCGCTTCTTCTCCAGCCTTTTTCCATGCATATCCGGTAAATAAGGTAACAACCAACCCACCGAATGGCATCAGAACATAAGAAGTAACGAAGTCCATCCAATCAAAAATGCTTTTACCTCCAGGATGGAAGTCCCCTAGAACGCCTCCAACAGAAAGCCCTGAAGGAACACCAACTAAGAAACAAAGGATGGATAAGATAACCGCTGATTTTTTGCGGCTCCACTGCCATTTGTGCATAGCATAAGCAACTGGAACTTCTAAGATGGAAATCGCTGAAGTTAACGCCGCAATGGCTAGCAGCAAGAAGAATAATCCACCAAAGAAGAAGCCAAATGGCATTTGCGAGAACGCCGCAGGCAGCGCCATGAAAGCCAAACCTACGCCTTCACCAGGCTGAAGCCCGTAGGAGAACACCGTAGGGAAAATGACTAGACCCGCGATGAAAGCATATACCAAATCACCGAAACCAATGGCGAGCGTCGCCGTGCCGAGTGATTGTCTTTTTTCCACATAAGATCCATAGGTTAGCATACAGCCCATCCCTAACGATAAGGAAAAGAACGCATGTCCCAAAGCAACTAGTGCAGACTCCGCGTCCAGCTTGGAGAAGTCAGGTTTCAAGAAGAAGGATACCCCCGCTGCTGCCCCTGGAAGCGTAAGCGAACGGAACATAAGAATGAGTAGGATGATGAGAAAACCAGGAATCAAAATTTTGTTGAATTTCTCAATACCGCCAGAAACCCCCTTGGCAATAACCCACCCTGTAACCAACATAACAACAGCCTGCCAGAAAATAGGCCAGTAGCCCGAAGCGAATGATAGGAACTTCTCTTTATAGTCTGAGCCCTCTTGGAACAAGAGGCCAGTAAACGACTCTACCGTATAATGGAGTGTCCATCCCGCGACTACCGCGTAGTAGGACATGATCATGAAAGCGGTTAGAATTGATAATAACCCAAATGCTCCCCAGTATTTTTTGCCCGTCAGATTAAAGAAGGATGCCGATGCATTCCCTCTACCACCGCGGCCAATCGTCATCTCTGCAAGCAAAATAGGTAAGCCTACAACAATTAAACAAATGATGAACAACAGGAAAAAGGCGGCACCGCCATGTTTACCTGTAATGTAGGGAAACTTCCACATGTTGCCTAGCCCTACCGAGCTGCCGATCGCAGCCAAAATAAAACCAGTAGACGTAAATCGTTCAACCGTTCCTGTTTTTTTGCTTGCTGCTTGTCCTGATGTCTGATCGTTACTCATGATGAATGATTATCTCCTAACGTTATTTTGATGAAATAATGTTACTGGAAAATCCTTCTCAAGTCACCTTGTAAAATTTCACAAAGTTTACATCCGTTTATTCTTTATCAATGGTTTGATGGATTCCATCTTCATAAAAATCAAAGACAAGCTGTTGTTTCGTACCTCTTGCCGCATAGAATACATCGGATATCTGTTTTCCTTTGCGTTTTACCTCCAGTTCCAACCATTCCTTAGTCAGTCCGTTATTCTCTAGGTTTTTCTCCATCATTTTTCCATCCATAATTAATTCAATGGGAAAAGCTTGGGTGTTTGAATGAAGCTTCATATCCTTTTTAGTGACATATTGGTACTCGTCTTTTTTTAATACCGATACCACACCATTATCCTCAAGTACAGCGTAGTCCACTTCCTCTATATTAAAAATCCCCTTTTCCCTTAAAGCTTGATCTAATGAGTCCAGTGTATATCTCACTTTTCTCATATTATCTTCAAGAATTTTCCCGCTTTCAATAAGTACCGTCGGGGAACCTGATATCCAGTTTCTCATTTTGCGGCTTTTCAATGCAATGACGGATAACAAATAGGACATAATGGCAATGACAATCAGCGATAAAATCATATGCGAAAGACTTAATTTTTCATTGAATGCCAAATTAGCTGCAATAGCCCCTATAGTAATACCAGTCACAAAATCATGAAACGTCATATTGGAAATCGTCTGTTTACCAAGTACTTTGGCTATAAACAGAAGCAGTAAAATAGCTAGAACGGTCCGAATCAGAATTTCCACGTAGGCATACATACTTATGTCCCTCCTCCCTGTCATTATCTCCTAAATAGAAAAGAAAAAACCAAACAAGGATAGAGAGGAGGCTCTTGGATTCCCCTGATCCTGATCTGATGATCAGCACAAGGTCATTTCTACCGAGTTCTTAAATCGTTGATTACCCATGGTAAACGACTCCTTTAGTATACTTTTTGATACTATAGTACTTAAAAGTAGGTACTTGCTTTTAATTCCAATACCATTAATAATAATGGCGTGACTGTCAGTTGCAAATAGGAACCCTTGTTAGGGTTGTCTTCATAAATAGCTTAAAGGAGAGATGACTATGACTCAGAAATTGTTTTCTTCGTATGATTTGAAAGGTTTGCACATAAATAATCGCGTTGTCATGGCGCCAATGTGTCAATATTCGGTTACGGCCAAAGACGGAAAGCCGAACGAATGGCACTACGTTCACTATCTTAGCCGCGCTATTGGCGGTACTGGTCTCATTATCATGGAAATGACGGATGTTGATCCCGATGGCCGCATTACTGATTTCGACTTAGGACTATGGTCAGATGATCATATTCCAGCATTCGCCAGAATTATCGACGGTGTACATTCGCATAATGGCAAAATCGGGATTCAGATCGCTCATGCAGGACGCAAAGCAGAAGATGCGGCAGTCCCCATTGCCCCATCTGCGATTAAGTTTCCTGGCTCGGCTTACAAGATGCCGCGCGCTCTTACAACCGAGGAGGTTCAAGACGTCGTCCAAAAATTCGGTGATGCCGCCCGCCGTGCTGTAACAGCAGGTGTAGATACGATCGAGCTTCATGGAGCTCACGGCTATTTGATCCATCAGTTCCAATCGCCTCTAACCAATAAACGAGATGATGTATACGGTCAAGACCTAGCCCGTTTTGGCGTAGAAGTCATTCAAACCGTCAAAAAAGAAATGCCTGCTGACATGCCGCTCATCTTCCGCATCTCCGCAGTGGAGTATGCCGATGGCGGATATGATATGGATCATGCCATCGAGCTTTCCAAAGCCTACCAAGCTGCAGGTGTAGACGCTTTTCATGTGAGTTCCGGCGGGGAAGGACCCGCTGGAGAGAGAAAACCAGGCAACTACCCCGGCTATCAGGTTCCGTTCGCACGTAAAATCCGTGAGGCGCTGAATGTACCCGTGATTGCTGTAGGTATGCTCGAAGACCCAGCGCTTGCTGAGTCCGTTATCGGCAGTGAAGATGCAGATTTCGTAGCGATTGCACGGGGCATGCTGCGTGATCCGTACTGGGCTACACATGCAGCCATTACACTTCGCAAAGAACCGAATCATATCCCGGAACAATATGCTCGAGCTTACTAATACGGAAAGCGGCTATCCCATAGCCATTTTGATGTTAAGCCTCTCTACCTATATATACTGGACCCGAATTTGCTGAGAGGGAACGTCGATTCGCTATTTGTTCGAAAAACCCCCATAATCACGAGGAAGCGGAACGACGAGGCGTTATTTCGCGGTTTTTCGCCTTCTGGATCGTGTTGATGATCAAATAGCGCCCTCATGTTCCTCTCAATCGGTTTTTCGGGCTGTTTTCCTGAAATAACGCCTCTACGTTCCGCTACCTAGTACTAGTGGTTAGGTGGCTTTCCTTAACAATCGGCAAAACAAAAAATGAGAGGGCAAGAGTAACCTTGCCTTCTCATTTTTTTATTTTCTGTGTCCCTAGCTGTTGGGACACGACACACCCTGTTTGTTGATTGCCAAGGTAACGGGAAAAGAATAAGATGTTAAATGGGCACAGATTCCTGTCAATCCACACATTACACGTATGTGCCCTTTATTTGGTTTGGACATCTGAGAGGGGATTCTCGCATGAAAAGTCTTGCGTCCTACTATTTCCTATACTATCTCGGACAGGCAGCATTAATGCCTTATCTTAGCCTATATCTTAGTGATAAGGGGATAAGCTCTACCCTAGTCGGACTGCTTCTATCTCTTTGGGCCTTTACGAGTGTCATTGCTCAGCCCATTATGGGCATGCTGAATGACCGGCTGAACGATCGCCGACAAATATTGATGCTTTGTACCATCCTATCCCCTATTCTCGCATTTGGCTTCTACTTTTTTGACGCCTACTTTGCCTTATTGATCTTCTCGGTTCTCTTCCCATGGTTTCAATCTTCTTCTGCCTCGTTAAGCGATGCGTTGGCTGTTGAGATTGGCAGTAATGCGGGTATTTCTTTTGGCAGCATTCGTCTCTGGGGAGCCCTGAGTTTTTCCTTGGCTAGTTTTGCCACAGGTATTATTTATGAACGCAGCGGCTACGGAAGTAGTTTTTTCTATTTCCTTATCATCAATGCTGCTGTCCTCGGTGTATTGTTTCTATTTCCAAAAATCAAACCGTCCGAACATAAGCTGTCGATGTTTGATCAGGCTAAAGAGGTAATTAGCCATAAACGGTTTCTTGGCTTTATCGGGATTTGTTTGCTGGTGAATTTATCGATTGCGATCAACTTTTCGTTTCTTCCTATTTATTTCAAAGAAATGGGCTTTAATAAAGCCTGGATTGGCACCACGTATGCGATAGCAGCGATTATTGAAGTACCGATGTTCTGGGTATCAGCTAAGCTGAATAACAAAATCGGACGTTTGCCTGTCCTCTGCATGGCTGCAATTTGCTATGCGGCCAAGTGTTTGACATTGGCTTTCACGCACGATATTTATCTGGTGCTGGCTTCACAGCTTTTAGACGGAATGGCCTATGCCTTTTTCGCAAGCGCATCTGTTGAAATGGTGAAAGGTTATTCCAAAGACGAGAATCAGGCTACCTTTCAAACGGTATTTGCAGCGATCACTACGGGGCTTGGCGGAATTATTGGCGGTGCCTTTGGAGGTATCTTTATTGACCATATGGGCGCACCTTTCCTTTATTTCATATTGTTTACGTTGTGCTTGACGGCAGCCATTTTATTCTTTATTTCTAATAAAATATCCAATCGCTCGACAAAAAAACGCACCTCTTTACATATTTTTTAAAAGAATTGTCTTGATTATAAGCTTAGAAAACTAAATAATATGAAAAAGGTCTTATTGATCGGCACGATTTGATTATGATTTGAGCTTTAGTACACACAACAGAAAGGTTGCCATTGACATCATGGAGTTATCTCACCGTATTACCAAGGAACAAACAGCCAAAGAACCGTTCCCCATCTCTATACTTTCTCTTACCGTTGGCGCCTTTGCCATTGGAATGACTGAATTTGTCATCATGGGGCTTTTGCCTAATGTCGCGAATGATCTGCATGTCAGCATCTCATCCGCAGGACAACTCATTACGATGTATGCCCTCGGGGTAGCTCTTGGCGCGCCTATACTGACGGTTCTCACCCACCGAATCCCGCAAAAGAAACTGTTATGTTTGCTAATGGTTTTATTTATTCTGGGTAACGGAATTTCTGTTTTCGCTCCAAGCTATGCCATTCTCATGGGAGCCCGTATGATAACCGCATTGACACACGGGACATTCTTTGGCGTCGGGGCTGTTATCGCCTCCAATCTGGTACGTCCGGACAAGCGTGCCGGGGCCGTATCCATTATGATGGCCGGTCTAACCATTGCCAATATTATCGGTGTTCCTCTGGGGACATTCATCGGTCAACACATGGGGTGGCGATCCTCATTTGGCGCGATTGCGATCATGGGAATCATTGCATTAATCGGCATTCTTATCTTTATACCGCAAATTCGACATGACCAACCAGCGAGTATCGTTAAGCAGATAAGCGCTCTCGTCAAGCCCAAGCTCCTTCTTTACCTGCTTATCGGAGCCCTAGGCAACGCCGGCCTATTCGCCGTCTTTACTTATATTACGCCACTGCTTGTGCAAGTCACCGGTTTTGCTGAACATAGCGTAACTTGGATTCTAGTCCTCTTCGGCTGTGGAGTAACCATCGGAAATATCGTTGGCGGGAAGCTTGCGGACTGGAAGCTGATGCCTTCCATACTGGGACTTTATCTTTCGATATGTGTACTTCTCACCCTCTTCACCTTTACCATTCATAGTCCAATAGCTGCGGTATTGACTATTTTTCTGTGGGGAGCTGCTTCCTTTGCTGTATTCCCTGGGCTGCAAGTACGAATTATGAGCCTTGCACAGGCGGCGCCAGCACTTGCTTCTACCTCCAGTCATTCTGCCGGTAATCTAGGAAATGCATCAGGCGCTTTCATTGGAGGATGGGTCATTACACATTTGTCCATCACAGCCCTCCCTTGGGTTGGCGCTATACTTGTAGGACTGGCGCTGATCTTAGGATTTGCTTGTTATCTTGCAGAACGTAAGCCTGCTAATGTATAACTCTTTAATCATACAAACAAGGGGCTGTCTCTTTGGGGACAGCCCCTTGTTTTATCGTAAAGCCTATCTCACAGTCATCTTCGGCGACTTTTAGCACAGCCATTTTTGCTGCAATGATGTATTTCATCGTTAGATTCAAGTTATTGTAGCTTTACGATTGCTGCATCGATGTTTTATATCGTTGCAAGGGCGATTGGGCGTATAACTGTTCATAAAAGGTTGATGGAACGATGTTTTACATTGTTACAAGGGAGCTCAATCATCATTTTAATGCTGTAACGATACTTTTCATCATTGCGTCATAGGGTGCACAAAGTAGTCTTTCGGCAAAAGAAAATCAAATTCATTTAGCGTGCAAAAAAAGAAAGGTTCTATTCCGATTTTCTCTAAGAAAACCGAACTATGGCCTTTCTTTTTGCATAATCAACTTTAGCGATTCCCATAATGATAATTGTTTTGAGGGGGATACTGGTATTGAGGCGCTGCATGGGGATGACTTGTCGTGTTAGAATACGAGGGAGTGGCCTGCCGCTTATGCATTTCTGACACACATTCGTCCGTAGGTCCAATTATAATGGTTTGATTATCTAGAGGTTTAAGAGTTTTCCTCAATAGTTCTGGATCTAAACAATACGTATGGGCAAGGACTTCTATTGGTGTTTTTGTTAAAATATCAGACCCGAAAATATACTCTGGATACGGAGCATCAAAGATGGCGAGTAAATGGGTGCTATCTTCTAAAGCCACTTCCCAATGCCACCAGCCCTGCGGAATATTCGCCACTTGTCCTGGGACTATCGTCACATTTGTGATTACATTATTAAAAGGATTAATTAAGGAAACCCTAGCGGTTCCCGTAATACAATAAACAAGCTCAGATGCATTTTGATGATAATGTGGTTCAACAACACGTCCTTTACTTAAATAAATATCAAGCAAAGAAACGTTACCCAGCGTGTTTAAATTCTCTCGTCCCAATCGATTAATAAAATTTTCGGCATTCCTTGTTTTCAAACGGTTCTTATTGATATCAAAAAAATATTGAACATCTGGTTTCGTATAATCTATATCAGGTGTCGCCATTTAGGAACAACTCCATTTCACTTGTAATTCATATATCTGCATGATATGCGTTGGAAGTTAATTCGTGATAAATGCCTAGTTTTGGCTGAAGCAAGATTTCTTAAATAAAGAGCATACGCCAAAAGCATGCTGCGCCCAAGAAGCGAAATGCTAATGCTTGCTTATACGTGTAAAGTTGTATTTTATACAAAATTATGCAAGATAACCCTCGTTTTTAAGCGATTGTTGCATAAAATGCAACCATTTTAGCCTAAAGCTTTGATCGGCCCCGCAATTATGAAATCAAACATACAAAAGCATTTTTTGATATGACGCAGGAATTGCTCTCTTAATTCGGGAGGAAAGCTTTAAAGTATTATAGAACCGTAGTAACTGGCAGCAGACAACCGATGTGTAAAAAAAGAACCTCAAGCTCCTTTTTGTGGAGTTGAGGTTCTTTTCATATAATAGGAATGACTTGTTCCTAATTAGCCCGTTTAAACGGAACGAGGATTCGCTATTTCGCAGAGATCCGCTCAAATTTGGGTTCAAGAGGAATGACGATTCGCTATTTGGTCATTTTTGCGTCTGCAACGCGTTTTTCAAGTAAATAAGGTATCCTCGTTCGTGATATACCCGCCTAGCTCTCATTTGCTCAATATAACGAATCGTAGTTCCCTTTTATCGTAAATGGGGCTCGACAACCGCTATATCTCGTCCACAACGAGCACTCAGGATTCGCGTGTATTAGGAAAAGTTCTATATGGGACTCCCTCTTCTTCTTTGCTTTTATTCGCAGTAGAAGCTTTTTTCGAAGACCACAAGGCTTCGATTTCCTCCAGCGATTTCCCCTTTGTCTCAGGCACTAGACGCCAAGTGAAAAAGAAAGTAAGCAAGGACATGAAACCGAATATCCAGAATGTCACCGCGGGCCCTGCAGAACCAAGCATCGGAGGAAAGGTCTGAGATACGATATAATCCGCTGCCCATAGCGCCATAGATGCAATTGCCGTAGCTTTTCCACGAATACGGTTCGGGAAAATTTCGGACATAATCACCCACACAACAGGACCAAGCGATACAGCAAAGGAAGCCACATACAGTAAAATAAAGATTAGCACCAATGGCCCTGAAGGTTGTCCCGTGTGAAAGGCAGCGCCTATAACGACTAGGCACACTGTCATTGAGGCAGATCCGACGAGTAAAAGAGCCTTACGTCCCACCTTATCGATGAGCCATATAGCAAGAATGGTGAAGAGGAAATTAATCAAACCGACCAAAATGGTCTGAATCAGAGAAGCATTCGTGCCAGCACCCGTTTCCTTAAAAATTTCCGGAGCATAATACATAATCGCGTTAATTCCCGTAACTTGCTGGAGAACGGCCAGTCCCACACCTACAATTAAAGCAAGCCGCAAAGCAGGGCTGAACAGTTGGCGGATCGATCCACTTTCCTGTTCGAACGATTCCTTAATATCCAGTACTTCCTGTCTGGCCAATTCGTCGCCGTGAATTTTTAGTAAAATCGGAAGTGACTCTGCTGCCCTCCCCTGTTTGATCAACCATCTTGGACTTTCAGGCACAAAGAAAAGCAGTACTAAGAATAGCAAGCCTGGAAGAACCCCGAAGCCAAACATCCATCGCCAAGCTGTTGAAATATCCCACGCGTCGTCACCATACCCCGCAATGCCCATATTAATGAAATATACGAGGAAGATACCGGTCACCGTCGCGAATTGATTGAGGGCTACAAGGCGGCCGCGATACTTGGCAGGTGCTATTTCCGCGTTATAAAGAGGACATAGCGTTGAGGTAATACCAATCCCCAGTCCGCCAATAATCCGGGCAATAATATAACCGGTGAACGTATCTGGAATGGCGGAACTGATGGATCCGATAATGAATAGGATCGCGGCCATTATCAGCACTTTTTTCCGACCGAACCTGTCCCCCAGCATACCGGATCCTGCTGCTCCAACGATACACCCGATGATTAAGCTAGAGACCGCCCACCCCACTTGCACCTCGCTGAGGTCAAAGCGTTCTTTCATAAAACCGATTGCACCCGACACAACAGCTGTATCAAATCCAAATAATAAACCACCCAAAGCGGCAACCATCGAAACTAGCGTGACAAACTTCATGCTTACTTGTTGGTCTTGATTGTTTATATGTTGTGAGCTCATAAGCGATTATCCCTTCTGACTTATCCGCACCTGCGTGCGAGTCTTTTATCGTGAAAAAATAGTCAATCCTTATAATGCGAGACTCATTATACCATGCGTTTTGTTCAAGCTAGGGGCCTATTCCCTTCACTTATTTGCTGTTTACAAGCATAATATTGATGCCTGTAATTCTCCGCCTGATATAGGGCGGCAGACTAGCATATTTTTGTTGTGTAAAAGCAAAAAAGTCCATGCATCTCTACATGAACCTTTGTCTTTATTAAAGTTGGTTGCGGTATTCGGTGGGCGTTACCCCTGTTACCTTTTTAAATACTCGGCTGAAATAATTAGGATCTTTATAACCAACCATATAGCAGACTTCCTTTAAGCTGAATTGCCCTTCGTTTATGAATTCTTTGGCCCTTTCGATCCGCAGCCTTGTCACATAATCAATGAAGGTTTCTCCCGTTTGCTGTTTGAATACTTTACTGAAATAATACGGGTTCAAATGGACATGTTCCGCAACATCTTCGAGGGAAAGCTCCTCGTTGAATTTATCTTGAATGAACGTGATGGCGTTGTCTAGGACACTCCATGTTCGCTGCTCACGTTCCTCACGAATTCGTTTGATGGCCAATTCCACGTACGTGCGTTCGGTAGTCTTTTCTGCAATCAACTTATCAGCCGTTTCCCGCTCACCTTCTAGGGAAAGCATTTTCATATCCTCAAATGAGCAAAGGTTACCCCACCTTTTAGGATACGTAGATGCGAAGACGGCTTCAAAATACGATCTCCTTATTCCCTCAATCTCCATTTGGACGGACCCAATGCCTACATTAGCGTCTAAATTACGCTGTTGGTGAAGTGTCTCAACCAGCTTAGCGCCTAGCAAATGAGCCTCTTCCCGCAATACCTCATCCTTGATGTCTGCCTTTTCGAGTAGAAAAATGACCATGTGCCAATGGACCATGGAACTGACCACACAGCCGACCCTATTCTTGATAAAGCCTTTGGCGAAGTTTTTTACCGTTTCGTAAACCTTTTTCTTCTCGATGCCTAATTCCTGCTCGGATGTATGCCCGAATTCCGGCAAAGCGAGCACAAGCGCACAGCCTTTATCTATGGAAAGCTCGAGGATATCAGCCAGATACCCCAACTCGGTTTCATTCACTTGATCGGACATAAAGACCAGAGCCATTTCCGTTTCCGCCAGCGGGAGCAGCTGGAAATACTTATCGCGCATTGCGAATTCCTCGTCGCGCTTTCTTTGGTCCTGGTCAATTTCAGCTACCAGCCGCTGGAGGAGTGCAACGATTTGATCGCGTTTAGCCGGTTTGATCAGGTACTCTTTTACTCCCAAGGAAAGGGCTTCTTTAGCGTATTCAAATTGTTCATAGGCTGTAACCAGTACCATCTTGATCTGCGGACTATGAGCCTTGATTTCCTTTAACGCTTCAAGGCCTTGAATGCCCGGCATTCGAATATCCATCAGAACGATATGCGGTCGAAATTCATCTGCCTTTTGAATCGCCACACGGCCATTCTCTGCATGAATAATTTCAAACGTATTCGGCATCATTCGGGTAACGATCCACTCAATACCTTCTCTCTCTAAAGCTTCATCATCTGCGATCAGTAGGCGATACATCCCCATCCTCCTTTCCTGCAGTAGGAATCCGGATGAGGACAGTCGTCCCTTGGCCCGGCTCACTGTGAATATCTACAAGATTCTTTTTTCCATAAAATAATTCGAGTCGTCTAAACACATTACGCGTGCCTAACCCCGTCGATTGTCCCTTTTCTTGATCAAGCAGCGGTTCGGATTCGAAGTGAAGCAGAGACTCACGGACCTCCTCGCTCATACCGATCCCATTATCTGATATGGAGACCCTTACCTCACCAGTCTCGCACGCAATGCCCAGCTTAATCTCAGCCCCTTCTTCCATTCCCTCAATACCGTGGACAAAGACGTTCTCAAGTATCGGTTGAAGGGTTAGCATGGGAACGTACACGTCCAGTCCGCTCTCGTCAATTTCCGTTACGAACTGAATCCGGTCGCGAAAGCGTGCCTGTTGGATGGTAAAATACTCTTTGGCATGCTCGACCTCATCCCTGAGCGTCACCGGACGATCCAATTTTCGAAGATTATATCGAAGAAGATTTGACATGGATACCGTGAGATCGCTTGTTTTCTCAGCACCCTCGAGCAGCGCAAGCTTGGATATGACATTCAAGGAATTAAAGAGAAAGTGCGGGTTGATCTGATTTTGCAAAACCTCCAGCTCTAATTCTTTGACCAGCTTGTCCTTTTCCAAGCTTTCTTTCTCTTTCATAATCAGTACTTTCAAATTGTCTTGCATGCGCCCAAAAGCCCTAGATAACATTCCAAACTCATTATGCTCGCTAATCTGCGGAGGGGGAGCTTGCAAATTCCCGTCTGAGATTAGTTGCGCCGTTAAGGCCAACTGCTTGATCGGTCGGGTAATACCTAGGGAAATCCAATAAGCAAACAAGACGCTTATCAGCGTATTTAAAATAAAAATAGCAACTCCCCAATGATTCATAACTTCGGTTTGGATAAGAATTTGTTTGTAAAAAGGCTGATAATAACTGAGTTCCAAATCAATAAGTTGATGTCCTTCTGTTTGGATGTACGCGGCTGTCTGCTCAGCCTCTTCGTAGAAAGCCGCATAAGCCAAAGAGCCTTGGCTGTTTAAAGCCTCTATGACACCCGCTTCTTGCCCTATAAAAGTATCGATCATATTGCGATAACTGCGAACTGCTAGATCAGTAGTTGGAATAATCGCCCCTTGTGCAAACATGCTTTCCCGCAGTTGATTAAGCTCATCCCTCTGACTTATATAGACCTTGCGGCTGTTCTCTGTTCGATCCATTAAGTAAACATTCAAAGCACGAAGATTCCCCTGCGTCTGTCCGGCAATTTGCTTGTACAATAATACCCGATCCAGCATCACATTATAGCTCATCTGCACCGTTCTTCCGCTTTCAAAGATGAAATAAGCAACCGCGTTATTCAATATAAAAAGCATCGGGATAACAATAAATAGCATTCTACGTATATTCATGGGCTGCCCACACTTGTCTTCAAATGGTTTCGATCCAGAATATCCGTAGCGGTGAAGTGCTGGACCGGAATGGAGCCCCCTTTGAAAATTTCCGCTAGCAAATCAACGGATTTGGATCCAATCAATTTGGGCTGTTGAACGATCGATGCTCGAATTGCTCCTTGGGCGATGCCCATCTTGGTTTCCTCCAGGTCATCAAATCCGTACACGCTTACATCTGCTCGATTGGTTACCTTCAGTCCTTCTACAATGCCAACAGCATCTAAGGAGCTAAATCCAACCATCGTTTGAATACCTGTGTATTGGTTTATCATAGCCTCTGTCTGCTTAGCAGCTTGAATCCTTGAAATATTTGATGAGCGAACAGCGACGATTTCAAAACCTGGCGTATTTCGAATAATTGAACGGAAACCCTCTAGTCGAAGCTGTTGATTATCCGCCAGTTCACTTCCGATCATGATGCCGATACGGCCTTTCCCAGCAGCATCTTTCACCACAAGCTCCCCCATGCGTTTGCCCGCTTCCCAATTATCTGTTCCCACGTAGGCAAGGCGCCGGCTCTCCGGTTCATCTGCGTCTACTGTGATCACTGGAATACCTTGATCTAAAGCCTTGCTGATCAGAAGATCGTAGCGCTGCTCCTTTATTCCTTGGACCAAAATAGCATCCGGCTTGGCAGCAATCGATTTCTCCAGTAGATTCATTTGTTCAGCAGGATTTATGCGAATCGGCCCCATGTAATCAATCTTCATACCCAGCTGCGCCGCGGCTTCTTTGGCTCCCAGTTCCACCGTTCTCCAGAATGGATTGTCGATCTCTTGAGCTATCAGCACAACGTGCTTGATACGTTTATCCACTACCTTGCTCTGTTCCATTTGCCCGACCAGATGATCGATCTTAAGTGTGGAAGATAAAAACTGGAATAAAAAATAACAGAAAACAATAATTATGCCTACCAGCCCCACCGTCCACTTTTTCTTTGACATGGAGCACCCCCGAGCTTTAGTAAAAAATATAGATTTATTATACAGAGCCTGCAGATAAAACGGAAATCACGTTTAGTATTCGATGATGAATAAATTTCCTATACATGGCAAAAGGTACTACTGACATTTTAAGGAAGGATGATAGGGATAATGGACAAAGAAAATCAAGAGATGACCCTAACGAATCGACAAGGTCATCCGATTTCAGATAATCAAAACATACGAACAATTGGAAATCGAGGACCTTCAACGCTCGAAAACTACCACTATATCGAGAAAATATCCCATTTTGATCGGGAGCGCATTCCAGAACGTGTTGTTCATGCACGAGGTGCCGGTGCTCATGGATATTTTGAGGCCTATGGCAAAGTGGGGAATGATCCAATTTCCACCTATACACGGGCCAAGCTTTTTCAAGAGGCTGGTAAACAGACCCCAGTATTTGTCCGATTTTCTACGGTCGTTCACAGCAATTACTCTCCGGAAACCTTTCGTGATCCACGTGGATTCGCCACAAAGTTTTATACCGAGGACGGTAACTGGGACTTAGTCGGCAACAATTTGAAGATATTCTTTATTCGCGATCCGTTGAAGTTCCCGGACATGGTTCATGCCTTCAAACCGGACCCCGTTACCAACCTGCAAAACCCTGAGAAAATGTTCGATTTTGTATCGAACTCTCCTGAGGCCACCCACATGATCACATTCCTGTTCTCTCCGTGGGGGATTCCCGCCAATTATAGGCAAATGCAAGGGTCTGGTGTGAATACCTACAAGTGGGTCAACCAAGAAGGACAAGCCGTATTAGTCAAGTATCATTGGGAACCGCTGAAGCAAGGAATGAAGAACCTGACTCAGAAGGAAGCAGAAGGCATACAGGGTAAAAACGTAAGTCATGCCACCCAGGATTTGTATGAAGCTATCGAGCGCGGTGAGTACCCGGAGTGGGAGCTCTGCGTTCAAATCTTGAGTGATGACGAGCACCCTGAGCTCGATTTCGACCCGCTTGATCCGACTAAACTTTGGGATCATGAACAATTTCCTTTTTTACCCGTGGGCAAAATGGTGCTGAATAAAAACCCCGAAAATTACTTTGCCGAAGTCGAGCAGGCAGCTTTCGGTACGGGGGTTCTAGTCGATGGTCTTGATTTTTCCGATGACAAGCTGCTGCAGGGCCGAACCTTCTCCTACTCCGATACCCAGCGATACCGCGTGGGAACGAACTACCTTCAGCTGCCGATTAATGCCCCCAAAACACGTGTAGCTACGAACCAACGAGATGGGCAAATGGCCATCGTGGTGGATCGGGCCCCCGGGCAGAATCCGCATGTGAATTACGAGCCCTCCTCGCTTGGCGGGTTAAAAGAAGCGGTTCCTTCCGGCAAGGAACATCAACCTATGTATAATGACAAATTAGTCCGTGAAAAAATTAGCCGAACCAATGATTTTGGACAAGCCGGAGACACCTATCGTAAATTTGAAGATTGGGAACGCGATGAATTGATTGCGAATTTGGTAGATGCGCTGAAGATATGCAAACCAATTATCCAGAATAAAATGATTGAACATTTCACAAAAGCCGATTCGGATTACGGTCGACGCGTTTCTGAAGGTCTTGCTCAAGCTAACGTCGAATCGGCACATCTCGGCTCCGCTGCTGAAAGAGATGGTGCTGAAATTGCCGAGAACTCAGGAAAGCGAACAGACGGATATTAAAAATTGAAGACGAAACGCCTGTTTACAGAAATGACCGGTAAGGCCCACAGCCTTCCGGTCTTTTTTCGTTTCCCTCGCTGTCCCAGCGGAATGTTTTTTGCTGCACTCGTGGTATTAGACCATACAGCCGTCCCCCTGGATGAATAGTCTAGCTAATATCTACTCCTTTCCCCCATCTTATATAAAGCGAGGTTGCCTATGGCAAATCCCTATACGAAACACCGAATTCGCAAAATCACTCGCCGCTTCGGCATTCGAGCGTTGAGGTCAGGCACGGTTGCATCCTTTTACCGAGAAAACGCGATTATTCAAGTACAAACGAAAATGGGCACCTATGCCTTGAAGCCCTTTTTTCGAAATGCACTCCTCCGCACTAGTACCGTTCACCAAATGAAAACAACGGCAGCGTATCTAGAGCTCTTGATGAATAGTGGATTCACTTATATGCCCAAATGGCTCACTACCCGCTCTGGGAAGTTATGGACTTTACACCGCGAACGCCCCTTCTATATGACTGAATGGATAAAAGGGAGGAATTTGGAAAAGAACGAAGACTTTGAAGAGCTTGGCCGGGCCCTTGCCACCCTACATACTACATCCAGTGGTATCCTTGACACTAAAGGGCCCTCCACGCATAATCAAATCAGAATATGGAAAATCCAAGATCGCCTCTTTCGTAGACGGATGAATAAAGCTATTCAAAACCATGAACGGAACCGCAAATGGTACAAAATATACGGAAAGTACTGTAAGCGCCTTACCGATCGGGCATGGGCTAACTTAAACAGCCCCGAGGTCGTTGATCTTTTGAAGAAGGAAGCGAACCGTCCCGCATTGATACACAACGATATTACTTCCCCTAATGTCATTATTTCTGAAAATGGCCAGCTGTTCATCATCGATTGGGACCGTGTTAAAGTGGGTTCCATCTATGTAGATCTAGCGAAAGCCCTCATGAACACTACACAATTCAATCCCGATTTCATACTAGCGTTGTTAAAAGGGTATGAAGAACGGCGGCCATTAGACCAGACTGAGCGAAAATTGATTTCGTCCTTATATGGATTGCCTCGAGAAGCTTGGCATGCTACTCAGTTCCCTCATGAATCAAGAAGCCGTGAAATGCTCGATATTTTGAAAAAAACCTGGGATCCCCGATTAAAAGCAATGGATTTAATAGATGAATGGACAAAATCAATCCCTAAGGAGATTGAGGTCGTCAATGAAATCACAGATTGAACATTCTTCATCGAAATTGCCTTGGAACGGTACGGAGATGCTTCGTTGGATTGAATTAAACAAGTATCAGCGTGAGCTTAGGGCTTTATTATAATTGGAATAGTCATAGCAATTCCTAAATAGGAACTAAAAGGCACCCTTAGACAGGATGCCTTTTAGTTGATTCTTATGTCCGCCATACCTTAGTTAGCGATTTTGCTCCATACAGGGTACTCTTCCAAGTACCCATATTCGTACAATTCCTTAAGAGCCTTGCGTATGCTATGTTCATCCTCGCCCGATTCACTGGATAGTTCCACTAGATCGTCTAGGTTGATGTTCGGGTTCTCTTTGCAAAACGTAAGCAAGCCCTTAGCAGCCCAGGAAAGCCGATCGTCTTGGAAATCTCCCACCATACGGCGGAATATTTTGTGCGAGACAATTCTCAGCTCCACAAGTTGTTGCAATGCCTTTGTCGCCTGCTTGAGACTCATGCGACCGAGCTTAGCAATATCAGATAATCCTGGAATGTTCGATTCCGAAGAAAAACATTTCAAGACGATAAAGGTCATTTGTGCATAAATATCCATGCCAGGATGGTGAAAAACTTCATCTGAAAGATTAAAATGACGCGCTGCGTCCTTAGCTTGTCCGTTGTCCATCCGATGTCCTCCTTTTCATTATTATGGAGTTCACCTACTCATTATTGTTGCCATGATCCGAGGGTTGTACCAGCTTACCCGAGTTGTGCCGAGACTGCTTGAATATTTGTGCCAAGCTGAATTTTTTCTGATCATTGGCACCCGGGATCTCTTTCATTGGCTGGTTGAAATTATCATTCGCTTCATGAGCAGGTTCAATAGGCTCTGCCGACTCCATGCCACTATAGCTGTCTGCGAGAGAAATGGTCTCATCCAAGTCCGAGACCATTTCTTTCCCGGGAAATAATTCCGTAATCGGTCTTCTGCCCGATTGCTCTTCTCGGACATATCTTGTCAAAATATCCATGATCCCTTGACTGAATATGCCTTCCATTTTCAGTTGGTTTAAATAATCGATAACCTCCGGCGGAGTATCAGACGGAATATAGAGTGTAACATCCTTACCGGAGCGAACGTAAACGGTGGATCTACGCTTTTTCAATCCGAACCGCTCCCGCGCTCGGATAATCCTTCAGAATTCGCACTGGCTGCCGCGGCGGATTCGTCCGCATGTTTCAGCGCGTGGTCAAGCATAAGAAAGGTGCCTCGCACATTTCGGAATTGGCTGTGCTCCACGCTATCAAACTTAATGGGCAAGCCCAGCTCAGCGTTTAATTTCTCAATCCATGGCTGCAAAACGACCGCTCCACCGCCGATAAACCAAAACTCATTGGCGTAGCGAACATGCTTCCAAGAGTTGCGCGCGTATTTCAGCACTTTCTCCGCTAATATACGCATATGTCGGTTAATCAGGCTTGTCATGTCAAAAACAACCTTACCCTCCGCATAAATCTCATACTCTTTGTTGACCAGCATGAGGGTCAATTCCGCCGTGCTTGCGATCAATTCCTCGCCTTGCGAATTAACCTCGTTGCGAATGCTCTCTAATGCATCATTGAGGTAGATCTTAGCGCCGGTAGAGTGCCGCTGATCCAGATCGAGGCCGGGTTTGAAGAACGCGATATCCATGTCAACGCCACCTACATCCGCAATGCCGAAGCCTTTGTGGGATAGATGCGATTTGGAAGTGGCCTCTAGGTCGTAAACACCGGATACATCGTCTATGCTGATATCAGTAGGAAGCGAAAATTCCATTTCTACCGTTATCCCTTTAAATACGGGGGTTGTCCCGAATGTAACGGAATGTACGCCTCCTGTAATCTTATGAGCAAATTCCTCGCGGAATTTCGTTATTTCACGAATCGGCAGACCAGTACCCAAGTTGACAGCGGCTTTAATCCGCTTTTTCCCCCGCTTGACGGCATCCTCATGTTTCTTGGCAATAGCATACGCCGCAGCCGTAAGGAGAGTCACCATCGTTTCGGGTCTTTGGGCCTTCTTTTGCACCGCTTTATCCCCGACAATTTCGTGAATAATCCCTTCGTCACCGATCGCTAAGTTACCCACGTAAACATGTCGGTACTGATCGCTCTCTATCGAAGGCGATGTAATCTGTACGTCAAGAAAATCCAAGGGATCACCTTGTTCCATCAAAAGAAATCGTTCACCAAACGGTTGTGCCAGCACATTAGGGAAAATAAAGTTACAGTCCAAATGGTCGTAAATCACTTTAACGTGACTGCTGCCATTATCGATAGACAGCGTGATGGTAGTGGTTAAGACTTCGTTCTTTGTCAAGTCTATTCCCCTCTCCGGTGGCCTTATTTGAGTTTATATAAAGATTCGCGTAACTAGGGCCAATTGGGAGGGTATTTGGAGTAATTGGTATTTTTAGCAGCTAGTTGGAATGAACTTTAAAGTTTAAAGTTTAAGATGTAAACTTTACAATTTAAGCTTTAAACTTCACGATTCAAACGTTAAGATTTAAGCTTTAAAGTTTAAACTTTATTTGGCTTTTTGTAGAGTTTGATGCAACACAATTTACACTATGATTATGTTAAGACATTTGCATGCTTGTCCGTGGAATGTTGTATTTTGTACAATTTTACGCAAGCAACTAAGACCATTTCCACGCAAATGTTGCAAATAAGCTATAAGTAGCTCTAAAGCATATAAAGAGGCTAAATTGTGGTTCAAAAGAGACCGATCGATTCATTCATCTAATCTTGCTCTGCATTGAGGTGTATGTAGATCAGGTTCAATCGTCAACTATGGTCAATTGAGATTGCTATGAATGAATCCATGCTCGCGGCTGGATGATGTTGTAGAAAGTGCAACAATTACTACCTAAATCTCACCATTTCCATTAGTTGTTGCATCATGTACAACAATTTGGTCCCATACAGGCCATTTCGCAACAAATGGGCTAAAAATGTTGTACAAACTGCAACTTCAAGTTGCAAAATAGCCTTTGAGCTTGCAATTTGTTGTATAACATACAACATTGGTAACCGCTATAGCCCATTTGCCCTAACGAAAGCCGAATGACAATCAGTGGAAGCGGCACGTCCGTACTCCGAGAAATTCAAGGAAGTTGTTGCAAGCATTGCAGCTGGCACCAAAGGCGTAAAGTATCCGATGCTATCAAAAATCGGATTTTGGAGTTTGAATACCAGTTGTGAGAGACATAATGAATCAATCGACGGTCTCCAACATACAACATCCTTAGCTTGCCAGGAAGAAATCAAGGAAATTGTTGCACGCTGTACAACATGCTATTATTTCCGGTGCGGCTTACCGTTGAATCATGCACATGCAGCCTTTTTGCGATATTGCTTCATGATCGTAGGCCGAATATGAAGGAACCTATCTTCTCTGCCTGCAGCACAAAAACCCCTGCTTCCTTCGTCAAGGAAGCAGGGGTTTTGATCCTACCCGATAAAAAACTTAGAGACCCAGCACACGCCGCTCTTCATCCGAGAACATCCTCGAGCGAGTCAGAAAACGTCGCCCTTCCGGCCCCTCAAGCGAGAACATCCCGCCTCTGCCAGGCACCACATCGATGATGAGCATCGTATTCTTCCAATAGTCGTATTGCGGCTTGCTCATATAGAAGGGTGCGCCGCCTATATCCCCTAGCCATACGTCGCTGTCGCCGATAAGGAACTCCCCTTGCGCATAGCACATCGGAGAGCTGCCATCGCAGCAACCGCCGGATTGATGGAACATAACAGGGCCATGCTTGGCCTTTACGAGTTCGATTAGCTCTAGAGCGGCATCGGTAGCAACAACCTTGCTCACTTCTATCGTCATCGTGCGGCTCTCTTAGAAGAAGCCCAGTGCGTCAGGGCTGTAGCTAACGAGTAGATTTTTGGTTTGCTGGTAATGGGAGAGCATCATTTTGTGATTCTCGCGGCCAATGCCCGAGCTCTTATAGCCGCCGAAGGCCGCATGGGCAGGATACGCATGGTAGCAATTCGTCCATACGCGGCCAGCTTGAATGCTGCGCCCCATCCGGTAGGCTGTGTTCATGTCGCGCGTCCAAACGCCGGAGCCAAGGCCATAGAGCGTGTCATTCGCGATCGCCAGCGCCTCTTCTTGATCCTTGAACGTCGTAACGGAAAGAACCGGTCCGAAAATCTCCTCTTGGAAGATTCTCATTTTGTTATGCCCCTTCAGAACTGTCGGCTGAATGTAGTAGCCTTCGGAAATATCTCCATCCACCTTTGCCCGACCGCCGCCGATGAGGCATTCAGCACCTTCCTCTGCACCGATATGGATATAGCTCATGATTTTCTCAACCTGCTCGGTTGAGGCTTGTGCACCAATCATCGTATCCGTATCTAGAGGATTGCCTTGCTTGATGGCAGCTACCCGTTTCAAGGCTTTTTCCATAAATTGATCATAAATCGATTCCTGAATTAATGCGCGTGATGGGCTGGTACAAACTTCCCCCTGATTCAGGGCGAACATCGCAAAGCCTTCGATTGCTTTATTGAAGAAAGCATCATCACGTGCGACCACATCCTCAAAGAAAATGTTCGGCGACTTGCCACCCAGCTCCAAGGTGACCGGTATCAGGTTTTGCGAAGCATACTGCATAATTAAGCGGCCTGTTGTCGTCTCGCCGGTAAAGGCGATTTTCGCGATCCGGCTGCTCGAGGCAAGCGGTTTACCGGCTTCAAGTCCGAAGCCGTTGACGATGTTGAGTACGCCCGGCGGCAGCAAATCTTGGATGAGCTCGATCAGTACCAGTATGGATGCCGGCGTTTGCTCAGCTGGCTTCAGGACGACCGCATTTCCGGCCGCAAGTGCCGGAGCAAGCTTCCACGTCGCCATAAGCAGTGGAAAGTTCCACGGTATAATCTGACCCACGACGCCAAGGGGTTCATTAAAATGGTAAGCCACCATATTATCATCCAATTGGCTGAGCGAACCCTCCTGAGCGCGAATACATCCTGCAAAATAGCGAAAATGATCGATCGCCAGCGGCAGATCAGCCGCAAGCGTTTCCCGAACCGGCTTCCCGTTATCCCAGGTCTCGGCAACCGCAAGCATTTCCAAATTCGCTTCCATGCGATCGGCAATTTTATTTAAAATGACGGCACGTTCCGCAACGGAGGTGCGCCCCCATGCGTCCTTTGCAGCATGCGCGGCATCTAAAGCCAGCTCGATATCCTCTGAGGATGAGCGTGGAACCTCGCAGAAAACGCGGTTATTTACTGGTGATGGATTGTCAAAGTATTGGCCCTTAATAGGCGCAGTCCACTGTCCTCCAATGAAATTTTCGTACCGTTTTTTAAATGTAACCTTTGATCCGTTTTGTCCAGGTTGTGCATAAATCATTTAGCTCAGCCTCCTTAAAATGGAATACGTTAAATAAATAAGCAAGGATCGTGCCAACCTATTGAATGCCGTCCAATAAGGCTCTGCGGTGAGCGCTTACTCGTTTTGTTCCGCTCTGAAACAACGGAAGTGTTCCACTTTGGGACATTCTTTCTTTCAGTACTCCATTAATAAAAGCAACTATGATATGATCGGATTAGGAAACCGATTGCAATGGAGGTGTTTTATTTTTGCTATCCGTGGAAAATAACTTTTTATCAGAAGCGGCGGCGTCATCTTGGAAGCGCTGTCACGAACTTGGTTTAATGCCCACCGACCCCATTGACGATAACATTCTAACCGGAAGCCACATGCAATCTCTATTAAGGCAAAACGAGCAAACCATTCATTACACGGAGCAAATATTCGAGCAAATGCACACAGGCATCAAACAATCCGGCCAGATGGCGCTGCTAATCGATTCGGAGGGAACCATTATTCACACGGTCGGAGACATCGATTTCTCCCGCCGAGCGTTAGCGGTTCAGCTGCAAGTAGGAGCAAATTGGGCCGAGAGAAGAAAAGGAACAAATGCCATTGGTGTCGCCCTCGCAGAGAAAAAACCCGTCCGTGTGCATGCCGAAGAGCATTATTTCAACTCCAATCACTTTTTGACCTGCGCCTCGGCCCCCGTCTTCAATTCCATCGGCGAGCTGATCGGTATCATCAATATTAGCGGCAAACAAGAGAATTACCACGCCTATACGTTTACACTTGCCTGTATGGCAGCCCTTTCCCTGCAGAACAAAATTCTGCTGGAAGAGTCGAAGAAGGAGCATCTCATTACCCTCAGAGAACTCGAGCATTCCTCACTTAATCATCCTTTGCCGCTGCTCTCTCTAAGCCGGGATAACCGCATCCTTCGAGCTAATCATGCCGCCATCCGCATGGTTGGAAGTGATGCAATCGGCAAAGTGTTTACGAAGCTGGAAGGCTTTGCGGTCGAAACCATTCATAATGAGCATCAGAAGCTGTGGCAGTCCGTCTCCATTCAGAAGCAGGCAGCAAACGAGCAGCATTTGTATACGTTTAGAGATATTATCGGCACGTGTCCGACCATCATACAGAAGAAAGAACTGGCCAAGAAGGCAGCTGCGACTGATTTTCCAGTCTTATTACTGGGTGAAAGCGGCGTCGGAAAGGAATTGTTCGCGCAATCCATTCATACCGCTAGCCCCCGGTCGGCAGAGCCGTTCATTGCACTGAATTGCAGTGCCATCCCGGACAGCCTGATCGAGAGTGAATTGTTCGGATACGCTCGCGGTGCCTTCACGGGAGCGAACAAAGACGGCAATGCCGGGAAATTCGAGGCCGCGCATAAGGGTACTATTTTTCTCGATGAGATAGGCGACATGCCTCTACGTGCTCAGGCTGCTTTATTAAGAGTACTCCAGGAAGGCATGGTTACTCCGGTAGGCAGCGCGAAGAGCAAAGCAATTAACATTAGAGTCATTGCAGCAACGAATAAGGACTTGGCCACGGAGATAAAGGCAGGCCGATTTCGGGCCGATCTCTATTACAGGTTGAAAGGGATACATATTACACTGCCGTCTTTACGTGAAAGAAGCGATATTTTGACATTAGCTGGGTATTTACTCCAAAAGCATGCTTCGCCCTGTCCATTCCTAACGGAAGCCGCGCAGCAGAAGCTGTTAACCTATAGCTGGCCGGGCAATATAAGAGAGCTTAGCGGCATTCTTATGCAGGCGGTCTTCCTAGCTGGAGGACAGGCGATTAACCCTGAGCATCTATCGTTCGAAGAATCCGATGAGGCTGTGCAAGCAGGATCAGGCAAAGATCACTCACTTACGTTGAAGGATGCAGAAATCACGGCGATCAAAAAGGCGCTGAAGGCCTCGGAATGGAACCTTAGCAAGGCCGCCGGTCAATTGAAAATCGGAAGAACGACGCTATATCGCAAGATTGAAGAGTACGGCATAACGTTATTTTAATGAAATATTAGCTAGACCTAGCGCCCCATCTCTTGGAGATTGGGTGTTTTTTTCATCGGTCTATCAATGGTATGATGGAGCCATATGGAAAGCATTTCCTAGGAAAGGAATATGGGTTATGTCAAAAGCTGATCATATGCTTTCTATCCTGTGGTTGCTCAAATCTCAGAAGCGAATAACAGGTAAGCAGCTTGCTGAGAAGCTGGAGATAAACATCAGAACCGTCTATCGATACATCGATGCTTTATGTGCCAGCGGAGTCCCGATTATTTCTGATTCCGGGCATAATGGCGGTTATAGCTTGCTTGGTCATTTCAATGAAGCTCCGCTTGTATTTGATCTAGATGAACAAAAAGCGTTAATTCACGCGGCCGCTTTTGCCCAGGAGGCGGGGTATCCGTTTGGAGTGAAATTAAGTCAGGCCGTCGCTAAGCTGAAAATGTATACCAATGAAACACAACGCCATCAAATCCATCTACATGAGCAAGGTCTTGACGTCATTCTTCCCCAAGCTGATGCTTCGCAAGTATCCCTGCTTCAAGAAGTAGAAATGGCGGTGGCTCAGAGCGTTACGCTATTTATGCACTATCAAAAAGGCTACGGATCTGTCATAGAAGCTCGTGATTTGGATCCTTACGGACTTGTTTGCTGGAAAAGCAAATGGTATGTGGTAGGTCATTGTCATCTTCGCAAAGAAATTCGAAGCTTTCGCATCGATCGTATTCGAAATTTGGAAACGACGGAGAAGACGTTTGAACGGCCTGCTGATTTCTCGGCGCGCCAATTTATCCTTTCAGGTGTGCTGCCTGATTCGGATAAGCCAGATGAGCTCATTTCTGTCAAAATTACAGGAAGAGAGCAAGCACTAGATGATCTTTGTGGTCATTGGTTTCTGGCCCATGCCTTGGTAGATCGTTCGCAGCTTGAAGCACATTTTAAACTGGAAGAGCGATACATCTTGTTTAATCTTCCCTACTTTCTTCTGACTTATGGGGGGACCCTTCGCATTAAAGAGCCGCAGCTGCTCCAAAACCAAATGATTGAGGTAACGAAAAATTTACACAATTATTATGCGGCTGCGCAGCTTGACTGACCGTTTCTGTCAGTGAAGATGGGCTACAATGGGTCTTAGGTGAAACCTAAGGAGGAACGATCATGAATTTATTACAAGTTCGTATTTTGGTAGATGATTTTCACAAAAGCGCAGCTTTTTATAGGGATCTATTAGAATTGAAAGCAGACTGGTATGAAGAGTCGATGGAGTACGCGTTGTTTAACACGGGCGCTGCTCGTATCGAGCTGCTGTCCCGCAAAGCCATGGGTGAAGCATTGGGCGAAGATTTGGGGCAAAACGGCAGCTATGCAACGAATTTTGTACTCAATATTGAAGTTGAAAATATAGATGATACCTACCATCGTTTATCAGATAAAGGCATCAAATTCGTCAAAGAACCATTTAATCATCCGACATGGAATGGACGACTTGCCCATTTTCGGGATGCAGATGGCACATTAATAGAACTCTATCAAGCAAATAAGAAGGAGGATTGATCCGATGTCTACTCAAATTCTCAAAAATTACGAGTATCATGTATGGGCTAATAAGCGGGTTTTCACTCGTTTAGAGGAACTGCCGGAGGAAATTTTGCTGCAGGAGTTGAGCGATGTATTTCCAACCATACATGCCGGCCTTGTGCACATCTACAGAGTGGATACTGTCTGGTTATCCGGCATGAAGGGAAACAGCTATGAGCAAATCAGAGAGCTGATCGTGACTGTTGAAGAAAAGACCAAAGGGAAGAGCTTGAAACAACTAGAGGCCGCCTTCTTGGAGCTAGCCGAGGCTTACAGAACCTTTTTGAATAGCGATGTCGATTGGCAAGCTATGAAAGACTTTCCGAATCCGAAATATGGCGTCCTGCATGCCAGCATTGAAGAGCTTATCCAGCACGTTGTTAATCACGGCACTTACCACCGCGGCAACATCACTTCTATGCTCCGTCAGCTCGGACATGCAGGTGTATCTAGTGATTATGTGTTTTACTTATATGATGTAAATAAGTGAAATAAGATCCGCTATCGAACTAACACTTTTTTTATAAAGTGGTATCATCAGCGATCGACGTTTCCATCAATTCCTTTACCTCTTTGAGGTCATTGGTTTTGCCTAATGCCCACATCAATTTCGGAACGATCGCTTCTTTATTCATATCCTTCGACGAAATAATCTGTTCTCTGCCTACTCTTCGCCCAACTTCATAAAGCGTCAAATCGCCGCCTTCTTCCAGACATTGTGTTGTAATGACAACAGCGACTCCAGCTTCTATAAGCTCAATGATTTTTGGAAGAAGGTTGCGACCTTGGGTAGGCACCCCTCCTAAACCAAAGCCTTCAATAATTACACCTCTATAGTGTTGTTTCAAATAGTCGAAAAGCTCAGGCTTCGTACCTGGATGCAGCTTTAACAAAAAAACATCGGGACATAGCGCTATGTCCAGCTCTATCTCTTTATTGTGTACAGGTATACCAGACGAAGTGTACTTGATTTCATCGCCTTCAAAGTACGCCACATACGGATGATTAATGCTTTCAAAGGCATCGTAACTGCGGGTTCTCACTTTCACGGCTCTTGTCCCGTTAATCACCTTGCCATCAAAAACTATAAATACACCGCCAATGTCTTCACAGGCAAACTGGGCAGCGTTACGCATGTTTTGGATGGCATCAGTGTGGTTGTTGTGGATAGGAACCTGAGAACCTGTAATAACAACCGGCTTACTCATATTTTGCAGCATATAGGAAAGCGCGGCTGATGTATAACTCATCGTATCCGTTCCATGCGTGATCACAAATCCGTCATAATCCTCATAATTCTTATATACGGCTTCCGCGATGCGGACCCAAAATTCAGGCTGCATGTTCGTGCTGTCAATTTCCATCAGAACGCTACTGTCTACCTGATACAGGTGATTATGTGCCGGCAGATAGCTTATCAGTTCGTCGGCCGTCATCCCCGGGGTCAATCCATCTTCACCAACTACAGATGCAATGGTCCCACCCGTAGCTAACAAAAGTATCTTTTTCATAGAAATGTTCCTTTCGCATGGTATCCAGTTTCAAATATAGAAAACCTCTATCAAGTTCGTTCAAAAAAGAGCGACCTGCTAGAGGTGAGTTTATATAACCTTATTATAGATCCAATTATAGGATTTTGCTAAGAAATGCTTGGGTACGTTCGTGTTTGGGGGAATCGAATAGTTCGGAAGGTGATCCTTCTTCTACGATATACCCTCCATCCATGAAGATGACACGATCTGCCACCTCGCGCGCGAAGCCCATTTCATGCGTTACGACGATCATGGTGATTCCTTCATGGGCTAAATCCTTCATCACTTGCAGCACCTCACCGACCATCTCGGGGTCTAAGGCCGAAGTCGGTTCATCGAATAACATCACACGCGGATTCATAGCCAGCGCACGGGCAATAGCTACACGCTGCTGTTGTCCGCCAGACAACTGATCAGGGTACGCATCCCGCTTCCCGGCTAAGCCGACTTTGTTCAGCAGTTGCATGGCTTTTTGTTCATTTTGCTGCTTATCTGCCTTTTTGATGTGCTTAGGGGCCAGCATGATATTTTCCAATACGGTCAGATGCGGAAATAAGTTAAAGAGCTGAAAAACCATACCTACATTTTGGCGTAAATGATCGATATTCGTGTTAGGTGAAGTCACTTCGACATCACCGATCACAACTTTTCCAGACGTCACATCCTCAAGAAGATTCAGACAACGCAGGAATGTACTCTTTCCTGATCCAGAGGGTCCAATCACGCAAACCACTTCTTTCTCTTGGATCGTAGTTGAAATATCTTTCAGCACTTCGTTCGTACCGAATTTCTTTTTCAAGTTTTGTACGACGATCATTTGGAAGCATACCTCCTCTCAAATACGCGAGCTAAGCGGGATAAAGCATAGATGATAATAAAGTAAATGACACCTACAACTCCCCAGATCTCAAAAGCACGATAGTTGGCAGAGATAATAATCTCCCCGCTCTGTGTCAACTCACTAATTCCGATGACGGACAAAAGGGAAGTATCCTTAATACTTACAATGAATTGATTGACGAAAGCAGGTATCATCCGGCGAATGGCTTGTGGTAAAATGACCAATCGCATCGTTAGCCATTTACTAAGCCCCAACGAGCGTGCCGCTTCCATCTGTCCCTTGTTAATTGAGTTAATGCCCCCACGGAAAATCTCAGCTATATAAGCACCAGCATTTAAGCTAATGGCAATAATACCTGCAGTCTCTGCCGGTATCCGAATATCAAAGAAAGCGGGTATACCAAAATACTCAAAGAAGACCTGAACTAACAGTGGTGTTCCCCGAATGATATCAACATAAGAAGAAGCAATACCCCGAAGAATTTTACTAGAAGAAACATTCATCAAACCCGTAATTAAACCAATAAGAAAAGCGATCGGTAAAGAGATGATAACAATTTTAAAGGTAATTAAAGCGCCTTTCAGCAGCATGGGTAGTGCATCTAAAATAACCTGCAACGAGGAAGTCACCGGATCCCAACCCTTCCTTTTTAATGGAATTCATAATGACGCTAACCTTCTGAGGCCCATCGAACATTGGGTGACAAAAGGTTAGCGCTTGTGTTATCTATTTAGTGGATTTTCCCATATAAGTGCTGATAATTTCATCGTATTTTCCGTTAGCTTTTACCTTTTTGATTCCATCATTAATTTTTTTCATCAATTCTTCGTTTTCCTTACTCACCGCAATACCATAGTTATCGCCGTTCAAACGATCCCCAACAATTTTCAGCTTGGAATTCGGATCAACTGCAATCTTATACGAGATCACCGGAAAGTCTTCAATCGTTACATCGGCGTTTTTATTGGCGACTTCTTGATACATGGCCGGACTATCATCGAAATACTTCACTGTAGCGCCATATTTTTTACCATATTCATCTGCTTGTTTTGCTCCGGAAGTACCTTTTTTAATGGCAATGACTTTCCCCTTCAAGTCTTCAGGCGTTTTGATTGTTGTATTATCTTCTCGGACGATTAGCGAAAGTCCGGCTGTGTAATACGGATCCGAAAGGGCAACAACCTGTTTACGTTCGTCCGTAATACTGATGCCGGCAATAGCGCCATCCAATTGTTTGGATGTAATAGCAGGTATAATTCCTTTAAAATTCATAGGTTTTAATTCAACTTCAAATCCCTCTTCTTTGGCAATTGCGTTGATTAAATCAATATCTATTCCAATGTACTTGCCATCTTTTTGAAACTCGAAAGGGGGATACGTCGCATCCGTACCGAACGTGTATTTCTTAACTGCTGCTGCTGTTTGTGCAGGTTGTGTAGTCTGCGTAGACTTATTATCCGTAGTTGCACCATTTCCACAAGCACTAAGTGTTAAAGCTATAACCGTTCCAAGTACTACTGATAAACCTTTTTTCATGTAAGAACCCCTTTTCTTCTATTAAATTTGAGATCGATTAATTTGATCACTTTGTAATTACATACTACTTCCCGCTCTACAGCAACATACAGAATCCTACAAAAACAATTACATGACATGAAAATATAGTTTACATCCGCGACTAGTAATTTCATTAGAAAATTTTGTATCCGATTACATTTCGTATGGGTATCTATTTCATGTGATGATATATCACAACGAAATAAAAAAAGGAATCCAAACCTCCAGTCCTTACTATCTCCAGACTTGAGAGGTTGAATTCCTTACTCAACTATTTAATTTTTCTAGGGTCTCCATATAAAAAACCTGTAAAAACTTTTTGATGTTTACTTTTCCTTTATCGGGCTGCAGATCTTCGTCCATGACTTTCATCCTCATGCGAATATCCTGAAAATCAAAGTACAGCGGCGCATAATACTCGAACTTAGGATTACTATAATCGGTTAAACCAATGGAAGCCATATTATTCAAAGCAGCCATGATCGTCCGTCGAATGCGTTGTTCAATCGCCTTACTTTCCTTCTCAATATCTTTCTGGTCTTGTTTATAGGTGTGGGCGACAGACTCGTACAATTCTTTTAAAGGAGGGAAACTCGTTGCTTCTCTATGTTCGATGGCATTCTCCATTAAGGCTATAATGTCTTTACTGCCAATTTCACCGATGATTCCCAAATCCATTAGAATCGTCTTCACCACATCACGAACTTTTCGCTCTTTGCGGGGAGAGGATGGTCCAGCGATATCTAATTTGGCTAAAGATTGCTTGATCTCAGAAACATACCGCTCATATTTCCACTGCTCATTAACTTTGCTCAGTACGTGCTCTACTTCCACGCGATTAATCGGCTTATGAATAAAGAACTCGATTCCTTTTTGATAAGCTTCCCCTACCATGTCCTTATTTTCAATTTGTGAAATCATAATAAATTTTCCGTCATACCCGCTGTTTTTTAATTGCGTGATTGTCTCAATACCATCCTGATCAGGCATCAACAGATCAATCAACACGACATCCGGTTTCGATTTAAGGATCATTCGAGCCCCCTCAATTCCACCTTCCGCCGTCCCCATCACCTCGCCAATGCCGCATTCATCAATAATATCTTGCAGCATACTTCTGCAAACGACATCATCATCAACGATCATAATTGAAAGTGCCATCGACTCTACCCTCTTTAATTAGACTTGTTAGTGGGAGACGAACAACAAACTGAGTACCGCTTGCTTTCTCCGATGATGTTACTGCGATACTCCCCCCAAAGGAATGAACAATATCGCGTACATGAGAAAGACCGATTCCGGTTGCTGCTATCCCTTCTTCATTGTACTTGGTCGTGTAACCAGGTTCGAAAATAAGTTCCTTCTTATGGTCAGGAATTCCTTTTCCGGAATCTATGACGATAAAATAGACGTCGTCTTCTTTTTCAAAGACCCGAATATGTATACTTCCATTTTTCACTATAGCTTCTACCGCATTGGCAACTAAGTTATTCAAGATCGTAAGCAAAGGTACATAGTGCGTTGTGTTCTGATTAAACTCCAGCTCTTTTTCAATGATAATCTTTTTCTTTAGCATTTCACTATATTCTTGGTTTCCCTTTACGACAAAGTGCATGATCTCCGAAAGACTCATGTGAACGACAACTTCACTATCGAATAATTTCAGTAAACCTGCCAGAATACGTTGGGAATCCTTCTTTACTTCATGGATTTGTTGGGCAATGCCTAATGTACGCTGACTATAGCCTTTGAGATTATCCTCATTTAATTTCCGATAGAGGTCATAGCTATCCGCGGTAATCCCCTCTATGGTATCCATGGCTTTTTTCAAATAAAAGGCTTCTCCATACAAACCAGAGTTGATGTTCAGCATCTGCTCCATCCGTTTTTCCTGCTCCGCGTGTAGAAACCGCATCTGACTAATAACAATGCTGTTGTACAGACCGATTACAAAATAACTGCGCACGACGGCTATGACCATTATAAGGAACCATTCTTTAAAATAAAAGGTATTCGTACCGAGGAATACCCCACGCAATAATAACTCCGTTTCATTAGAAACGAAGTCAATTAATGTGATATATCCACCTAACATGAGGGGGTGAAGTTCGTTCAATCTATTTCGAAGCTTGCTCATTCCAAATGCAAATACAACATAGTAACAACCGGCTGCTGCATTATTCTGTAAGCTCTCCAGGATCGTATAGGAATGAACATGAGTGATCCAATCTCCAGATTGAACGATCATGCTAAGGATCCCCGTTAGGATACCCGTTTTTACATAAGGTAGATGCGGCATAAGCAGTAAAAAAAACAAAAAGATACTCACACCAAGTCCAATGCGAAAATAATCGTTGCTAAAGGGATTTATCTTGAATTGTGCGCCGGTGGCCGTAGCGATAGCGATTACGATCATTTGCAATCTTTCGTTTTTGACTAAATTCTGCATCTTTCGATTCGCACCTACTTGAGGGAAGTCTGAATTTATCTGCCCATGAACTTAAATTCTAATGCTTTATACTAGCATACATGACCCCTCTTTTGAAAAAAAGTTTAGCCGTCATTCATGCTGCTGTTTACCTCACACGCAAATGACGGCTAAATTTTAAATGGCCAGTTTAATTTGTTTCGTGTAGAAAAAGCGAACGATGAAAAAGTAGACAACTTGTATAGAGGCAAAGATGCATAGTACAATGGCGGACTCTTTAAACAAATTATAACTAAACATATGAGATAATGCCGTAAGTGCCACAGCCCCGTGGACAAGCGCTACTACAATCGGTGCGAAGAAAAGAATCGCTGTTTGCCTGTTAAGCACTTTTTTCAATTCGGTTTCAGTCAAACCCATTTTAGCTATGGCTTTAAATTTTTGTTTATCTTCATCTAAATCCGTATAGAGGCGGAAATATAGAAAGCTTCCAGCCGAAACGAAAAAGACAATTCCGATAAACAATCCAATGAACAGCACCGGTCCATAGGTTCTATTTAAATCATATACTTCGTAATCAACAGCAGACAGCGCATGCCTTCCGACCTGTTTCGTTAAAATTTCGCCTGCTTGAATAACGGCCTGCTCCTGGTTCCCTTTCGCCTGCCATACATGAAACCTTCTTTGTTCAATAGATTCTGGAAGCTGCTCATAGGCATCATCTTTGACGATATAATAATCATACATTTCCGTAAATACTCTTGAACTAACGATGACATTAGGCTGCAAGGTTATACCTGATTGAAGCTTAATAGGTTGCTTCAGCTGTTTATCATCTCGGTTATTCCCCATTCTTTCAAAATGAACGACTGCCGACTGTCCGTCTTGTAGGTTGATTTTACCCACTCCAATTAAGCTGGCAAAGCGATTATAATCTGACTGCTTGGTGATCAATGTAGTCGTCTTTTGATCATTTACTCGAAAGTAACTGAGTATGGCTTGAGCCTTCACGGTCTCGATTTGCTTGCTGCCTAACTGTTCATCGATTAATGCAATATCCTTCTCTTCTTTATCCTTACTTTTGTCCTTGTCTGCCGTATAGGTTAATGTGTAGGGATTTTGTGATTTCGTTGAACCTGTAGTTAACGATTGAAATCCATAAAGTGACCCAATGGCGCTGAATGCTACGGTCGAAATGATGGCAACCATGAAAAATGTCCGCGCATTATCCTTCATTCGAAACGAAAGATCAGCAAGAAGAAGCATATTTGTTCTCCGCCAGAAGATGGACTCCCTGTTCTTTAGACTGCGAATCACATAAACACTTAATTGGGTAAACAATAGATAGGTGCCTATGATCACCACAATAATAACTGGCAGCATGACCATGAAAACAAGGGATCCTTTCGCGATCAAAGCAAAGAAGTAACCAATCCCGAGCAATACAATGGCTGTTATGGTTAAAAAAACAGAGGCCCTTGGTTCTCCTTTGGACTTCTTATCTCCTTTAATCAGGTTGATTAACTTTCCGCTGCGCAGAACATAAGAGACAACAAATGAAATGAACAGAAACAAAGTAGTGAAAGATACAAACGACATGATCATTGCCTTCAATGGCATATAGAAATTCAGCTCAGTTCCGATAATCAGAACGTTTTCAGCTGTTAGTAGAATTCCTTTTGCAAAGACTAATCCAAGAGCTATGCCCCCTATTGTTGCGAAAAATCCGATTAGCATGTTTTCACAAAATACCATCGAACGGATTTGTCTTGTGGACATGCCTAGCATCATCAATAGCCCAAATTCTTTCTTGCGAGACTGCAAAAAAGAGCTCATCGAATACATAACGAAGAAAAAAGAAAAGACATAAATGATGCCTGAAGCCACATTAAGACCAAAGGTTGCTTTGGAATTCACCGCTTCTCCGTTCAGCGCCGGATGGAAAGCAAAGATGGCAAAAGTGAAAAATACCATCACCATGAACATACTGCTCAAAAAATAAGCCGCATATAGCCTCTTATTGCGAGTGACGTTATTAAACGCGAATTGACGAAAGGTCATTTGCGTTACCTCCCAATAAAGAGAGTGTATCGATAATCTTCTGGAAGAAAACCTGACGATTATCACCGCGATGAATTTCGGAATAAAACTTTCCATCTCGGATGAAGACGACTCTGTTGCAATAACTGGCTGCTTGAGGGTCATGCGTTACGAGCATCATCGTTGTCTGTTCGGTTTGATTGATGGATTCAAGCATTTCCATAACATCTTTAGATGCCTTTGAATCCAGATTTCCTGTCGGTTCATCTGCAAGCAATAGCTTAGGTGTATGAATCATCGCCCTGGCAACTGCCGCCCTCTGCGCCTGCCCGCCAGATATCTCATACGTACGTTTTTTCATAATTTCGGTAATCCCAAGTTTCTTGGCAATTTCATTTGCCTTTTGCTTCATCTCGCTGACTTTTTGACCGTCCAACGTCAAAGGTAGGACAATGTTTTCTTCAACGGTTAACGTATGTAGGAGATTAAAGTCTTGAAACACAAATCCCAGCTCACGCCGGCGGAATTTAGCTAAGTCGTTTTTGCTTAGATGATGCGGATTATGGCCAGCGATTAGGATTTCGCCAGTTGTCGGTTCATCAATGGTTGCGATCATATTGAGCAAGGTTGTTTTTCCGCTTCCAGACGGACCCATAATTCCAACAAATTCACCTGATTCAATGGTCAAATCGATATCCGATAAAGCGCGGTAGGCGATCTTCCCCTCATAAATTTTACTTGCTTGTTTCACTTTCAGCATCATGAAAGCTCCTTTCAAATAATCATCATTCGATCTGTGATTAGTGTACCGCTATCGATCGAGTTCAACTATTGATTCATCTTTCACTTTCCTTACACGGTTGTAAGGTTTTGCGATGACACGAAAATAATTCGAAATGTCGTACCTTCAGAAACTTTCGTATCAAGTTCTATCCGGTGCCCAAGATGTTCGGCTGCTTCTTTCGTTAAATAAAGCCCCATTCCCGTTGATTCTCTGAATTTACGCCCATTTTCCCCTGTATAAAAAGGGTTGAAAATACGGGTTTTATCGGTATCCGGGATGCCTACTCCGAAGTCAGTTACCTCTAATATCGCTTCTTTATCTTTCTCGTACAGGGAAATGATTAGTTTCTTGCTTTTCCCTGCTGAATACTTCACCGCATTATTGACTAGTTGTGAGAGCATAAAAAACAGCCATTTTTCATCCGTCTCTACGACGATTCCTTCCTTCATCTCCTGCAGTTGAGGATACACCTGATTACGGATATAGAATCGTTTATTTTCCTGATTCACTTCATTCACGATTTTGGACAGAATGACAGGTTTGACATGAAAATCCTGCTCAATGGTTCGAAGGCGCGCCATATACAGAATCGTATTTAACCCTGTCTTCATTCGTTCCGTCTCTTCGCGAATATAAGAAGAATCCGGTTCATCCAAATTTCGTGCGGTGAGTTCGATGACGGACAGAGGTGTTTTCATCTGGTGTACCCATTGGTCCATAAACTTCAGATGCTCTTCCTGTCGATGTTCTGCCGTTTTGATTTGTTGCTGGTAATGCTTATACTGATTTCTCAACAGCTTATTAAAAGCTTCCGACACAGGGGTTTGCTCCGTTTTCTGGAAGGAATCATCCAATGACTCAAGCGGGTTGCTGAGGCGCTGATAGAAACTGCGGCGGCTATAGTAATGGTAGAACAGATAACAGCCAAGAAAGAAAAATCCGAGGAAAATGGCATAAAGAGCCGGCGCCATATTGCGATATCCATCGAGCCAGTAAATGCCTAGAATCGTGATAAATTGAATAATCTGCAAGACCAGCAATAGAGAATGCTCTTTGATAAATAACTTCATTGATCTCCCGCCTTCGTCCATGTAACGTTCAGACGATATCCGGCGCCCCTTACCGTTTCCACCGCATCTTCTATGCCTAACTCATGGAACTTTTTCCTGACACGAGTAATGTTTACATTGAGTGTATTTTCATCTACATACGATTGATCGTCCCATAGTTTCTCAAGTAAATCTTCACGGCCAGATACGCGTGGATAGCGCTCCATCAGGCATTCGATAATGTCGGCTTCTTTTTTCGTGAGGGAAGCAGCCTTTGTACCGAATAGGAATTCCAGCCTTTCTGGATAAAGCTTAAGTCCATCTCTTTCCAATACCCGCTCACCAACCTTAACCGCATATTCCCCGTAAGCACGCCGAAGATGACTGCGAATTTTCGCTAACACAATTTCCGAATGAAACGGCTTCGTAATAAAGTCATCTCCGCCATTTTCCAGCGCCATGACCTGATCCATTTCACCTGTTCGCGCTGATATAAATAGGACAGGACATATCGATTGCGTACGAATCTGCCGACACCAATAATACCCATCATAGCTGGGTAGATTGATATCGAGAAGCACAAGATCCGGCCTGTTTTTATGAAAATCCTCCATTACGTGATCAAAATCAGCTACGGATGTTACGTTATAGCCGTATTTTTTTATGTAAGACTTCAAGAGTTCAGCAATTTTAGGATCGTCTTCTACTATCATAATGGTTTGCATATCTGTCTCTCCTTCTGATTGGCGGCACAACTTTAGTATGAATAAAAAAGACTGCCAAGTAAACAATATCCAAATAAATGACAATATCAGGAGGAATTATCATGGTTGGCATATTGGAAGCAGCAATGACTACAATTAAATCTTTAACAGATGAAGAAAAACCCCAACCTCTTCATGTAGGAGAGGTGATGGCTTGTTGGATTTACTTAGCAGGCCTTGAAGTAGCCAAAGTAACTGTTCAAGCGGGTATAAATACCACGAGTGATGAGGATCTGAAAGCCATACTTAAGGAAGATTTGGAGCTCAATAACAATCAACGGGAACGTCTCTATGATTTCATGCTCAAGGAAGGAATAACTTTACCGCCTGCTCATGAAGATATGCCTCGATCAGATCCTAATAGTATTCCGCTTGGCGTTAAATTGACGGATGAAGTACTTGCCAACGAATTATCTTTTAAAATCGTTAGTTTGATTCTCCGTGCCGCAGGTGCCAATGCAGAATCGATTCGGACCGATTTCGGCTTAATGTTTCTTCAATTCCAAGCGGAAAAAGTGATGTTGGGGGCAAAATTAAAACAATTAATGATGAAACGCGGGTGGATTAAAATACCGCCGTTTTACATTCCACCCGGTTCCCAACAAACATCAACTTAACACTTCATGGGGCCGCCTTTTAAGTTTTAAACACTTAGGGAAGCCCCTTAAATATTTAGAGCTCCGTTTCGCCAGTCCACCTCACATCTGTGAGTATTAATACCCCTGTTATTCTTCGCTTATCAAAGATTCCCACCACACTTGCACACAACTCGCCTGTTTCGCCTTTCCAAGAATCCCGACATCAAATACCATCGCACTTCTTCTCCCTTTTAGGACCTCGTGTTTCAATTCCTGTCTTTATGTTTATATTATTACTACGGCTTTTTTGATCGGAGAGGAAATTTCTGATTTAAGGTAGTCTGATTTCAACTAAACAACAGGAGGTAACCATGCACATTGTTGAAGTCAATAATTTGACGAAGGTATTCGGACAAGATCCTCAGAAGGCTCTCTTCCTTCTTGATAAAGGATGGTCCAAAAAGAAAATATACGAAGAAACGAAGCATACCATTGGTGTCAACAAGGTTAATTTCACCATTCAGGCGGGCGAAATCTTCGTCATTATGGGATTGTCAGGAAGCGGTAAATCTACGCTCGTCCGTTTATTGAATCGTCTTATTGAGCCCACCTCTGGAACGATTCTCATTGATGGCGAGAATATTGTGTCGATGAACCATGAACAGCTTCGTCAAGTCAGGCGAAGAAAGATCAGCATGGTTTTCCAGAAATTCGCGTTGTTCCCGCACAAAACGATCATTGAGAATGTGGAGTTTGGGTTGGAGATTCAAGGCGGCTCCAAGCAGGCCAATCGGCAAAAGGCGCTAGAATCACTGGAGCTTGTTGGTTTAAAAGGATTAGAGGACAGCAGTCCAGATCAACTGAGCGGAGGCATGCAGCAGCGGGTTGGACTTGCGCGCGCTTTAGCGAATGATCCAGATGTCCTTCTTATGGATGAGGCATTCAGCGCATTGGATCCTTTAATTCGTAAGGATATGCAGGATGAACTGCTGGAGCTTCAGGATAAAATGAAAAAAACAATTATTTTCATTACGCATGATTTGGATGAAGCCTTGCGAATCGGTGACAGGATCGCTCTGATGAGGGATGGTTCTATTGTCCAAATTGGAACTCCGGAAGAAATATTAATGAATCCTGCGAACAAGTATGTGCAGCGATTCGTAGAGGATGTCGATCTGTCCAAAGTATTAACGGCTGCATACGTGATGCGCAGGCCAGAAACAATCACTCTGGAACGCGGACCAAGGGTTGCTTTGCAGTTAATGCAGGATAGTGGAATATCGAACCTGTACGTTGTGGACAAAGCAAAACGGCTCATTGGCGCCATTACGGCAGAAGATGCCGCTATGGCTGTTCAAGGTGGTAAAACGATTGGGGATATCGTTATTCGTGATGTGCCTACCGTCCCGCCTGAGATTCATTTGAATGAATGCTTCGAGCTTATTAGTACTGCCAAAATTCCAGTTACTGTGGTCGATGAAAAGGGACGTTTATTAGGCATTATTGTTCGCGGCGCCGTTCTAGCTGCCATTGCCGGCACCCAGGATACTACTGACAAGAAGGTGAACCCCTAATGATGCCTAAAATTCCTTTGGACCGCTGGGTGGAATCCTTCATCCGTTGGTTGAATACTAACTTAGCATTCCTCTTCGACTTCTTCTCTTCCATTATTAGTGGGATCGTAGGTGGATTTACTTTCCTATTTCATGCCTTTCCCGCTATTGTTGTTATCGTACTGCTAACGCTCCTTGCTTATTATTTCGGCAAGTGGCGGCTGGCGCTATTTACTGTGCTTGGATTGCTGCTAATCCTGAATCTCGGATACTGGGACCCCACGATGGACACATTGGCTTTGGTTTTAACCTCTGCCCTTATTTCCATCATTCTTGGGCTGCCGCTCGGAATCTGGTGTGCCAGAAACCGCTCTGTGAGGAGTACACTGACCCCGGTGCTGGATTTTATGCAGACGATGCCGGCGTTTGTTTACCTCATCCCAGCGGTTACTTTTTTCGGTCTTGGTGTGGTTCCAGGCGTTATTGCATCGGTTATTTTCTCTATCCCGCCGACCATTCGTTTAACGAACCTCGGTATTCTGCAGGTACCTGCCGATTTAGTGGAAGCTGCGGATGCATTCGGGTCAACCCCGGCTCAGAAGCTTTTTAAAGTTCAATTTCCACTGGCATTGCCGACTATATTAGCTGGGATTAACCAGACCATCATGCTGTCTTTGTCGATGGTGGTTATTGCTTCAATGATCGGAGCGCAGGGCGTCGGATCAGACGTATACCGGGCAGTGACGCAATTGAAGACGGGACAAGGGTTTGAGGCTGGACTTGCTGTTGTCGTTTTGGCGATCTTGCTGGATCGACTGACACAGAGCGTTATTGGAAAGAAAAGAAGAGGGAACAAGTCTTTCGCACTTAAAAAGCCAATAATAATCGCAGCCATAGCCGCTTTCTGCATCGTTGTTGTCTTTATAGCGATTGGGAAGAAGGCCCCTGTTTCGACAAGTGCTTTTGTCGGAGACCAGGTGGGTTACAGCATTATTGGCATTGACCCCGGTTCCGGCTTAATGAATGCTTCTGAAAAAGCGCTTAAGGCCTATAATCTTACCTCTTGGAAGCTAATTGAAGGATCTAGTACGGCTATGACAGCTGCCCTTGATAGAGCTTATAAGGAAGGCAAGCCCATCATTGTGACCGGCTGGACACCTCACTGGATGTTCTCTAAGTACGATCTAAAATATTTGGCTGATCCGAAGAACGTATTCGGCGGAGATGAAGAGATTCACTCAATTGTACGTCTCCATTTGCAAACCGATCAGCCTTCGGCCTACCAATTCCTCGATAATTTTCAGTGGAAATCTGCTGATATGGAGCAGGTGATGGCGAAAATCAAAGACGGCCAGAAACCGGAGGAATCCGCTTCGCAGTGGGTGGAGACTAACCCGGATAAAGTGAATGCATGGATTAACGGTATTCCAAAAGTGGAAGGGAAGAAGTTAAAACTTGCCTATGTAGCATGGGACTCCGAAATTGCGAGTACAAATGTGGTTAAATACGTACTGGAGAGCAAGTTGGGATACCAAGTAGATATGCTTCAGGTGGAGGCAGGACCCATGTGGGCGGGTATCGCTAGCGGGGACGCGGACGCCATGGTGGCAGCTTGGCTGCCAACCACGCATAAAGACTATTATGAGAAGTTTAAAGGTAAATTCGAGGACTTGGGACCCAATCTGATTGGAACCAAGCTCGGTCTAGTCGTACCGAAATATATGAACCTTACTTCCATTGAGGATCTGGTTAAAAAATAACGAGTACGGCATAAACAAAAAGACTGGATAAGTATATACTTGTCCAGTCTTTTTGTTCGAGTGTCACCTTCTCAAATGTTCACCACACTATTTGTTCTATGATGACGAATGCTTCTTTAGGAATATGGATAGTTCTTCACCGGATACAGGTCGGCTAAAAAAGTATCCTTGTGCCTCGTTACATTGTCTCTGCCTAAGGAAATGTAACTGCTCCTGCGTTTCAACACCCTCCGCAATCACTTTTAAATCCAGATTGTGCGCCATATCGATAATGGTATGAACAAGTGCCGCATCCTTTGAATCCTCAAAAATATTACTTGTAAAAGAGCGATCGATTTTTAAGCTGTCGATGGGGAAAAGCTTCAAATAGCTTAAAGAGGAATAGCCTGTTCCAAAATCGTCAATGGATAGATGAATACCCATGGCTTTTAGTTTTTGCATTGTCGTAATTGCATACTTCGAATCTTGGATGATGCTTTCTGTTAGTTCAAGCTCAAGATATTGAGGGTCAAGTTCCGTTTCTTTTAAAGTTTTACTGACGATCTCAACTAAATTATTTTGCTGAAATTGACGGGAAGAAATATTTACAGCGATGCGTAAAGGAGGATAACCTGCATTTTGCCAAATTTTATTCTGGTGGCATGCCTCATAAAGCACCCATTCGCCTATTGGAATGATTAATCCAGTTTCCTCCGCTAAAGGGATAAACTCATCGGGAGGGATATTTCCCCACTCCGGATGCTGCCAGCGGATCAAAGCTTCTACACCAATTACCTTACCAGAAATGACATCAATCTGCGGTTGATAATAAACTTTAAACTCACCGCGTTCCAAACCTTTGCGGAGTCCCATCTCTAGCTTCATTTTTTGAGATACCGCTTCATTCATATCGGGTGTATAAAACTGGAAATTGTTTTTACCTTGCTCTTTTACGCGGTACATCGCTGTATCCGCGTTCTTGATCAAGGTCTCTATATCCCTGCCATCGGATGGATACAAACTGATCCCAATCGATGGGGTTACAAACATCTCGTGATCGCTTAACACAACCGATCGCGTGAATAAGTTGACTATATTTTGGGCTTTTTTCGTAATCTCATCAGAAGTTGTATTGGGGAGAAGCACAATGAACTCATCTCCACCTTGGCGTGAAACGGTATCCATTTTACCCATACAGTCTCGAAGTCGCTTGGCAACCTCAATCAATAAACGATCACCCATGGCATGTCCTAATGTGTCGTTGATATATTTGAATCGATCCAAATCGATAAACATAATCCCTATGATCTGTTTATTTTCACTTGCCTGATCCAACGCTTGCGTGAGGCGATCATTGAGTAAGCGTCGATTCGGTAGTCCCGTCAAAGAATCAAGATATACCATTTGGTTGATTTTCTCTTCGGCTTTTTTGCGTTCCGTAATATCTCGAATGATGCTGCTGAAGTAGGTGTTTCCATCCTCTACCCAATCAGCAATAGAAAGTTCGATTGGAAATTCACTTCCGTCTTCTCTCAGCCCTTGTAATTCGACGGTTTTCCCAATAACGTGAGGTTTACCTGTGGAAAGGTAACGTTCCATTCCTTTTTTATGAGCTTCTCTGTATCGTTCAGGTATTATGATTTGTAGCATTTTACCTAAAACATCTTTTTCTTGATACCCAAAAATGAGCTGGGCTCCGGTGTTCCATGAAATAATGATACCCTTGCTGTCGGCTAAAATAATGGCATCGTTAGCGGACTCGATCACGGAACGGAATTTTCTTTCTGAACCTAAAGATTGCGACTCAAACCGATTTTCAACAAAAGTACTGATAAACACCAATCCCAAAATGATCAGCATACCAATTCCAATCGAATACGCTAGAAGGGTATTATCGAACGATGATCCCGACATGCTGATATGTTGATGATCGTGTTTGAACGATGCTGCCGACATCCCCGTGAAATGCATACCCGATATAGCTACCCCCATAATGAGGGCACTTCTTGCTTTTCTCCACCCAAAACCCGGTTTATTCGAGTTTTCTTTCGCCAAAAATAGTAGAAGCAACGCTACTAATGATACGACAATAGCGATGATGGCTGAAAGAGCCCATAGAAAACGATTATACGTAATTGCTGCTTCCATAACCATGGCTTCCATACCGATATAATGCATAGAAACAATTCCAGTCCCAATGAAAAGGGCACCCGTGATAACTTGGAATTTGCTCAAAGAAGGTTGGCTTATAATATATAGTGCTAGCCCCGACGATAAAATTGCAGGAATAATCGAAACAATGACCAACGTTACATTGTAGGTAACCGGAATAGACAAATGGAACGCAAGCATAGCTATAAAATGCATAGACCAAATGCCCATCCCCATAGCAAAGGCTCCGCCAGATAACCATATGTAACGTGCATTGCCTTTTGCTTTATGTATACGGATTCCTAGATCCAATGCAGCAAACGAAGCAATTATTGCGATAATTATAGAAAGAAGGACTAAGGGGAAGTCATAGGTGTTTGAGAGTGTCTCCATCATGAATATTTAAATCTCCTTATTTGTCTCAGAAAACGACAATATTCAATTATATTCGACTATTATATTCGCCTAGTTTCCTTCTATTCCCTGCTTGAATAATTCTAACTTTATGAAAGGAACATAAAAGAACAGGCCAGGAAAAAACTCTCCCGACCTGTTCTTTGACTACTTCATTTTCACCAACGAATGCCTTCAGATTTGATTATATTCTCATCAAAGCTCGTCGCTCCGCTTGTGGTTTACATTGATCACATACGCCTAGTACCTGACCGCTTTCTGATGAATAAAAATAAAGACGCTTGGCTTTTTTTCGACAAAAGCTACAAGTTTGTTTATTCACCGAATTCTTTTTTTGTTTAAGTGATAATTGAACTACTTTTCTTGTCTCCATTTTATCTCTAGCCTTACGTGCAAACATGAACATAAAAATTAGAACGCATATCAACATAATGATTAAAAATAACCAATACATGGCTGATACCTACCTTTGGCATGACCTATTCAGTTATTTTCCTTAAAGCATCATCTAATGCATGGATTACCTTGTCGCACCAACTATCAAATTCCTTATCCTCTGTTTGATGTTCAGGATGGGCTAAAATATAGGCGATCGTTTGCCTAATCCCTTGATCAAATCGCGTGCTTGCAACAAATTCAGGAACAAGTCGTTTCAGCTTTGAATTATCAAATACGACCGAATTAGCCTTATCTCCTAGCAACCCGCCCCTGTAATCCTCCTTACTGCAGGCAGCCAGAAAATCAGATGAAACATGGACAGCTTTGAGCTTTACTCCAAGCGCATCAGCAATGACCTCGTAAATTTGATTCCAGGTAACCGTCTCATCTGAAGTAATATGAACGGACTCACCAATCGCATGAATATTGCCCATTAAACCAATAAAACCTTTAGCAAAATCACTATTGTGTGTCATGGTCCACAGGGAAGTACCATCTCCATGAATGATCACGGGTTTGTTCTCCAGCATTCGCTTAGCAACCTGCCAGCTACCCTTACTTCCATGTACACCAAGTGGAATCGAACGTTCACTATAAGTGTGACTTGGTCTTACGATCGTTATCGGAAAGCCACTCTCACGATACTTTCTCATTAAATATTCTTCACACGCAATCTTATTTCTGGAATACTCCCAATAGGGATTTGATAAAGGGGTTCCCTCTGTAATTCTATAGTCGGACAACGGCGTTTGGTAGGTAGAGGCAGAGCTTATAAACATAAATTGTTTCGTTTTACCCTTAAATAAGCGATAATCTCTTTCCAACTGAGCCGGTTCAAATGCTATGAAATCAGCAACGACATCAAACTCCAGGTTCTCAATAAGCTTCGATACTTGGTCTTCATCATTAATATCAGCTTTCATAATATTTACGCCCGCTGGCAAGTCCTCATTCCTTGTGCCTCTATTTAGAAGATAAAGCTCGCATCCTTTTTCTAACAACTGCTTGGTGATTGCTGAACTGATCGTCCCTGTACCTCCGATAAATAGCGCTTTCATGTAAAGCCACCTCCGTTAATTTGGATATATGCCATTCGGTTTTGCAGAGTTAGTTACACAAACATTCGACGTTGCTATTACAAAACCTCCCTTAAGAGCCTTGAAAAAAGGACATGTGGTAATCTTACCCACATGCCCAGCAAGCGCTCAATCCATGGGACATGAGCGTGGATACAATGCGGATTAGAGACGAGTAAACCATCGTCCTATCTTCCCTTCTTTTATACTGCAAGGGAAGCAGGATCATTATAATAATTCTACCTTCAGCCCCCTTAATTGGGGGTTATTCTGCTTCATAAAACACGTGACATCGCTAGGGCGAAATCTTCAAAATTTGCCGGATAATCGGCGTAACACCACTGACCATAAACTCAATGGCAATCACCATAACAATGAGCCCCATTAAACGCATTAGCACATTATTGCCTGTTGGCCCAATCCATCGATAAATAGCCGTTGAATGAACAAGAACAATGAATGTAAGCAACAGTACAACCGCAATGACAACGATTAATATAATCTTTTCTATAAAATTTGTCGTAGATTCCATAAGAACAATGCCATTCGTAATTGCACCAGGACCACAAATCATTGGAATAGCCAACGGAGTTATGGAAATATCATTTACATATGTATCGACATCCGCTTTATCAACCTTTGTACGAACAAGTCGTGCCTGAAGCATATCCTGTCCCATTAAAATGAAGATAACCCCACCGACAATCTTTAAACTGTTAATTGAAATGTTAAAAAAGTGAAATACCCATTCGCCTGTAGTTGAAAAAATAAGTAATGTAAAAAATGAAACAATCACGGCTTTACGAGCGGTATAGACTTTCTTCTGAGCTTCCAGATCGGCTGTCATCGACATAAAGATTGGCATGATGGCAAGTGGATTAATAAGTGTGAAAAATGAAGTGAGACTTAGCAATAAAAATGATGTGTAAAGATCCATGTTGTATCTCCTGACTTATTAATGTATGAATAGACAAGCATTACGTATTATACCCCTATAACGGTTTAATAAGGACGAATTATTTCAGCCACAGGAAGTATTAGAGCATGCAGGAGTGAATGTAACCATTGCTTGTACTTCAACATGAGGACTATTTTCTAGTATTCGTTTTCCTCAAAAGAAATTGTATAATTTTCCAAATGTGATATCATTGTAATATCATTAAATAGGGAACTGCCGCAAGATGATGAACGAACAACTGCTTTGATCAAAAAGAATAAGGAGTGAAGCCAAATGGTGAGTCAAGGTTCAATCATGGCTATGATCATTCAGGTTATTCTAGGAATTGTAATTTCTTTCTCTCTGCTCATTTATTACCGCAGTACGCTTAAGATTTCTTACCGTGCTGTCGGTGTAGGAATCCTTATCTTCATCGTTTTCTCGCAGTTATTAGAGCAGGTGCTGCATGTCTATATGTTTTCAGGTAACCAAACAACGGCAGAGTGGCTAAAAAATCCGTGGATGGTAGCCATATACGGCGGTTTAGCCGCGGGTATATTTGAAAACGTGGGACGTTGGCTTGGCTTCTCGTTTCTATTAAAAAAGCGTCAAGAGCGCAAAGACGGCATTGCTGTAGGTATAGGTCATGGCGGTATTGAGGTATTGATAATAGGCGTAGGTACAGGCATACTAGGAATCGCATTAGCAACAATGATTAACTCTGGAACCTTCGAGCAAGCTTTTGGCACCCAAACACCATCCGAGCAAATTACTCTTTTCCAGGGCCTCAAAGACCGATTGATCCATACACCGCAGAGTGAATATTGGTTGGGCGCGTTCGAGCGCATCCCCGCGATATGTATCCAAATTGCACTTTCATTAACTGTTTTGTACGGGATTCGAACACGAAAGGCCGTGTATTTACTTTATGCTGTTATACTTCATGCTCTAATCGATTTTTTTGCGGGCTTGTATCAAGGTAAAGTTTTACCGTTGTGGGTAGTCGAATGTATAGTATGGGTATGGGGTTTCGGTGCTGTCATTGTGATTGTGAAATCAAAGGAATGGTTTGCAAAATTGGTACCTTCTTCAGAAATAAGACAGGGTGACTATCCGGATAAAAAACTGTATGGTTGAGAGCACAACTTAATGTGCGTCAGAGACCTTTTCGGGAGTGAGATAGTCCGACATCCCCTCGCTGCTTACATCCGTATACAAAAAGAGACCCATAGACGAAACACTTTTTTTAAGTGTCCAGTCTATGGGCATCCGCTTATTGATCAATCTGTTCGTATTTCGTCACCAGTTTGAGCACTCACTGGAACAGCCTTGCCAACTCCGAAAACGTAAAAACTAATCACAACAATACCTAAGAAAACAATCCCGCTAATAAGGGAGATGCGTGTATCATCATTAATCCACATACCGACCAATACCATAAGCAAAAAGGCAATGGTTACATAGTTTGTCACTGGGGCGAGAGGCATTTTGAACGGATGATTATCCAATTCAGCTGCCTTTACTTTTCTGAATTTCATTTGACTGATCAGAATAACAAACCACGGTACCATACCGGGAAGTACGCTGGCGCTATACACATGGACAAACAGATTTTCCGGTGAAATATAGCTTAAAATCACACCAATGCCCAATCCCACAAGCACACCAATCGTTCCCAGCAAGGGCACGCCGTTATGAGATAGCTTCGTAAATATTTTCGGTGCCTGTCCATTTACTCCTAATGTATACAGCATGCGCCCTGCGCTATAAATCCCACTATTACAACCTGACATGGCAGACGTGATGACGACAAAGTTAATGATCCCCGCGGCTGCGGTAATTCCAATTTTCGCAAACGTTGCCACGAATGGGCTGCCGATTGCCTGTAATTGATTCCAAGGGTAAACTGTTACAATCACAAAAATCGCACCGATATAGAAGATCAAAATACGCCAAATAATACTTTGAGTCGCACTCATTAACGTTTTTTGTGGGTTTTTGGCCTCGCCCGCAGTAATCCCGATAAGTTCAACGCCTTGATAAGCCCCAATCACCAGCGAGAGTGCAAAGAAAAAGCCTGACCAACCACCGGTAAAGAAGCCCCCATGTCGCCACAGATTAGATAACCCGATAGCATTGCCTCCGTTGCCAATCCCAAAGAAAATCACACCAATCCCTGCAACAATCATCAAAACAATGGTTACGACTTTAATCATGGAAAACCAAAACTCAAATTCACCGAATGATTTAACAGAGAAAAGGTTGGCTGCACCGAGAATCACCATTGCGATAATTCCTGGTATCCAAGCAGGTAAATCCGGAAACCAGTACTTCATGTATGTCCCAACAGCAATGATTTCCGCCATCCCGACAACGACCCACTGGAACCAGTTGCTCCAAGCCGTCGTATAACCTGCCAAAGGATGAATGTACTTATAGCCAAAGGTCGCAAATGACCCTGTGCTCGGTTCTACGTACTGCATTTCCCCCATTGCACGCATGATAAAAAATATAAAAATCCCTACAATTGCATACGCAATCATAACGGATGGCCCCGTCCATTTTATGGTACTTGCGGAACCCATAAATAGCCCAACACCGATTGTACCGCCCAAAGCAATCATCTGAATATGACGTGCTTCGAGACCCCTCTTCAATTCTTTGTTTTTCACTTCAGTCCCTCTTTCTCTCTGCTGCTCTTAGCTGTTATTTTGGACAAACTGAAATGCCCACAATGATGAAGATCTACCGATTAATGTGTAAGCGCTCTCCACATCATTATGCTTCTTAATAAACATACTTAGTTGCTAGAAAGATTATCGTCTAACCTATGTTACTTCACTGACGAAGTATATTGTAATATTTTTTTCTGATGAAAACAATTGTATTAAATTAGTAGACGAAATTTAAGAGCACCCCTTTGGGATGCCCTTAGTAGTTGATCGCTTAGTCGTACTTAATATTGTCCTTTAATTACGAAAAACGAGCCCCGAATTGTACCAGCTAGTTTAGACTTCTGCCTAGCAAACTTAAACTTCCCTTCTAACTCCGCTGGTACCTCCATCCCCTCAGAAAGCTTAAAACCAACGGCCCGCTTCTTAGGGTCATCAACCGTATACATGACATTGATCGCAAGACCATCCTCATAAAAGACGTAGGTAAATTGGATATTTTCCACTTGAAAACGCGACGTTTCTAAAGGTTTGGCTGCAAACGCAATATCACGTTCTTTCAAAATTCGGTTCACATAATCAAGGCTCTCCTGACTTTCGCTAGCTGGTACAACCGTAAATTCATGCTCGTATTTGTTCATAAAGTAACGGGCTTCATTAGCACGTAAACCAGCAAGCGCTTCTGCTACAGGTGAAGACTCTAGACCAACCGTAGATACATTTTTAAAATCAACGATATACGACATTTCCATCCCTCGTTTTCTCTCACTATTTTCTAAACAGAAATATAATCTTCTTTATCTACCAAATATTATACCAAAAAATAATTCAATATAAACGTTCACGTTTGGGATATAATAAATCCCGTTGCTTCCCCCAATAAAATTTGCATCATTTATGATAAGGCTCTCCCCGATTTATCCGCATCGCGCGATAAATCTGCTCCACCAGCACCAGCCGCATCAGCTGGTGCGGCAGCGTCATGCGGCCAAAAGACAGCCGCATATCCGCACGGCGCAGCAGCTCGCTCGATAGCCCCAGCGAGCCGCCGATCACGAAGGCCACCTGGCTCCGCCCGTAGGTGGCCAGCTTGTCGAGCGAGCCTGCCAGCTGCTCGCTCGTCCACATTTCGCCGTCGATGGCCAGCGCCACGACGTACACGTCTGCAGCGAGCTTGGCCAACAGCCGCTCGCCCTCCTTCACACGCACCTGCTGCTCCTCAGCAGGGCTCATGTTCTCGGGTGCCTTCTCATCCGGCACCTCTATCATCTGCACCTTGGCATACGGCCCAAGGCGCTTCACATACTCCGCGATCCCGTCCACGAGATAGCGCTCCTTCAATTTCCCAACGGTTAATATCTGTATATGCATAACCGACAATCTCCCCCTCATTTGCTACATTGGATAAAATACAATCAAATCGAGCTCATTCACCTTGTTTGCTGCTTTCATTGGAGTTAATCCAACAGAATGCTCCGAAACCAAGTCTTCTGTGCTATTTTCCACCCATTCCACTGTATAAATCCAATGGAACTAACCCCAACCACCGATGTCGTGAGACATCATTGGATATCATCCAATCAAATTCATGCATTAAAGGTATTTCTACTTTCCTCCCAACCCAAACAAAAAAGGAAGGCCTCCGCCTCCCTCATACAACTAGAAATCGCGCTAACTCCTTGCAATGCTCGCAGTGCGTCGGTGGCTCCCAGCTAGCGAAGTGGGTCTTCTGCAGATCCACAATGTCTGGAGCCTCCTCATACTCATCAACAAACTCATCAATCGCGATTTCCACATGATCTTTACAAACTACATGCATGCAAGTACCTCTCATCCGCAATGTTTCTTTCTATCCACGCTTATCCTATATCTCTTCAAATATCACTTATCATTCATCATTCATCATTTATCACTATCACTCTTCACTTATCACTTATCACTTATCACTATCACTATCACTATCACTCATCAACTTATTATTCATTACTCATCTTTTATCACTTATCCATCGCTTCAACCAACGTAACCACCGCCGTCAACTTCTTACCGCTGCGGTAATACACCACGTTGACCTTATCGCCAATCTTCTTCTCATAGTACAAATATTTCCGCAGCGAGATTGTACTGTCAATCTTGCGGTCATCCAATTGAACAATGACATCCTGCGCTTTGAGGCCCGCTTCTTTGGCAGGTCCTGACACATCGAAGACGATAACTCCAGTCTTAACATCTGCAGGCAGCTTTAATACATCAGTCCCTTTAAAAGCTTGCAGTTCCTGCGTCGAAACACCCATCAACGGTCTTTTCACCTTATGATCCTTGATCAAGCTCTCAATAATCGGCTTCACACTATTAATAGGAATGGCAAAACCTAATCCTTCCACGCCCGTATCCGATATCTTCATGGAATTGATTCCGACTACCCTGCCCTCGATATTCACCAACGGTCCACCGCTGTTCCCTTGGTTGATAGCCGCATCCGTTTGGATAACGTCCATCTCCCAGTCGTAATCCGTGCCTTCACGTGACAGCGAAACCGGTATCGTTCGTTTTGGCGAAGAAATGATACCTTGAGTAACGGTTGGTGAAAATCCGAGTCCAAGTGGGTTGCCAACGGCTATCGCCATCTCTCCTGCTCGCAGCGTTTCAGAGTCACCGAATTCTGCAAGCACTTTGATGTCTTTTCCATCTGCTTCCAGTACAGCCAGATCCGTAATTCGATCACGGCCAATAAGAGTTGCTTTGCGATGCTCCCCTTGGAAATTAACCATTTCGAACTGGTTCCCGTTCTCAACAACGTGACTATTCGTCACAATTCGAACTTTATCACCATTCCTTGCAAAAATAACACCCGAGCCGATCCCCAGCCCGGTCTCTTGCCCTTTATCATCTTTCTTCGAGGAAATAACGCTGACCACAGCAGGCTTTATTTTCTCCGTTGCCGCTACGACTGAATCGTTGCTGTTCATCGGATGCGCCTCGGCTTTTGCCGCAGAAGCCGGTATCGCTAGCGCAGCCCCAGATGGTTCACTTTTCCCGAAGCCGCCTACTACTCCGACCAGCAAAAGCATGGCTAACGCTCCGCCAACTCCAGCAATGAGGGCCACATTCCGTCTTCGACCCGCGAAGCTTGTGAATGCCCCTGTCCCTTTGGGACGCCAAGTATCCTGGCGCAGTTTGGACCTTTTGGTGGAATAAAAATCATCATCAAACAAACTCATATCGGGTCCCTCCTCGCTGATGGGGGTTAAGCCATGCCGCTTTCGCCTTGGATTGTTTTATTTTTCTTTGGTTGTTTTTCGATCTTGCCTTGGATTGTTTATTGTTATCTCTGCATTCCTTTTCGATCTCGCCATAAATTGTTATTTTTCAAAAAATAGGAATGTTTCCTGCACTTCTTGCCTACAATAATAGTAAACCAAATCTCTTAACGAAATACTAGAGTTAACTGAAATTTTAAATCATACAAATAAAGGAGAATGCTCAGAATGAACCGTATTCCTTCCCATTTTGATGAAATTAACATGATTGGTAAGCTCGCTGACCTCAAAGATAGTCACTACCACCAGTCCCTCGTCCTCTCATCTCTCATTCAAGTTCTAATCGATAAGGGCCTCATCACCGCGCAGGAAATCCAGCTCAAATCCAAAGAGCTCGACGCCGCGCTTACTCCGAATCCAATACATCCCATTTCGTAGAGCGGTCAAAATATGTATCCATCAGCCGCAGCTGTTTAGCCTCAGGGGCACGCTCTTGTACTATGTTATTCACCGTTAGCCTGGCCAAATCCATTAAATTATGGTCACGGCTCAAATGCGCCATATAGACGGACTTCGTCTTGCTCGTTAACACGTCACAGAGCGCTTCCCCTGCGGCTTCATTGGATAAATGACCCTTGTCCCCAAGAATACGACGCTTAATACTCCATGGATAGTGCCCCACGCGCAGCATGTCCACATCGTGATTCGTCTCGAGTACCAAGCTATCTGAATCCGTAATCTTTTCTTTGACCTTCTCGCTCATATATCCCAAGTCCGTTACGACGCTTAACTTCTGTTCTCCTTCATAAAAGCAGTACCCCACCGGCTCCGCTGCATCATGCGATATTCCGAATGATTCAACACGCAGCGTACCGAATTCCTCGATACCTCCGGTTTCCATGACTCTCTTGTTGCCTTCCGCGATCACACCGATTTGACGATCCAGCTCTTCCCAAGTCTTCTCATTCGCATAGATAGGCAAATCATATTTGCGAGCCAGTGCTCCCAACCCTTTAATATGATCCGAATGCTCATGTGTGACCAGAATGGCATCAATACTGCTCGCCTCGAGCTCGCGTTCTTTCATTAACAGCTCCATCTTCTTAGCGCTAAAGCCCACATCAATCAGCAGCTTGATCTCGCCATTATCAACCACCGTCGCATTGCCTGTCGAACCGCTCGACAGTACCGTAAACCTCATACCCATCTTCCTACTCCTCTATGCCTACATGTCATCCATCTAGCCGTCAATTATTGACTATCACACTTGCTTACTTCTTATCCTTGCTCTTGTCCCCGCTATTTTCAGGGATCTCCATTGTTTTCGCACCATCTGCTTGCGTACCAAATGGAGCCAATTCAGACTCTTTCTGCGGAGACTCAACCGCTCCATTGAAAGCTTGCACATAATAAATATCTCCGTTATCGATCCTAATTCGCCAATGCGGAAACATCGGTTGCGTTTCTGAATTATACGGCTGTCCGTGATACCCCAGTCTGACTTCCGTAATAATGGCACCATCACTCAAATAATTGTCCACTAAGCTGCGAACAGCTAACTGAGCGGGTATCAGCTTCTGCTCTGTTTGCTCTACTCCTGATTCTACTTCAACGTATACTTGACGGTAACTGGTAATTTCTCCATTATTCTCACTCAGTTCCACTCTTACATCGAAGAGAGGAATCTTGCCATATAGCTGCGTGAACACATAAACGCCTTTTCGACTAATCGCTGAATCTAATTGATATAAGCCAAAATTCGGTATTTCCGACTGAGCTTGAACTTCTTTGCTAGCCCCTTTACCAAGCAAATTACTCATATTAATGGGCGTTTTCAGCGTCTTCAGTTCACTGGGCTTCATATTATCGTCATACTTCACCGTTATAACTTTCATCTTCGATTGATCCGTCGGCAACTCATCCATTAGCCTTATATTTTTGTTTCGGAGCGCGTTATTTAGCTCCTCTACGGTACCTGATGTATCCAAAGCGATTTCTGTCTGATTGGAACGATTGGTGGACCAAAGTTGGAAACCAAGAATCAAATTCAACATCAAAAAGGAACAAATCAAAATCGTTTTAGCCCGACTCCAATTCATGATCTCACCAACCTTTCCTCAGAAATGGAACCTGCTTACTCCATAAAATCATACGTGCCATCTCGCAGCTCAATAGCCCATGTTGCCGTCAATACAAGTGTCTTATCTGTTATTACCGGACGATACGCTGGGAAAATAGAAACAATACTGGATCGCTTCTGATAATATTGCAGCCTTTCTTCCAAAGCGTCACCAGACATGATTTCGAAATCACGCCGCTGCACCGTCTTCAGGTCTGGAATAATCATCGACCTCTCGAATCCGGATATAATCCCCTTCTGAACTTGCATTTTCATGGAGCCGTAACCCTCAGCCTGCGGCGTAATAATCGGCAAGGATTCATAGTACTGTCGGAAAGTGAACGAGTGGCTATCGATTAACTGCTTCTGCGGCGTGCGAGAAACGATATATTTCCCATCCCAACCGATATGCTGATTAATAAATTTGATACCCGCCTGCAAGTCATCTAATACCTCAGTTTTACTTTCTACGGGTGCAACAGGATCCGAATACGTGACCCACCGCAAATCTCGATTTAGCTGAAAACCGCGCTTGCTGTCCGTATAAATTTCAGAACCGTCGCGTTCTTTGAGATATCGGGTAATACCCGGATCAACGAACAGGCTTTGTTTCAGTTGGTCTGCCGTCAACAAGCTATAATTAAATATATAGTTCGGCAGTCGAAGCGGCTTTATTGGGAGATAGTAGTCCCCGCTGTTTGTCGATTTGTAAAGATTCGTCGGATCACCAAATGCCGCGAAATTTTCCACATCTTTACTTGTAAAATCGGCCCCGATGACTTCGTATCCAACACCCGGGGAATCCGTAAAGAAGAAGGCACGAACATCCTCGTTATTGCCCTTGGAGTAAATCCAAATCCGCGTGATTTTATCATTATCAACCGGCATTTCGCCTTCAATACGAAGCAGCTGCTGAAGAATCGTAAAAGGGATGCCGTCTCGGAATCGAATCTCAACCCCTTGCTGTTTCGTTCGAACTTCTTCCCAGTTCACATTAACCAAATACATCGACGTTTTGCGAAAGCCTTTAAAGCTTCGCTGCTTAATATTATCGAGCAGTCTTGTGTAGTAGTAATTGTTAGGATACAGAACAGAGTGCTGCTGATTGCCTAAGTGAACGATGATTTGATCAGGAAACAGCATGTCATGAAGCTCCAATTGCTTACCTAATGTTTCCGTCTGAACATAATTACTTTGTTGAATAGGTTCGATTTTCGGCGGGGTGTACGAAGCTAGATAGAAGCTTTGGTACAAGCTCGTCCCAATCAGAACGACAAGAAGGATGGATTTCAGACTCTCGATCATAGCTCATCTTCCTCCTCTTGCTGAATCGGTAGTAGGAATACAACACGAGTTCCTTGTCCTAATTCCGACTCCAAACTGATCGAGCCGCCATGTGCTTTTACTATTTCCCGGGCAATTGAAAGACCTAACCCTGTACCGCCCATATTGCGGGAACGTGCCTTGTCCACACGGTAGAATCGGTCAAAAATACGGGACAGATCTTTCTTCGGGATGCCAATTCCGTTATCCTGAACCGAAATTTCCAATACATCCTTCTCGATCTTTCTCGCTTCCAGCCGAATGGCCCCTTCATCACCCGTATACTTAATCGCATTCGACACGAGATTGTCGAGTACTTGATCAATTTTATCCCGATCGAGCAGTAAGCGGGTCACGCCCTGCTCCACATGAATTAGAATTTGAATCTTCCGCTGCTGCAGCTGGAAAGAGAAGCGGTCGGCTACCTCCTCCAGCATCTCACTCACAAGCGTCGAGGATTTACTCATCATCGATTGCTTGGAATCAAGCCTCGATAAATGCAGGAGATCCGTCACTAAGCGGATCATCCGCTCTGTCTCGCTGCGCGTAACGCTAATGAAGCGTGAAGCCAGCTGCGGCTCCTCGAGCGCGCCATCATCGAGCGCTTCCAGATAGCTCTTGATCGTCGTCAGCGGCGTACGCAGCTCATGCGACACATTCGCTACGAACTCGCGCCTCGCCTGCTCCAGCTTCTCCTGATCCGTTACGTCCTGCAGCACCGCAATAATCCCGTTCTGCCCTTCACCTCGGCGATGAATGGGCGTGAACGTAATACGTACAGACAGCTGCTCATCGTCATCGGGGAGATGAATATCCAGCAGCGTTGTACTAACCTGTCCTTGGAGGAAACCGCGAATCGTATCCATCGGAATACCGAGCACCTCGGATATGTCCAGACCGAGCGTCGTCTCCTCTTCCGTCTGTAGAATCTGCTTCGCCCTGCGGTTAAGCACGATGACATGCCCTCTATCGTCAGTGGCAATGATCCCGTCATTCATATTCGTTAAGATCGAGGCGAGCTTCTCCTTCTCTTCTTCATTCAGCGAGAGCGCTTCTTTAAGCCTATTCATCATAAAATTAAATGTTTGACCTAGCTGTCCAATCTCATCGGTCCCTTGAATAATAACCTGTTGGTCAAAGTTACCCTCCGCGACAGCCGTCGCCTGCTTCGTTATCTCTTTGATCGGATTCGTAATCGTACTTGTAAGAAGAACACCAAGAATAGCGGTTAGCCCTAGAGCGATCAAAGTTCCCGAGATGAGGATGCGATTAATCGATCGAATCGTTTTATAGACATCTTCCATCGAAGCAATAATGTATACCGCACCCAGGACACGGGCACCGCTGCCTACCGGCTTGGCGATAATGACCTTCCGATAGCCATCCTCATCCGTGAAGATCCGTTGGTTATCCTTAATCCCCTGAAGCGCCCTGATAACTTCCGGCTGCGTGTTCTTCTGTTTCAAATGATTAGGAACCGATGTGCTAATAACGTTACCGTTCGCATCTATAATTTGAATTTCCGCATTATTAATAGAAAATAAATTGCTGACGAATTCGTTCAAATCCGCATACGTCTTCTTGCCTTCTGCAGCGTTCTTGCTGTCCTGATCCCCTGTGAGGTATGACCCCACAAAGCCGGCCAGCAGCGTCACTTGACTGTTGCGTGAAGCCAAAAAGTCATTCTTGAAGTACGTCTCTACCGTCTTATAGAAATATACGCCAATGAGCTGCATCGCGATCAGAATGAGTAAGACATAAATAATAATCAGCTTCGCTTGAATCGATTGGAAGAAGCGGATGCCCTTCATGCTCAGAAGCCTCCGGCCTTAGGACTGCGCATCAAGTAGCCGAGGCCCCTGCGCGTCATAATATACTCCGGACGGCTCGGGTCCGTCTCCAGCTTCTCGCGTAAGCGCCGAATCGTTACATCGACTGTTCGTACGTCGCCGAAATATTCAAAGCCCCACACCGCCTGCAGCAGGTGCTCGCGTGTCATGACTTTGCCTGAGTTTTTGGCCAAATACTGAATAAGCTCGAATTCCCGATGCGTCAAATCGAGCGGTGTGCCATCTTTATACACCATGTACATGTCGTTATCGATAAACAGGGCATGAATACGCATCCCATTCCGCTGCATGTCAGACTCGCTTGGAGCCAACTGCGCTTTCGTCTGTCTGCGCAGATGCGCCTTCACCCTGGCAAGCAGCTCCCTAGTGCCGAACGGCTTGGTCACATAATCGTCTGCGCCCATTTCTAGGCCAAGCACTTTATCCAGTTCTGTATCTTTCGCTGTGAGCATAATGATAGGAGTATTCAGCTTCGAGCGAACCTCTCGGCACACATCCATCCCATCCTTCACAGGCAGCATGAGATCCAGCAATATTAGATCCGGCTGCTCAGAGAAAGCAAGCTCTACAGCGCTTCCGCCGTCATACGCACAGATGACCTGATAGCCCTCTTTTTCCAAATTAAATTTCAGAATATCTGCAATCGGTTGTTCGTCATCCACCACGAGAATTTTACCAAACAAACCTACCACCGCCTACTCAAGGATAAATGACTTCGTCCCACTGGGACGAGCATGTAATGTTAGTCTATTTCCAGCATACTACCCTCTATTTTATCATACATTCAAGTAAGAAGCCCTCTACTCTAGGCAAATCGAAACTTATTCTTTCTATTGTGGAAAAAAGAGACAAGGTCCCCCGAGTTGTCCCGTTTGACCTTGCCTCTATCTATAATTAGCGGTTTAAATACTTTAAAGGATTTTCTAAACTTCCACTTTTGTGAATCTCAAAATGTAAGTGAACACCCGTGGAGTCGCCTGTACTTCCCATAATACCGATTTTATCGCCTTTTTCGACGATTGTACCTTCGGTGGTAGTAATTTTACTCAAATGGCCATATAACGTCTCGTAACCGTTCAAATGATTAATAATAATATAATTGCCGTAATCGGATTTATAACCGGTTTCCGTAACTTTGCCGTTATCAGCCGTCATGATATTCTTGTTGCCTGTGATATCAATCCCTTTGTGAAGCTTGCCCCAACGCATGCCGAACGTACTTGAAATACTTGGGGAAATGACAGGCCACGCGAACTTCCCTGAGCCTTCACCTTGAACCACTTTCGTTCCTTTTTTCACCTTAGCCATAACAGGTTTATCAATGATCTCTTCATTCACAAGCTTCTCTTCGGTCATTAAACCGTCGACCTTCGTCACTTGAATCGTAACCTTCTTCAGTCCATTCTTTCCAGCCGTTATCGGTTGAACTACACCTACACGAAGTGAATCATCTTTCACATACTCAGTGTCGTATTGAATCTCCTGATTCTGTACAACCCGTTCTGTTGTCTTAACAGAGAGCGTAGGTTTGAGCACCGTCACATCAAGTTGGTTGCCAATTTTCAGCTTATCATCTTGAAGGCCGGGGTTATTATCATAAATGAATTGCTTCGTAATCCCTAATTTCTTCGCGATACAGGAGACACAATCTCCTTCGACAACCGTATACTTGGCAGGCTGTACATCACCGGTCTTGAGCTTCTTAACGACATCTTCCGGTTTAGCCAAATCATCTGGTTCGATAGGAACTTCCTTAGTATCGACTTGCTGAATAAACTCTACTTTCTCGAGTTCCGATGGTGCTGTTGTGATATCCTCACCCAACTCTGTTGATAGCGCAGCTACCTTAGCGGTTTCCTTGGCTTTAGGCGCGAAGGGTGCACTTACTTGTTCAAGAATCCGATCAGCCGTCTGCTGATCCTTCACAATTGCGATGGTTTTCCCATCTACCTTCAATTCAATGCCGACCGGTTGCGGCACAAGCAGCTTATCAAGTGTTGCCAAAACAGCTGAATCATCAGATTTTACGTTGAAAGCCTTTTCAGACTCATAGGTAACTCCGTTAGTTTTCAGCACGACATGCACATCTGGGAATTTTTGTTGAACTTCTTGCGGTTTTTTTTGCTTATATTCATCAATAATCTTATTGTCACTTACAATACCTATTTCTTGGCCATCCAGCTTCACATGATACACATTCACCATGCCAGCTTCTACATATTGATGTCCAGTAAACGTAATTATCCCAGTTAGAGCAATTGCACTAACTCCCAGAGCAAGGGACCATTTATGTCGTTTCATTACCGTTAGCGTCGTTGTTGTCGTTGATACTTCCAGCTGCTTGTCTGATATTGATTCATTTCCGGTCAAGCTTTCTCGCTTAGGCGTGAATCTCTTGATGAGATCCATGACAAAGCGCATTCCCCTGAAACCTGTCATGATCTTCTCCCTTTGAACGGTTTTGCATCCGTAGATACATAAATAAACCTTGATTAGACATAATATCCATAAAGGATGTCAGCCTTTTGTTAAATTTAACACACTTTCTCTGCCTATTTCAACAAAATACTCGAAATCCATGTGATAGATTCGTGTCCATCACCAAAAGAAGGCACTATAAATTCAATTTTTTGTATGAAAATCCAAGAGATTATGCGCACTGCTACAAGGATTGACGAATTAGCATGAAAAATTGAAAGGGGACATCAACGATGGAAGTTAATTTGGCGGCTACATTCCATAATAAGGATAATTTAGAGCAAGCGGCTGAAGTACTTAAACTACAGGGTGTACTAGATATCAAATTCGATAATGGCGTAGTACCTAGTTCTGATCAACAAGCTGACAGCTTCATTCAATCCGTAGACAGCTTTGCAGCTGAGCCCTCCTTTGCACTCATGGTAAGTGTTGAGAAGTCACGCTATCGCCAAGCTGAGGATACGATTATCAAATATGGCGGGCAGCTCCATTAACATCCAAGTATGGAATGGATTAATACTTGCTTAGGATATCTGTGAGCTGCTTCAATTCCTTCTCACTTAAGTACTTTTTAAGCGTGCCATTGACCTGCTTTAGCTCTTCTGCGGTAATCCCATCTTCGAGCAAAACGGATAGATTCTGCACGTCACTTTGCGGCAGCTTGGCAACAACTAGAGAAAATATTTTCATCTTATCGTCGCTAGACAGTGCTTCTTTCTTTTTGGCAAAATCCTCCGTCGACATGACGAGTTCCTTTTTCTGCTCGTTCGCTTCACTTCGCGCTCTTCCCATAACGGCTATGGCATCATCCTTGGCTCCTTGGGAAGCATCTCCACCGTCCATTGAACTAACTCCATTTGTGGGAAGTTGATCGTTTGGACTTGGGCTAGATAAGCTTCCAGACGGGTTGAGACTAGGAACAGGCTTCGTAGGTGCAGGGCTTTCAGCTGGGGCAGCTTGCTTCCCCCCGTCTCTACGCATAACTATATTCAGCTCCCCCGCCAATCTTGCAGCAAATTCGTTAAATTGAACCTTTTTACCCAAAGCTGGGATCTGATATTGTCGAAATATATCCTCCACGTACATATTTACAACATACCATGTCGTAAACATCGTTATCGATGTAATTAGGACTGTTCCAATGACGATCTTACTTAACCATGCTATTAATTTCATTCTCGCTATCACTCCTGGCGCATAATCATGTTCCTCCCTTCCAGTATTGACGAAATCATCTCCATTAAATCCCTTTTTGATAAAAAAGAAATCCTCTAAGCTGCAAAACAGCCCAGAGGATTTCTTAAAGTTATTCAGGAAGAAGCGAACATTACGCTTCATTTCTTTATGATTATGCGTAGATTGGACGAACCAGGTTTGTTTGTTCACGATTACGACCTACGGAGAAGATCGCGATTGGAATACCTGTCAGCTGGGAAACACGCTCCACATAATGTCTGGCATTCTCAGGCAGATCGCTCAGCGTACGTGCGCCGGATACGTCTTCTGTCCAACCTGGAAGCTCCTCGTATACTGCTACACACTCGGAGATAGCTTTCAGGCTAGCTGGGTAATGCTCAATTAACTCACCGCGGTACATGTAGCCTGTGCAAATTTTCACCGTTTCAAGTCCTGTCAGAACGTCGATGGAATTTAGGGAAAGACCCGTGATTCCGCTAACACGTCTTGCGTGACGAACAACAACGCTGTCGAACCAACCAACACGACGTGGACGACCCGTTACCGTACCGTATTCAAAGCCTTTTTCACGAATCCAAGCGCCGATTTCATTGTCAAGCTCCGTAGGGAACGGACCATCACCAACACGAGTCGTGTAAGCTTTCGCCACACCAATGATGTTGTGGATCTTCGTTGGGCCTACGCCGGAACCGATACATACACCGCCTGCAGTTGGGTTCGAAGAAGTAACATACGGGTATGTGCCTTGGTCGATATCCAACATAACACCTTGTGCTCCTTCGAACAGCACTCTGCGGCCTTGATCAATGTATTGGTTCAATACAACCGACGTATCCGTTACATATGGACGAATGACTTCAGCGTACTCGAGATATTCTTTGAGAATCGGCTCTATATCAAGACCCTGTGAACCGTAAACTTGCTCAATCACAACATTTTTCTCTGCAACGATGCGTCTAAGCTTCAATTCAAACTCTTCCGCGTCCATTAGATCAGCAATACGAATACCGTTACGAGCTGCTTTATCCATATAACAAGGTCCGATCCCTTTGCGGGTCGTGCCAATTTTGCTATCACCTTTGCGATCTTCTTCCAGACCATCCATCAGCAAATGATACGGCATAATGACATGCGCGCGGTCACTGATATTGAGGTTCGTCGTCGTAAAACCATTATCATGAATGTAGTTAATTTCTTCAATGAGCGCAGCCGGGTTAATAACCATGCCATTCCCGATTACACAAGCTTTATCTTTGTAAAAAATACCTGAAGGAATCATCGTTAGCTTATATTTCTTCCCGCTAATAATGATCGTATGGCCGGCATTGTTACCACCTTGATAACGAGCAACGACCTCAGCAGATTCCGCTAAGAAATCCGTGATTTTCCCTTTCCCTTCATCTCCCCATTGCGTACCGACAACAACAACCGTTGACATATGCACTTACCTCCGTACGGTGACGAATCACCCATAATGAGCCGTTATGGCTTTAGTACCACAGAGAGAAGTTGGACTTCGTTAAAGCGCTAAAGCGTCTAGCGTCCATCGTACTTTCCCTCTGGCGATGCAAATACCTCTATACACCGTTGCACACTTAGTGAACCGGTTCAGAGGGCTTACTCACCGCAAAGGAACATCCAGGTTTCTTCGGCAGTCATCTGCAGGAAGTGAACCTACCTTACGGCATGAAAAACGACCTTATTTCGAAGTTGCCTTATGATAAGCAGGCATTCGACCAAGGTTTTTTCACCGTCTCTAGTGTAGCAGTCCCCCTGAGCAAAGTCAATTAAAAACGAACAATTACACAGGTGCCTGTATAATCGTTCGGATATTGCGCAAACTGATAGGTTAAATAAAAAAAACAGCCGTCAATACTGCGCGGCTGCTGCTTCCTGGTGACTTCGATCCATGTTCACAAACTTATTAAATTGCTTCAAGAAAGCCAGCTCTACGGTTCCTACCGGACCGTTCCGCTGCTTAGCAATAATAATCTCGATAATGTTCTTCTTCTCGGATTCCTTATCGTAGTAATCGTCCCGGTAAAGGAACGCTACGATGTCGGCATCTTGCTCGATGGATCCCGATTCCCTAAGGTCAGACATCATCGGACGCTTGTCTTGCCGCTGCTCAACACCCCGGCTCAGCTGCGAGAGCGCGATGACCGGAACGTTGAGCTCACGCGCAATTTGCTTCAGCGTACGGGAGATCTCAGAGACCTCCTGCTGACGGTTATCGCCTTTGCCGCGGCCGGCAATGAGCTGCAGGTAGTCGATGAGGATCATGCCGAGCCCCTTCTCCTGCTGCAGACGACGGCACTTCGCGCGGATGTCCGCAACCGTAATCGATGGTGAATCATCGATGTAGATGTTTGCTTCGGACAAGGCGCCAATCGCCATCGTCAGCTTCTCCCAGTCGTCGCCCTCGAGATAACCCGTCCGCATGCGGTTCGCGTCGACGTTCGCTTCCGCGCAGATCATACGCTGTACGAGCTGCGCCGCACCCATCTCCAGAGAGAAGATGGCGACGGTTTCTTTGGCCCGTACGCCCACGTTCTGCGCAACGTTCAGCGCGAACGCGGTCTTACCGACCGAAGGACGGGCGGCCAAGATAACAAGGTCCGAGCGCTGGAAGCCGGACGTCATCTTGTCGAGGTCAATGAAGCCCGAAGGGATTCCCGTTGACCCTCCCTTATTTGAGTAAAGCTGCTCCACTTTCTCGAATACTTCCATGAGCACATCGCGAATAACCACGAAGCCGCTGGAACTGCGGCGCTGCGAGATCTCAAGGATCTTCGCCTCCGCTTCGCTGAGCATCGACCCAACATCGTCCTCATTGGCATAGCCATTGGAGACGATCTGGGTCGCCGTGCGAATAAGGCGGCGCAACATCGACTTCTCCTCGACGATAGCCGCGTAGTAGTCAATGTTTGCTGCTGTTGGCACCGCATTAGCCAACTCAGAAAGATACGTCACGCCGCCGATTTCTTCAAGCTGCTGCTTGTTCTGTAGCCGCGACGTAAGCGTGATCAGGTCGACAGGCTCCTGCTCTTCTGCGAGTTCTACGATCGCCTCGAAGATGCGTTGATGTGTACCACGATAGAAGTCGTCGCTTGATATCCGCTCCATGGCGGTAATCAAGGCTTCGCCGTGAATCAAAATAGCACCGAGTACGGCTTGCTCGGCTTCTATATTTTGTGGGGGTACACGATCCATAAACATATTATCTCCGCTCATGCTGCTGTACCCGCCTTTCTTTTCGTTAGTTAGTTTACTATTCTTGCATCACAAATGGATGAGAAACTCTTCAATCGCATTCTATCATCCGTGTTTAACTTTTATTCTTTGCTCTATTAAACTCTCTAAACTCTTAAATAGCTTTACAGACATCAAATAAAGTACCCGAAGCAAACTACGAAAATTATCTCGTAGAATCTACAACCGCGGTATTACCTCACAATAGATAAGAGCCCCTCCAAGGGACTCTTACCTTCATCCATGTTCTTTCTCAATAACGCTGTTTTCTCTTGCTCCAGAACACGTTACCTACGTTCTGATTCCTCTAACTCTTACTTCTCTTCCGTCACGTGTACGTTCAAGCTCGCCGTTACTTCACTATGCAGTTTCACAGCAACCTTCGTCACACCAAGGGTACGAATTGGATCTTCTAGCACGATTTTGCGCTTATCGATTACGATTTTATACTGCTTCTCGAGAATCTCTGCGATTTGCTTACTAGGAATAGCTCCGAATAGACGTCCGCCTTCACCGGCTTTCGCCTTGATTTGAACTGTCATTTCACCAAGCTTCTCACCGAGTGCCTGAGCATCGGCTTTCTCTTGATCCTTGCGGCGCTGCTCAGCTTTTTTCTGATTATCAAGCACCTTAACAGTTCCTTGTGTAGCTGGAGCCGCAAGTCCCTGCGCGATTAGGAAATTCTGTGCGTAGCCCTCAGATACTTCTTTCACTTCGCCCTTCTTACCTTGGCCTTTTACGTCTTTAAGTAAAATGACTTTCATTCGAAAAGTCCCTCCTCTTCCTGCATTTCCTCTAATACTTTCTTCAATCGGTTCGTTGCTTCCTCTAAGGTGCCATCTATCTGCGTAGCTGCATTCGTTAAATGCCCGCCTCCGCCCAGACGCTCCATCACGATCTGAACGTTCATCTGTCCTAGTGATCTTGCGCTAATCCCGATCAATCCGTCCGGTCGTTCGGCGATGACAAAGGATGCCATAATATTCGTCATATTCAACAATGTATCAGCTACTTGCGCAATCATCAACTGAGAATATTTGCGATTTGGCTCAGCAACTGCCAATGCAACATGCTCGTAAATCGTTTCTGTATGTTTAATGACTTCCGCTCTCTCGATATATGAATCGAGATCTTCCTTCAGCAATCGCTGAATTAAGGCGGAATCAGCACCATTTCGGCGCAAATAGGATGCCGCTTCGAAGGTTCTTGCCCCTGTTCGGAGACTGAAACTCTTCGTATCAACAACGATCCCAGCCAGCAGCATCGTTGCCTCCAATACTTCCATGGTTAGCTTTTCATTGATATATTGAAGCAACTCCGTCACAAGCTCACACGTTGAGGACGCATACGGCTCCATATAGACGAGTGTCGCATCATGGATGAACTCCTCACTACGGCGATGGTGATCGACAACCACGACCCTGTGCGTCTGCTGCAGCAGTTTAGGCTCGGCTACCATGGACGCCTTATGTGTGTCCAAAACAACCGCCAGCGAGCGCTGTGTCGTAATCTGCATCGCCTGTTCCGGCGTAATGAACCAACGATGCAGCCGCTCATCGGCAGCAATCGTCTCCATGACCTTCTGAATCGAGGGATTAATGCCCTCCAGTACAATATAGCCTTCCTTGCCGACAACCTGTACAGCCTTCAAGACACCAATTGCTGCGCCAACGGAGTCCATATCAGGAAACCGGTGACCCATGATGATCACTTTATCGCTATCCTTCATTAGATCACGCAAGGCGTGAGAAATGACTCTAGCCCGAACCCGCGTACGCTTCTCAACCGCATTCGTTCTTCCGCCATAGAAGGAAAGTCGCTGCCCGACTTTAACCGTGACCTGATCGCCGCCGCGGCCTAGTGACATGTCTAGTCCCATCTGTGCCATTTGGCCAAGTTCCATGAGCTGCTCAGCTCCTGAAGCGATCCCAATACTAAGCGTCAATGGAAGCTTATTTTCAATCGTCAAATCCCGCACTTCGTCCAGGATTTCAAAACGCGTTTGTTCCAGTTGGCGCAAAGCCTTCTGATCCATCAGAATAAGGAATCGATCCGACGACGTCCGGCGCAAATAGAGCTGGTACTTCTGAGCCCATTCGGTAATCTCACCAGTCACCTTAGCCAGCATAATACTGCGGGTCTGATCATCGAGACCTTGTGTCGATTCCTCCAGATTATCCATCATTACGATGCCGATCGCTGTTTTCTCATCTTCGTACTTCTTCGCCAAAATCGCTTGCTCCGTTATTTCACGGAAATAAAGCAGCCGCTCCTCAGGCTTAATCCATACTTGATAGATAAACTTCCCAATCGACAGCTCCAGCTTGTCACTTTTGTCGCTTTTGTCCTTTTTGTTTTTCAAATCAGGGAAGAATTCAAATAGCGACTCGCCAATGACCGAATCCTTCTCAAGCATTTTTGCCACAAAAGGGTTGTGCCACTCGATGCGCTTCTCTTCATTATATAAAATAATTCCGATGGGAAGGCCGCTCATCACTTCATTGCCCGCTTTTTTCACCCGATGTGTAATCGTACCAACGTACGTATTTAACTCTCTACGAAAAGCAGTCTCCGCTTGCAGCGTAAAGTAGGCCAATACACCGCAGATCAGAAAGGCTGTGAGGCCCAGCCACCATTTGAACATATAAATAATGGCTGTCAGAATGATAAGTAGGACGAAAATCCACACGATATGTTGACCGTGCCACCGCTTTAAAAGGAACTTCGGCATTCGAACTAGCTCCTAATCCTATATATTTTTCTTGAACCGTTCTCGGATTGGAAACGCAACATCAAATACCCCTAATAAGCTGTATACGATAAATAAAGGAGGCATGAAGCAAAGTAATACAATCGCCACGATAGGTAATATTGGCTTCCACTTGTTCACATGGGCAACAAAGAATAGAAAACAAATCGCCTGAATAGCAAAGGCTAGCATAAGCAGCGGCATCGCATTCATTAGTAGCGTAGAAATCAGCGAAATGGAAGCCGGATTAATAAATAAATCTAAAACAAATACAACTAAATAGATCCAGACAAGCGATTTCTGCAGCATCCACTCCCTCATCGGGCGCAGTCCTGGAATCCCTTCTCCTGTTTTGTTGAGCAGCCAGCGGCTAATGCCGTGGGAGACAAACGTGTAGAATAGGGCAACAAAAATTAAATATAAAGGAATTACTTGCACAATGAAATTGACATACCAATCCTGATCTTTTGGCAAAATATCGCGGATCCCTGGAGGCATGGCCGCTATACTTTCCATCATGAATTGCTTGAACCTGGAAACTGGATCAAATCCGAACGCATACCCGATAACCAGACTCACCAGAGACTCTGCCAGAATCGTGATAATTCCTGCCGTCAACACGGATCTTGCCGCTGCTTTACGTTTATACAAGTTACCCATGACCAGAACAGGCGGTAAGAAGAACAGGGATACCGACATAAGGAATATTCCCTGCCATTGGGTAAGAATATAAACAACGAGCAAGCTGAGCACATAGCTAATGACGAAACGCCTTGTGCTTGATTTTACATATAACATTAGAACTGGAATCATGAGAAAACTAAATGTGAAAATAATAAAAGGCGTCATTAGAGATAGCAATGAGACGATCGTCACTGCGCTCCATATGATGCTTTGCCAACTTCGTTTCCCCAACCGGGCTCACCTCTTACGTAAATGTTCTTCTAGCGATGAAATGTCGCCGTACCAGTCCTCAAGTTGATGGCCCTCTTGGCGGTGCTTCTTCATTTTCTCTACAATAGCTTCGTCTAAACTGTGAAAGGAAATGCCTAGTCTTCTGCCTAAGATGTAACCGCTCGAAATTAAGCTGGCTAATCCATCTACAATTTTCACATGGCTGCCTTCCCATATACCTTTGAGCAGATGAGCCACATGATCTACGACTTCTGTCTTGAGCCATTCAATGACTTTGGCCCGTCTGGCTAGGTCAACATCCTTTTCCCTATTCAGCAACCGTCATCTCTCCTCATTCAGCAATGACTATTGTGTCAATTATACCACAAATAGGCACAAGAAAAGAAAGCCTCTACAGAGCTGTTCGATCCCCCTGCGCCCAAGGTGTTGATATGACTAGAAATTCGACATCTTCCAATGATTCGTTACGAATTTGATGCGGAATACCGGGCAAGATTGTGCAGCCTTCCTGCGGCTTCAGGATGATGTCCGTACCATCAATCCACATCTTAGCTTCTCCACTTAAAATGAAGAAAAACTGCTTCGCTTTTTGATGCACATGCTTAATTTCACTCGCGCCCGCCGGCATACGCTCTTGAATAATGGTCCTATCCGCATCCCGCTCTAGGTACCAGCCGTCGCAAGCATCGCCCCATATGTAGTGATCCGCCTGCTCTTTGTGGATTTTCACGATTGGTTCCTCCCCCCGCCGTTTGCTTCTTGGCATACAAAAAAGACAGCCGTTAGATACAGCTGCCTTCTTGGTTTAACCCTATTCCGTTGTGTAAGGCAACAATGCGATTGTACGGGAGCGCTTGATAGCGATCGTCAATGCACGTTGGTACTTAGCGGAAGTACCAGTTACACGTCTAGGAAGAATCTTCCCGCGCTCACTGATGAACTTTTTAAGAGTTTCAATATCTTTATAGTCAATGTGCTTGATTTTGTTTACTGTGAAGTAACAAACCTTACGACGTTTACCTTTACCGCCTTTACCACGAGGAGCAAATTTGCGGTCGCCGCGATCTTCACTGTTATTATCTCTTTTTTGGAAAGCCATTAGTTTGTTCAGTCCTTTCTACTTTAGAATGGCAAGTCATCATCGGAAATATCGATCGGTTTTCCGTCATCAATGAAAGGATCCTGCTGCTCGCGCGATCCACCGCCACGATTGCCACTGCCGCTTCCGCCGCCGTAGCTTGCGTTTGCGTTAGATGATCCGCCTTCTTCGCGATTACCGCCGCTGTTGCTGGATTCAAGGAAACGTACATTATCGGCAATAACTTCGGTCACATAAACACGCTTGCCCTCATTGTTGTCGTAATTCCGTACCTGAATACGTCCTTCCACTGCTGTTAAACGACCTTTACGCAAATAGTTCGCACAAGTTTCAGCAAGCTGCCTCCACGTGACGATATTGATAAAGTCCGCTTCCCGTTCTTTCGACTGTGAGTTCGTGAAAGGGCGGTCTACTGCAAGTGTAAATTGGGTAACAGCTACGCCAGCTGGTGTATAACGAAGTTCTGGATCTTTGGTCAATCGACCGATAAGAATAACACGGTTCAACATGGAACAACCCTCCTGACGAAAATACTGGCATGAATTAAGCTACGTCGTTTACGATTAAGTGACGAATAACTTCGTCCGAAATCTTAAGTACGCGATCAAGTTCAGTTACAACAGCAGGTTCTGCGTTGAAGTGTACCAGCACATAGTGCCCGTCACGGAACTTCTTGATCTCATACGCAAGACGGCGTTTGCCCATCAGGTCATGTTTGGAGATTTCTCCCCCACCGTTCGTGATGATGCCTTGGAACTTTTCTACCGTAGATTGAACAACTTCTTGTTCAACGTCTGTACGAATGATGTACATCAGTTCATATTTGCGCATGTATTTCACCTCCTTTTGGACTAAGCGGCTCCTCTTTAAGCTTGTCAGACAAGCGAAGGAGCAAGGAGCGAGGATTCTTATTCAAAACTCGCACCTGAATACTATAGCAAATCGAGCGACAGATTACAAGTTTTTCTCTAATAAACTGCGAAGGAGGAAGCTGGTAATGGGATTCATACATGCTTCCCCTCCAAAGGGGTAATCTAAACATGATTGTTATTCTTAAGAAGAGGTGATCATCATGGGTGAATGGACACAATTCAATGCTGGCGATCATGTTCCTAACGACGGTCAGTATATCGAAGTTGGCGAAAATGCTTTTCACATGGGGATTAACAACCCCAAAATCGTTACACTGAAAAAGGGTGATACCTTCCCAGAAACGAGCAACCACAATCGGAAATGGCATCGGAAACATTTACGGCAGTAAGATCGAAGTTCAACATGACTAGGAGAATGAGCTATGAGGACTACCACGTTTACTTGGCTGTTTACCTTCCTAGGTGCTGCCTTGTGCTTGGTTCATTATTTATTTCATGATCACGATGCCTTTTATATGCTGTTCTACGCGCTCAGTGTACCAGCATGGTTTGCATCAACATTTACGAACATCTATGAAATTTCCATGTTTCGAATGCTCGTCATTTATGCGTTAACGATTGCCTCATGGGCCCTGGTTGGGTATATTATTGACCGTTTCTCTGTCAGCTACACGGGGCGGCATAGGAACAAATAGCGGTTGGAATGAAAAGCTGGCTCTATTGTAGTTTACCTACTTAAGGGCCAGCTCTTTTCAATTGAATGATCAAACCATAAACCTATACCCTGATCCCCAAACTGTTCCTATATACTGGGGTTTAGATGGGATTTCCTCAATTTTCTCTCTGATTCTGGCAATATGAACCGTTACGGTAGAGGTGTCGCTCATCGCATCCATCCCCCAGATTCTCTCAAAAAGTTCTTCTTTGCCAAACACCCGATTGGCATGCTGCAAAAGAAATAAAAGCAGGTCAAATTCCTTTTGCGCCAAAATGACTTCATTCCCGTTCACAAAAACTCTCCTGGCATCCTTTTGAATCTCAAGGCCCCTAATCTGGATCGTGCTTCCCTCATTCCCCTTTCCAAACCGCTCTTTCATCCGCTCAAATTTTTTCAGATGGGCACCAACCCGGGCTACCAGCTCACCCGAGCTGAACGGCTTTGTAATATAATCGTCCGCGCCGAGGCCTAAACCATTAATTTTATAGATTTCCTCTGCTCTTGCTGATACCAGAAGAACTGGAATATCATCCTGCTCGCGAACTGTTCTCAAAACTTCAAACCCGTCCATATCCGGCAGCATAATATCTAATATAATGAGCTCAAATTCTTCCTCTTTTAGAGCTCTCAAACCCGCTGATCCGTTGTTCACCGTCTTAACCGAATAACCGCTCAACTCAAGGTAATCCTTTTGCAAATTGGCGATACTTTGGTCGTCCTCAACAATCAGAATTTTTTTCATCATAGCCTCCAAACATGCTAGAACTTTTTCAGAGATATCATTATACGAGTCCCCTCTCCCACAACGCTTTTTGCCCATATTTTCCCTTCGTGCCCTTCTATAATTTGCTTGGCGATAGCAAGTCCTAGTCCGCTGCCGCTTTTTCTTGAAGGGTCTACCTGATAGAATCGTTCAAATATGTAGGGGAGTTTGTTCTCGGGTATTCCATTACCATTGTCCTTAATTTCTATAATAGCAGACGTTCGTGTTTCCCTGAGAATTATGGCAATCTTTCCATCTGCCTTACCTGCATACATCACAGCATTATCAAGAATGTTCTGGATGACCCTCTTTAATCTTTCACGATCAATTAATACTTTAACTGGCTCCTTTAATTCATTTATTAACTCTAATGAAAGGTCAGCCTTTTCACACTCATATTTATGATCCGCGACGCAATCCTCGAAATAGCTCGCTAAATCGCTTTTCTCAAAATGATAAGGAAGCTGGTTCAAATCAAGCTTGGAATATAAAAGAAGATCATCGATCATAGCGTTCACCAAAATAGCTTTGGATCGTGCAGTTTCCAGGTACTCCTCAAGTTTCTCAGGTGTCTTGGCTACCCCATCTATAATCCCTTCAATATAACCTTTAATGGAAGTAACAGGCGTCTTTAAGTCATGAGAAATGCTTGAAACTAAAAACTTCCTGTTATCATCATACTTTTGCTGCAAATATATTGACTCCTTCAGCTTGATCCGCATTAACTCCAAGGTTCTGCCTAATTCCCGAATTTCGCCTTCGCCCTCTTCGGAAATCTCACAGCTTAAATCCCCTTCCCTGATTTTAATAGCGGCATCCTTTAACCTGGAAATCGGTAAAATAATTCCGCGTGAAAACTTATACGAAATCCAAAAATTCATTAGCAAAAATACCACGGTAAAAAAGCTGACTGTAAAAATGCCAAGCAGCACATAAAAGCTTGTTTTCACCTCGATTGGCGCAAGCAGCAGCAAAATGCCCCTTTCGCCGGATGGTAGTTTGTAATCCGCTCGAGTAAACATATAAGTTTTGCCATCAAGCTCAATCTCATCCAGACTAGATGAATCGTCAGATAGCATTAGGCTTTTATCGATATCGAACTTATTAAAATTTTGTGTAGCGTACAAAACTTCTCTATTTATTAAAATGATCGCACTGGCATCCAAAGCGTTAACTCGATCAGAGAGCTTTTGTTGATAGTTATGATCCAAGAGCTGCTCGAACTTAAAGGTCAGTGCTTCTCTTTTGATTTCGCTGATCGCTGCCCTGACTTCGAAGACTTTTTGAAACTCCTTTATACCGGCTTCGCGGCCAAAAACTTTCGTATAAGTAGCAACAAAAATAATGACAGCCAGGAACGTCAAACCAATGGAGACCAGTACAGCCAGCGCATTCATCGTGAAAAAACGTTTGGTTAAGTGCATGTATATTCCTTTCTATATATCCTTCCTGTCAAACAAGTAATACCCCGTAGTAAATAACATGATACCACAGCCTGACATGATTAAGATCTGTCGGAATATCTTAAACACATTGATCGATTCAGAAATCCAGAGAGTGTACCAATCAAACATCGACGTAATAAAAAAACTTGAATAGGATGAGAACACAATACCCATAAAATTAAATCCGATAAACACCAGTATAGAGAGGAAAAATACGGCTAGTCCTCCCTGGATCACATTGGACAACAGGACGACAATAAGTGCAAACACAAATACAGGAAGAAAAGTTAAGCCATATGACAATATCACCTTTACGATCCCTATGAAGCTGGCAGACGCTGGATTAAATATGAATCCAACAAGCAAAGAAAGAAGCATAACAAACAAAAGGTTCCCAACAATAAACAAGGCCAAATTTAATACTTTCGCACTAAAAACACCAAATCTGGAGACCGGCCTTAAGAGAGTTATTTTCATCGTATTCGACGAGGATTCACCGTTAAACATATCGATCGCTACAAAAATGGCAAACAGTGGTAAAAGCGTATAAGTAATAAACGTTAGCACCACTATGGGGAATTCAACACTACCAACTACCCTTAATCCAAGGCCATGCTTAATCGTCGTTACGGCAATTTGCCCGATCACAACGGCAAGAATGGACAAAATCACGGCTGCAAGCATTTTTTTCTTTTTCAGCAGCTTCACGGATTCATTTATAAATGCAGCTTTAAACCCTGCCATTCCTGTCCACCTCACTTACAAAATAATTTTCAAGCGAAGAATAGTAAGAAAGAATATTCTGGGTATATTCGACGTTGACAAGCTTGCCTCCGTAAATAATCCCGATTCTTGTGCACGTTAATTCCACATCATGAATCAAGTGGCTGGAAATAAAGAAAGTCGTACCTTCCTGGGAAAGCTGTTTGATCAATTTCCTCATTTCCAGCATCCCCTCGACATCAAGTCCGTTCAAAGGCTCGTCCAAAATTAAAAGCTTTGGTTTGGACAGAATCGCAGCCGCTATCCCCAGCCTTTGTTTCATCCCGAGTGAAAATTTCTGTGATTTTTCATTTTTATATTTCAGCATCCCCGTGATTTCAAGACATTCGTCGATTCTTCGCTGATCAACTTCTGGATAGAACCTCGCAAACAGTTTTAAGTTTTCATTTGCCGTCAAATAGGGATATGATTCAGCTGTTTCAATCATACAGCCTATATGCTTCATCGCATTGACATAGTCTTCTAAAATGCTCGCTCCAAAAATCTTCACATCGCCACGATCCGGTTTCATAAGTCCTGTTATCATCTTCATGGCTGTCGTTTTCCCTGCACCATTTGGCCCCAGAAAACCGAATATATCCCCTTGATCTACTTCTAAGTTCAACTCGCTAATTCCCCGACCATTCTTAAATGACTTGGTTAAATCGTTTATTTCAATCGCCTTGACTGTCAATTCATCATCTCCCCAAAAAATGTTCAAGAAGCTGCATTTGCAGCCTCCTGAACCCCATTTCTATTCAAATATGCGTCTAAATTCTCCATCGTAATATGGTTTCGAGCTAGATTTGTATGAGTTTTTATCCATAACCTGTATACCCATTTCAAAATAAACCTTACCAGCAGAGTTTGGATGAATCATTCCATTTTTCTGTTCGCCCTTCGCATCTGTGTAAGTAAAAGTTGTGGATGACACTGGATTGTATGCAAAGTCAAATGCATCCTTGTTTGGATACTCGCTCTCAAAACCAGGATAAACAGTTTCTGAGTACTTTCCTGTCACTTTATCGCCGTCTACGCTTGTGATTTCAACCGTTCTCTCGCCAATCTTCACAAACTTGCCGTCTTTGTCCATAATGATATCATTTTTATATGTTCCTACATATTTGCTGCTGAATCCGCCCGAATAACTGACCTTCTCAACGTTCGCGCCTGTTAGGTCAGGCATGGCAATTTTCGTATTGGCAATCTCAGAAAGCTTTACAATGACATTTAGATTTAAGTCATGCTGAACACCGTTTTTATCTTTTCCCGACAGGGTAATATCACCCGTCACATTTTCCAGATAGCCTGCTTTATTTTCAACGGCCGTACCCACAACCTTTTTCACAAAAATATCGCTCTCTATATCCGGTATATCCCTCTCGTCGTTAAACATCTGCTTGATACCAAAGGAGGAGACAGCATTTACGACGGCCGGCACTTGTGCCTCGGACAAGCTGCCCGCATATACTTTTCCGCCGTCTTTCCCTTCCTCTACTTGCACATAATCTTTCAGAGAGCCTACCACAGCGTCAACAATCTTTTCGATCTCCGCTGCTCCCTTCTCTTTAAACGGGTTGTCGAACTGTGTTGGCCCTTTCCTGTTCACATTAGCCGGATATTCCGTGACATAATAAGTATCCTCCTTGCCGCTTTTCCTAACCGAAAGCTTATTGTCGGAATACGAATAATCTGAGGTGGTTTCGCCCATTGCGGTTTTAGTCACCGTATTGTCTTCAGACGTTTGTTTTACCGTATCCATTTTCTTGATCATGGAAGCTTGAAGCAAGGTTTGGTTATTATCCTTCAACGTATACAATGCCTCGATCGTATAGTTGTTCAAATCCTTTTCCATGAGTGCAGCCGTGTTTTTTGCTGAATCTTTCAGCCGGTCATATCCAGATCCAAGCAGCGTATCGGCAAAAGCAGTAGATACGAATAGACAGGCTCCAACCGTAAATGAAAGTACAGTAATTCCTTTTTTGCTAAGTTTCATCTTTGTTCTCCTTTGATACGATTTAGGGGAAACGTTTCCTTACTATTTATTTTAATGTAGGCTTATTGAATCTATCTAAATGAATTATTAACAAAGTATTAACTCTGTTCAATGATACTTCTGCTCTTCCCGTTCTGTTCGCTTTATCTTATAATTTACTATATCTACCATTCCTTTAATGAGGTGAAATTTTTTGAACGAAAATCAAGATAGACAGCGTGAAGTAGCATCTTCTGATCTTAACCCTCCGCACCAATCTACACCCTCTTTTAGCCGTAGAAAACTGCTCTCTTCAATTGGCGCCGCAGGTTTAGCTTTTGTAGCAGGAGACATCTTCACAACTAGCTTAACTGCTCAAGCAGCATCTCCTTCCACACTTATTTATAATGTCAAAGATTTCGGAGCCCGCGGCAACCGACGCTACGATGAAGACGATGCTCCTTTCATCCAAAGCGCAATTGATACTGCTGCTCTATCAGGAGGCATCGTTTACATCCCGCCAGGCATGTACTTCCTCAAGATACCCTTACGCGTGAGCGCGAACATAACCTTAATGGGGGCCGGCAGCAGCAGCATCCTTCGGTCATCCACTCATAAATTTGGTCTACTTAATTTATCTGCGGTTCAACATGTACATATCCAGGGGTTATCCTTCCAAGGAATTGGATCCTTCGGAAATGCCTCGGTTCCACGCATTGAATGCGGAATTGCACTCGACCAAGCTACCGACATTACCATTACAGATTGCACCTTTTCGATGATTGATAATGGCATAAAATCCGTTGATTCTAACCGAGTAGTTGTCGAGAACTGTACCTTCGATAACATCATCGGAACGCTGGATTACGATACCCAAGGTTATGGCATCTGGTGCAGTAATGGTAAGAATCATCATTTTGTGCAAAATCATTTCAACATGTTGTTTCAAACGTGTATCACTTTGACCAATGGCAGCAGTCGTTCTGTCATCGCGAGAAATCGCATGCAGAAATGCTATCAGTCTGGCATTGACCTTATCTCTGGTCCCAAAGAAGAACCGTGTCAGTTTAATACCCTTTCCGATAATATCATTGAGAATTTTATGAATTCAAGCGGAAATAAAGGGTATACCTTTGGCATCCGCCTCAAGGGTCACTGCATTTCCAATATGATTACTACTAATATTCTAAATGATATCGATGATATTGGTATTCAGTTGGTGGGACAAGCGGACATTCAACAAAAACGCCCTCATCGCAATATCATATCCAATAATCAGCTCCAGGCTATAGGTAATAACGGTATTGTCCTCATTAATGCTTATGCTAATCAAATTCGTCAGAATTCTATTCGCAGTTGTAAAGCAGATGGCATTTTACTCGCTGTCGAAGGCAAAGATAGCGGTTCGTACTCGGATAACAATCAGTTAACGGGTAATAGCCTAAACACCTGTACCAAAGCACCGATCCGCATCTCGGATGTTAATTGCCGAGAAACCATCCTCTTTGGCAATGTGGGTTCAGGCAATGGTGAGAAAATTTTCGATAAAGGCACAAATACAACCACTTCTACCTTATAAGAAAACCTTTATCGAGGCCATTCAAAGATGAACGACGCGTTTAATAGGAGACTTTGATCCCCGACCTAAGATCCCTATATTAGGTTTTTTATCGCCAATAATAAAGCAAAAAGGCCACACAACCCATTAGGTGTGCGGCCTTTTATATCTCGTTATTTCTGATAAACTCGCTTCTCCGATATCTTCCCATCCGCAAAGAAAACGAGCTGCACATAGTAACCAGGTTGATTGGATATCTCGAACTCATACGTTTTCTTTCCATTCTCATCTTTAACCAGCTTGCCTTTGGATCCTGTCAGTTTTACTACGTCATCGTAGGTGCCTGTCATACTTATTTTATCGGCTTGTTCCTTCGTTATCTTAGGAAGCGGCTCATCCTTCGTCGCATTGTCGCCGGCCTTTGGTGTCGCAGTAGCTGTCCCCCCCGTTGTTGGACTGCTTGTCCCGTTCGGCGTCGCAGAAGCCCCTGGAGAAGGCTGTACAGTCACTCCGGCAGTTGGACTTGCTATGCCCCCCTCATTCTTCTTGGAGCACCCTGTAACGACCACAGACAGCACCAGAAGCATCATCACCCAAATTCTCATATCGTTCTGCCTCCTCATTTTACCTATGCCTAGATATGGGGTTATTTTGCTTCCTTTCCTTGCCTTTTATTCCCTACCTACAAAAGCAAAAGAGCCCTCTACGTCTTCATAGACGTAAAAAGCTCTTAATTTGTTTCACGACCTTGTTCCATTAGAGTACGGAATGAGTGGGAGTCGAACCAACACAGCTCGCGACGCCTTAACATACTCTAGATGTGCGCGGCAAATAGGCATCTGCACCGTGTCCTATAGTTATTCACCTACATATTGTATAAAGGAAAGGCGACCAGTTTGGAATAAATAATATCTCTTCATAAGGAGTGAATCAAATGGCATTTATGCCGCCTCTATCTCAAGGAGCAACCTCAAAACCACAGTCTCCTCCGCCTATGTTTGTCCCAGCAAAACCTTCTACATCCTATATAATTGACTGCCAATATCAATACACTTATGTGTGGTTATGGACTGGAGAAAACTTTTGGTTTTACCCAACTCGGGTTGAATATGGTGAAATTTCAGGTTATCGATGGAATGGCGCATTTTGGATGTTTTACGGATTCGATTCAAACTTAATTGATGCTGTTTCGTGTCCTCCAATTCCAACTCTATACTAAAAGTCAAAATCGCACTAAACAAAAAAGGAACAACCGCCTTGAAATTTGCTCAGGCATTTGTTCCTTTTTGACTTATATAAAAACTCCGTTTTGACAAAACGACATATATTATTTCCATGTCCGGATCAGTCAGGTACTTTTCCGATGAAATTTTCTCGTTTAGAGAAATAAAAAAAATGGCTCAGTCCTAGAGCCACTTACTTTAAAGCTTGTACGGAAAGAGTGGGAGTCGAACCCACGCACGCCTCGCGACGCCTAACTGATTTCGAGTCAGCCCCCTTGGACCACTTGGGTACCTTTCCATGAAAAGCGAGAACAGGACTTATTGTATCAAAAAAGTCAGGCTCTCGCAAGTGTTTTTCCTGAACCCTTTAGGAGGACTCTTCTTGTATCTCTGTATTGGATCGGAGTACCTTTTTCAGCTTACTTTCGAACTTCGTTCTCGGCACTAATACACTGTGTTTACATCCTACACATTTGATCCGAATATCCATACCCATCCGAATGATTTCCATTTCATTGGTGCCACACGGATGGGGCTTTTTCATTTGAACAATATCGCCAAGTTGATACTGCTTCTTCTCCATTCGTCTGCCACCGCCTTTTCCGAATTTATGGACATAATCTTTGTGGGTTATAGCACTTCTATTTGTGTGATATTAAGTTGCTTCTTAATCTCGATATTTAGAAGTCTAGTGACATTAAATTGTCTTGTCGGCTTGCACTCCGCAATAATACGAATTTTCAAATCCGTCGTACCCACCATCTGAACACCAAGCACCTCAGGTTCTTTCACAATATCATCGGTAAGCAGTTGAACATGCTTTACCGTTTCCTTGAGGATTTCCGTGGCTTTATCAATATCCAAATGAAGAGGAATCGTCACATCAACTACGGCCAGTGAATTGTAAGTGGAAAAATTGGTGACCTGTTTGATATTCCCATTCGGAATAATATGCACTTCACCGGTCCAACTTTTAATCCGGGTTACTCTAATCCCGATTTCTTCCACTGTACCTTTGAATGAATCAATCTGAATGACATCCCCCACTCCGAATTGATCCTCAAAGATGATGAAGAAACCTGTTATTACATCTTTGACCAAACTCTGTGCCCCGAAACCAATCGCTAGTCCGAGTACACCTGCTCCAGCTAGTAAAGGACCTATATTTAACCCCACTTGCCCTAGTATCAGCATTATGCATATGAGATTGATCGTGTAAGCTATTAGATTATGTATGAGACTTCCTATTGTGTTCGTTCTTCTTCTATCAAATTTCAACGGAGACTTATCTCTTGCTGAAATCATATGCGCAATTGTTTTATCAGCGATTTTTATGCAAATTTTAGCTACTACATAGATTAATATAATTTTAACAACAATCCAAAATATCGAAGCTATCATTTCCGGTTTCGTTATATGTTCGTGTATCCATTGACCTAAATCTGTAAAAAACCTAGTTACAAAGGCCATGTGCAGCCCCCCTTAATTTCATTCCATCGTAACATATTTATCGTCATTTTTAAAATAGATGCCTCTTATTTCAACACTTTCAGAATGAATAATGTCTCTTACTTGTTCTAAATTCTCTCCCGGAAATTCGATAGACAGTGCGCAGCCCGCAGTGATTTCTTTCGGAGTTGGTCTTATATCGATCTCGATATCTGCATACTCTAGCAGCATTTCTGCCCTCAGTGCTTGTTGAGTAGAATCGAACGCTAGCAACATGATTGAAAGTTTCAGGGAAAACCCCCCTCTTCTACGTATAAATGTCCCTATCTCTCCATATACTAGTAAAAAAAGTAGTAACATTTGGAGGGATACGATGAAATTCCAATTTGGTTTCGATGGAGTGAAAAATACGGTTCTAGAACCACTGAAGATTCAACACACAGATGCCGATACTCCTTATCTTCTCTCAAAGCATTTACACACCATTTTTAGCAAACTACCAACCTATCAACCAATCGTTGTCATATGTGTAGGAACCGACCGTTCAACTGGTGATTCCTTAGGACCATTAGTTGGTTCTCATTTGAATCGAACGACCAACCTCCGCAACCTCCATCTTTTCGGTACTTTAGATGAGCCTGTCCATGCCATGAATTTAGCTGAAACCGTGGATAAAATCAACAACCAGTTTCAAAACCCCTTCATCGTTGCCATCGATGCTTGCCTTGGTCAAGTATCCAGCGTAGGCTGCATTCAGGTTGCAGATGGACCTCTTAAACCGGGGGCCGGTGTTAATAAAGATTTGCCACCAGTTGGTAACATCCATGTAACCGGAATTGTAAATGTTGGTGGATTTATGGAGTATTTCGTCCTACAGAATACGCGGCTTAGCTTAGTTATGAATATGGCGAATATTATTGGCGATGCTCTACATTCAGCTTTGCGTCGCACGCAATCTTATACACCTAATGCTACGGCTGCTTTAAAGTTTGATTAATCGCTTCTTTTTCTTCAGGGCTTAGCGTATAGGTTGATTGTGCATTCTGAATTGGCTTAGCATATAAATACATTTGCTCGCGGCTATGTATTCCCGTTAGAATGACTCCATCTTGATAATCATCTACTATAGCAATTGTAAAACTTAAATCACTTCCACCTTCATTGAATGCATTATAGCGATGAATCGCGATTTTTGATTTTGTCTTCATCAATGCTTGACGAATCGTTTCAACCTTGGCTGAAGTCGCTATTGATTCGGCCTTTTGCTCGTTCAATCCTTTTTGCATATCAATAATGAGTTGTTCTACATTCTCTGCTTTTGAGCCGTTCATCATTTGTGTATATTGTTTACGCAACGAAGCTAATTTAATGGATACAACTAATATGAAAATAAATAGCACAACGATTAATGTGAAACAAGCTAATACGATGACCCCACCATCAAGGCCAAACAGTTCCCCCATGATCTATCCCTCTTTCTACTTCGCATACTGCGTTTGAATCTCTTTTACAGCATCAATCAACGTTTCCACTTCATGATCCGTTGTGAAATAGCCAATACTCGCTCTTACTGCACCTTTAGCTAAAGTTCCAGCAGCTTCATGCGCAAGCGGCGTGCAATGATAACCTGAACGGACGGCAATTTGAAAAGATTGATCCAGGATAAAGGCTACTTCCGATGAATCCGCATCGTTAATATTAAAGGAAACAATTCCTGTTTTATTTTGTCCAAGCGTCGGCCCAAGAACCGTGACTCCTTTAATTCCCAGTAATCCTTCCATCAAGAGCTGAGTTTGACGCCACTCTTTATCATGAATCTTTTCTACGGTTTCAGCTAAGACAAATTTCACGCCTTCATTCAGTCCCGCTATTCCAACTGTATTTTGTGTCCCAGCTTCATAGCGATCTGGTCGCACGGTGGGTTGGTGTACGGCCTCCGATTGACTCCCTGTACCTCCATGTAATAGCGGCTCTAAATCAATGTCCGGATGAATGTATAAACCACCAGTCCCCTGAGGCCCTAGGAGCCCTTTGTGGCCCGGAAATGCCAACATATCAATATTCATACTCATCACGTCAATTGGCAGTATACCGGCACTCTGAGCTGCGTCTACGAGCAGCCTAACGCCTTGTGCACGACAGATGTCTCCTATTTCACCAACTGGCATAATAGTTCCCAAAAGGTTAGAGCTATGATTAACAACTACAAGCGTTGTATTGGGTTGGAATGCCTTCTTCAACTCATCTAATCGAATATTACCTTGTTCATCACTAGGGATATACGTAAGTTCAATCTGAGCAGTGGACTTCAAATATTCAAGCGGTCTACGCACGGAGTTATGCTCGATATTAGTGCATATCACGTGATCTCCAGCTTTTACGAATCCTTTGATTGCTTGATTCAGCGCATGGGTTGTATTTAATGCAAACGATATATCATTAGGATTTCTTATCCCAAATAAACGCGCCATATTTTTACGAGTCTCAAATAATATCCTACTGGCTTTCACTGCCATCTGATGGCTGCCCCTGCCGGGATTGGCTGCGAACTCATGCATACATTGCATCATAGCATCCATAACAGCTGGCGGTTTTGGCCACGAAGATGCGGCTTGATCAAAATACATAACACCCTTCATTTTGTCACCCTCTCTCATGGATAAACGGCTCTCGCCGTCCTTAAAGACGAGCACGCTTGATAAGCTTGTGCGAAGCACGTTAGTTGTAAACTTACTCATCAACTCATAAATATAGCATACCTTAGTTTGATCTTTCAGTTCGAAAGAAAACCATCGGTATGCTATCTAATTTTAAGAGATTTTACCTTGAAGTAATTCTAGCAGACGGTTTAAATCGTCTTTGGAATAATAGAGAAGTTCAATCTTACCTTTATCCTGCTGATTTTTGATTTTCACCGTCGTGCGGTAAATATCTCTCAACTGATCTTCGGCTTGATTAATGTATGGATCTCTATTCTTTTCTTTTTGCTTACTTCTTTCTTTTTCTTGCCCAGGTGTCTCTTCTAACGTTTTCACAGCTTCTTCAAGCTCACGTACACTCCATTGTTTACTGATGGTCGTTTCAGCGAGATCTTTCTTCACCTTATCGTCCTTCACACCCACAATGGCTCTAGCATGTCCCATTGATAATGTTCCACGTGAAACATATTGTTTAATGGATTCAGGCAGTTGCAGCAATCTCAGAAAGTTAGCAATATGCGATCTACTCTTTCCAACCTTCGCAGATAGCTCTTCTTGTGTTAGAGAAAACTGATCAATAATACCTTGGTAAGCAAAAGCAATTTCCATCGCGTTGAGATCTTCACGTTGTACATTCTCAATCAAAGCGATTTCCATGACTTGTTGATCCGAGAAGTTTCTTTCAACAGCAGGAATCGTCGCTATCCCTGTTACTTGAGAAGCACGGAATCTCCGCTCACCCGCAATGATCTCATATCCTTTGAGAACTTTACGAACAATAATCGGTTGAATAACACCATGTTCCTTAATTGAATCTGCTAACTCTCTAATACTATCTTCATTGAAATTTTTTCTAGGTTGATAAGGGTTTGCTCTCAATTGGGATAATGGAATTTGGATAACTTTATCACTTTCATCAATATGTAAAGAAGTAATTAAAGCATCCAATCCCTTACCTAAACCTTTAGAAAGGCCTTTGGTCATACAGAGATCACTTCCTTCGCAAGCTCTAAATACACTTCCGCGCCTTTTGATCTAGGATCATACGTAATAATGGATTGTCCATGACTGGGCGCTTCACTTAAGCGAACATTTCTTGGAATAATCGTTTGATATACTTTTGTTTGGAAGTATTTTTTGACTTCTTCAATAACCTGTATACCAAGGTTAGTTCTAGCATCAAACATAGTCAATAAAACACCTTCAATTTGAAGCCCTGTATTAAGATGCTTTTGAACTAAGCGAACGGTATTGAGCAGTTGGCTTAATCCTTCAAGCGCATAGTATTCACATTGAATTGGGATAATGACAGAATCGGCAGCAGTTAATGAGTTAATGGTTAGAAGGCCTAGTGACGGAGGACAATCAATAAGGATGTAATCATATAAATGTTTCACTAACTGGAGGGATTTCTTTAACCGTACTTCTCTTGAAATCGTTGGAACAAGTTCTATTTCAGCCCCAGCTAACTGTATCGTAGCAGGTACTATTTTGAGATTTGGAACATTTGTTTCAACTGTTGCATCTTTGGGGTGAACGTCATTAATTAGTACATCATAAATACAATTAACAACATCCGCTTTGTTTACACCAATACCACTTGTTGTATTGCCTTGCGGGTCGATGTCAACGAGAAGCACCCTTTTCCCTAAAGAGGCTAGGGAAGCACCTAAATTCACAGAAGTTGTCGTCTTACCGACGCCACCCTTCTGATTTGTTATTGCAATTATTTTAGACAAAACCATTTCACCTCAATCGCTTATGTTCCAAATGCCATACTAAAGCAGTACTACTATCTTAACATATCTATGAGCGAGTTACCTTATCAATATTTGATAGTTTATGTCCATAAGAAGCAAAAAAACGGCTTGCGCCGTTTAAGGTAGCAATAAATGCTTTATTATCGTTTAGGAATCTTAATTATAATTTCGTAATGATCATCATGATCTTGCTCAGACGTATTAATATTCAAACCAGAACTCGAAACCATCTCTACGGATTGACGAATCGTATTTAAAGCTAAACGAACATCCTTCGTAAATGAGACGCGACGAGATTTCTTTAGCTTAGTAGCTTCCTTCAAAAAATTAATTTTAATTTCTGTTTGCTTTACGTTGAGCTCTTTGGCGATAACTTCTTCGAGAACTTTTACTTGCAATTCTTCTTGATCAAGCGCCAATAACGCTCTGGCATGACGTTCAGTAATTTTACGTTCCATTAATGCCATTTTAACTGGCTCGCTTAGATGCAATAATCGAATCTTATTTGCAATCGTTGATTGGCTTTTACCAAGACGCTGCGCTAAGCTTTCCTGTGTTAAATCATGCATCTCTATTAACTGTTGATAAGCTGCTGCCTCTTCTATTGCAGTAAGTCCTTCACGCTGTAAATTTTCAATAAGAGCAATAGACGCTGCTTGAGAATCATTGAAATCACGTACAATCGCAGGGATTGTATCCAGACCAAGCTTTTTAACAGCTCTTAGACGTCGTTCACCGGCAATTAGCTCGAACGTGTTGTTTTTAACTCTGACAACGATGGGTTGAATGATCCCATGTGTGCGAATCGTTTGCATGAGTTCATCAATTCGATCATCATCAAACAATAACCTTGGCTGATACGGACTTGGAATAATGCTATTCACCGATATGTTCTTGACCTCGTCAGTCGTTGATCGATCTGTTAGGCCAAATAGCTTTGAAATTTGTTCTTTCATAGGAAAACTTACCACCAACTCTTCCCGTAGTTTAAGCGACCAAAATGATCCAAAGATAGACGACCTCTTCGTCCTACACAAGGATAAACGGCACCTTCGTCCATTATGGACGGTTGCGTTTGTCAAGGTTGATGCGAAGCAAAAGTGTAAACCTAATCTTTCTTTTCAACGAACGAAAACATTTTGTTAATATTACGTCGAAGTGTGACAAGTGTAATCTCTTGAAATTACTAATAAACTAGGTTAAATTCACTCTATTATTAATTCAACATAGAGTCTGTATTTCCTTCTATTTGACAGTCGGATCCATGTAAATGTTTCACGTGGAACAAATTCACAATTTGATTAAAGGCTCTTTCAGCGGGATACCCGCCTTTCTAGGATACTTAGCTGGAGTAGAAGCTAATTTCTGAATCTCCACAAAATGCCGGATCGATTCCTCGATCGGTAACTGCATTCGATTCACCTTGACTACCTTCCCTCTCAACTCTGCTAAACTGAATGATGCCTCGCTGAGTTCCTCATCAATCTCTGAACCTTTCATCGCAATGAACGTGCCGCCTTTCTTAACAAAAGGAAGGCAAAATTCATTTAGAACCTGCAATCGTGCAACAGCTCTAGCAGTAACCAAATCAAATTGATCTCGATATTTAGGTAATCTAGCAATGTCCTCTGCTCTACCATGAACACATTCGGTATCCGTAAGCCCGAGTTGCAAAACTAACTCTCTCAAAAATAAGATACGTTTATTCAAAGAATCCACGATCGTAATTTTAAGATGTGGAAAAGCGATTTTCAAAGGAATACTCGGAAATCCAGCTCCAGAGCCAATATCTGCAACGGATGATACTTGTCCCACATTATAATTAAAAGAAACAGAAAGAGAGTCATAAAAATGTTTTAAATAAACCTGATCTCTCTCTGTAATACCCGTTAAATTCATTTTCTCGTTCCACTCTACAAGAGTCTTGTAATACAACTCAAATTGATCTAGCTGTAGTGAAGAAAGAGCAATGTGTTGTTTATCTAATAATTGAACAAATTGTTGTTGAATAGGATCCATGAATTAACCTCTAGCCGCAATGACTCTGTTGTAGTGTTCCAAATAAACGAGCAGGATAGAAATATCCGAAGGTGTAACGCCGCCGATACGAGATGCTTGCCCAATAGATATCGGACGAATTTTAGCTAACTTCTGCTTAGCTTCCGTCGCAATCCCGTGTATTTCGCTATACTCGATGTCATCCGGAATTTTCTTTTTCTCCATCTTACGCAAGCGTTCAACTTGATTGCTTTGTTTTTCGATATAACCAGCATATTTCACTTGAATTCCTACTTGTTCTTTCATTTCATCATCAAGCTCAAGTGGAGAAGGAGTCATTTGTTCAATATGTTTATATTCAATCTCAGGACGGCGAAGCAGCGAAATGGCTGGTACAGAATTGTTCAACTGCACACTTTCCAAACTCTCTAACAATTCCTGCACATGAGGCTCAGGTTTAACCTTCACGTTAGTCAAACGTTCAATTTCTTGATCTATCAAAGCCTTCTTATTTAGAAATGCAGCGTATCGTTCGTCTGAAATAAGCCCGATATCATGACCAATTGGCGTTAGTCTTAGGTCAGCATTATCATGGCGAAGAAGTAAACGATATTCAGCGCGTGATGTTAGCAGACGATAAGGTTCATTCGTCCCCTTGGTTACAAGATCATCAATCAGAACACCGATATATCCTTCCGATCTATCCAGAACGATAGCTTCTTTTTCTAGAACTTTACGAGCCGCATTAATACCAGCCATAACCCCTTGGCCAGCAGCTTCCTCGTAGCCTGATGTTCCATTAATTTGTCCAGCAGTGAATAATCCACTTACCAATTTCGTCTCCAAAGATGGTTTCAGCTGAGTAGGAACTACCGCATCATATTCAATAGCATAACCGGTACGCATCATTTCCACTTTCTCTAATCCAGGGATCGAGCGCAAAATACCCAATTGAACATCTTCCGGCATGCTCGTTGATAACCCTTGAACATAATATTCCGAAGTATTACGTCCCTCTGGTTCTAGAAAGATTTGATGCTTAGGTTTATCAGCAAATCGAACGATTTTATCCTCAATAGATGGGCAATATCTTGGTCCTGTTCCTTCAATAGCCCCCGAGAACATCGGTGCACGGTGTAAATTAGAATTAATAATGTTATGCGTTTCCTCAGACGTGTACGTTAACCAACATGGCAGCTGCTCATTACCACCAATCTCAGCTGCTTTTGTCTCAAATGAGAAAAATTTAGGCTCATCATCACCAGGTTGAATTTCAGTTTTGCTAAAATCAATTGTATCCTTGTGAACGCGAGGCGGTGTCCCTGTTTTGAACCGAACAAGATCAAATCCAAGTTTACGTAAGGATTCCGATAATTTAACAGAAGGTTGTTGATTATTGGGTCCGCTCTCATACATCAGCTCGCCCATAATAACTTTCCCTCTTAAATAAGTACCTGTCGTTAACACGATGGCTTTGGAATAATATTCAGCGCCTGTTTTAGTGATGACGCCTTTACATACACCGCCTTCAACAATGAGCTCTTCAGCCATACCTTGACGTAACGTCAAGTTTGGAGTCGCTTCAATTGTTTCTTTCATTTTATGTTGATAAGCAAATTTGTCCGCTTGAGCGCGCAGCGCATGTACCGCGGGGCCCTTGCCTGTATTCAGCATTCTCATCTGAATATACGTTTTGTCGATGTTACGACCCATTTCCCCACCAAGCGCGTCAATCTCTCGAACAACGTGGCCCTTCGCAGGACCACCAATAGATGGATTGCAAGGCATGAATGCGACCATGTCTAAATTAATCGTTAATAAAAGCGTATTACAACCCATGCGTGCTGAGGCCAGTGCAGATTCACAACCTGCATGTCCGGCGCCGATGACAATAACATCATAATCACCTGCATGATATCCCATAATAAACGTCCCTCCCTCTTTTATGAAAACGCAAATGCTGTCGTTTTCATTTTCCTAAGCAAAATTGTGTAAATATTTGATCGATCAAAGATTCTCCTACGGAATCGCCAATAATCTCTCCAAGCTGCTCCCAGGCTGCTCGAATATCAATTTGTATCATATCAATAGGTACATATTGTTCATTAGCATCAAGTGCATCTTGTAACGAACGTTTAGCTTGCTTCAATAGCGAAATATGACGAACATTACTAACATACGTCAAATCACTTGATTCTAGTTTACCCTCAAAGAAAATTGCCGCGATTGCTTTTTCTAAATCTTCAATACCTTTATTCTCAATCAGTGATAACTCAACAATACGTTCATGTGGAAAATAACTCAGAACCTGTTCGATATTCAGCTTTCTACTTAAATCCGTCTTATTCAAAATGACAATCGTCTGCTTATCCGCTAATTGTTTCATAAGCGCAATTTCATCGAATTCAAGCTCTTCATTACTATTCAGAACTAACAAAATGAGATCCGCTTCAGCTAAGGCAGTCTTCGAACGCTCAACTCCGATTTGTTCAACGAGATCTGACGTTTCCCTAATGCCTGCAGTATCAAGCAGCTTCAAAGGAATACCGCCAATATTCACGAACTCCTCAATAACATCCCTTGTTGTACCTGGAATATCCGTTACAATTGCGCGATTCTCCTGCGCTAATTCATTGAGAAGTGAAGATTTGCCGACATTTGGCTTACCAACAATGGCCGTTTCAATACCTTCTCGCAATATCTTCCCTTGCTCAGCGGTTACCAAAAGACGGTCAATTTCGAGCATTACCCTATCACATTTGGTCTTTATGAAAGTGTTCGTCATTTCTTCTACGTCATGCTCAGGATAATCAATATTAACTTCCACGTGAGCCATCAATTCCACTAATATATAACGTAAATGTTTGATTTGTTTCGACAAATTTCCTTCAACTTGCTTCAAAGCTACCTTGAAAGCTCTATCCGATTTGGCCCGGATTAAATCGATTACCGCTTCAGCCTGGGTCAGATCGATCCGACCATTCAAGAATGCCCGCTTCGTGAACTCACCGGGTTCAGCTAACCGAACTCCCTGCTGCAGCAATAGATCAAGTACCTTCTTCACAGAAACAATGCCCCCGTGACAGCTGACCTCCACGACGTCTTCCATCGTAAATGAACGCGGAGCTTTCATTAACGTAACTAGAACCTCCTCTACCTTTTGGGCAGAAGCAGGTTCTATTATGAATCCATAATGTACCGTATGCGTCTCAGCAACAGATAATTTCGTTTTAGAGCGGAAAATACGTTCCACGAGTGGAACCGCTTCGTCTCCGCTCACACGAATAACCGCTATCCCACCCTCACCAAGCGGTGTAGAAATAGCAGCAATCGTATCATTTAACATAGTATTTACACCTCGAATTTACCTCATCTTAAAGAAAAAGCAATGACATGATCAAAGTCATTGCGGTAGCGTTATTTGACAGCGATAACCACCCGACGGTTCGGTTCTTCGCCTTTACTGTATGTTTTTACAACTGGATGTCCCTGTAATTCGGCATGAATAATCTTTCGTTCTTGAGAATTCATGGGCTCAAGAATCACTTCTTTTTTAGACTTAATCACACGATTGGCGAGTCTAACTGCGAGCTCCTCCAACGTCTTCTTACGTCTATCCCTGAAATTTTCCGCATCTAAGATAATACGAAAGTGAGAATTCGCATACCGGTTTGCAACGATATTCACCAAATACTGCAAAGCATCCAGTGTTTGTCCTCTTTTACCGATGAGAATACCTAATTCAGAGCCACTCATATTCAAGATATAGCCTTCACGATCTTTACGCGTATCTATGGTGATGGAAATCTGCATCGCTGTGAACATATCTTGTAAGAAAGCAATGGCTTCCTCAAGTGGATCTGGAATCAATTCAAGCTCTACTTTAGCTTCTTTGGTACCAATAAATCCGAACCACCCTCGAGAGGGTTGCTCCAAAATATGAATGTTTACACGATCCTCGGAAACTTGCCATTGAGATAAACCGGATTTAACCGCTAGCTCAATAGTCTTTCCAGTCACCACAATTTTTTTCATTTGGACAGGCCACCCTTATTTTTTTGCGCCGCTTTTTGCGATGCAGGAGAACCATAAATAAAGTAAGACTGAATGATTGTGAAGATGTTACCGAAAATCCAGTAAAGCGGAAGTGCTGCTGCGAAATTCATGGACATCACGAAAATCATAACTGGGAAAATATATAATAAGCTTTTCATTTGTTGATTCATTTGGGAAGACATAAACATTTGTTGAACGAATGTCGTTGCCGCGGCAATCAACGGAAGAATGTACAGGTGATCCGGTTGTCCAAGATTCATCCATAGGAAAGTATGTTCACGGATGTGGTCATTACGCATAATCGCTTGATAAAGAGCAATCAGAATTGGCATTTGAACAATGATCGGGAAACATCCTGCTAATGGATTCACACCATTTTGCTGAAACAGCTTCATTGTTTCTTCCTGCTGTTTCTTCGCATCATCTTTATACTTTTCTTTGAGCTTCTTCATCTCTGGCTGTAGATCTTGCATCCGTTTGGAACTTTTATACTGCTTAAGTGTAAGCGGCAAAATAATTAAACGAATGATCAAGGTAACGACCATGATGGATAATCCGTATTGACCCCATAAATGATCAGCGAACCAGTCCAGCGTCATAGAAAGCGGGTACACAAAATATTTAACGAAAAAACTTGCGGTATTCGGATCAATAGGTGCCATAGCTGCACTTGACGGACTGCATCCGGACAGTAATAAGATCAACGCTGAGAGTGAAGCTAGCATATAAATTCGACGAGTCAAAATGAGATCCTCCTAAATATCTTTTCCATCATAAACTATAACACATCTTCAGCTCGCAAGGAAATATTACGTTACTTTTTAATGACATCATTTCTTTTTAATAAAGAAGCTTTGCGTATCACATGCCAGATACTTTTCTCCATCTCGGCATAGTCCATTTCAACAACTGGTTTTCTAGCCAATAAGATGTAGTCATAATGTGGCGTCATATTCTCTTTTTTCAGCCGGATAATTTCCTTCATCATTCGTCTGAGCCGATTTCGTACGACAGCATTGCCAACCTTCTTGCTAACAGACACACCGAGTCGAAACTGTTCCAATTTAGGTTGAGGCAAATAATATAGAACGAATTGATGATTGGCCATCGACTTCCCATACCGATATACCTTATTGAAGTCTTCTCTTTTAGCTAATCTATATATTTTTTCCACGATTATGTACGCTCCAGACAGATGACTCCAAGATTAAATTTTGTTTTTATACAATATTAGTTAGCTTATATAGTTTTAACAGAAATATCCCCATATAAACCATCCAACAAAATGCAAAAAAAAAAGCCCCTTCCGGAGCCTCATTTTTACGCGCTAAGAATTTTTCTTCCTTTAAGACGACGAGCTTGTAGAACTTTACGACCGTTCTTCGTGCTCATTCTTTTACGGAAACCATGATTCTTCTTACGCTTTCTCGTATTCGGGTTAAACGTCGGACCCATCTATAGCACCTCCCTACCTGAGGATATCCATCCTACAAAATTTCTACTACTCATTAAATCATTTCTACAGCAGAAAGTCAACATACCCGAGTGTACAGGTGAAGAAGACATTTTCTCCATAAATATAAAAAAAGAACAACCTGTGTATAAAATTTCACCTCTCCACAGAGAAGCTTGTCGAAAATTAACATAATATCAACAATATCTTGTGTTGTGAACAAAATCTATGCACAACTTGTTGTAAATGTGGATAATATCAAACAATCCGTTGATTAACAAGTAATCTTTTGATAAGATGATAATGTTTCTGTTGTGGATAGACACCACTAACTCTCCGACTTATCAACAACCTGTGGATAACAATGTGCACAATTTTCCCTCTACAAGAATAAGTCATTTCAGCCGATCCTTAGTAATGTGGATAAAATCGACAAAAATCGTCCTTTCTTGACCGCATCAGACATAAAGGTTCTTTTCGTTGTTAACCGCACAAGCTATATACAGATTTCGATTAAGCCGAACGTTTAATGTGAATTGCTTATATTCGAGATTTTACAATAAAGCTTTATAAACCGAACATATCTTTACTGGCCTTATGCCACATGTTTGATTTCAAAGGAGTGAATTACTGTGGAAGGCCATTCTACGGACTTATGGCAGCAAATTTTAACAATTATTCAAACCAAACTCAGTAAACCAAGCTTCGACACTTGGCTTAAATCAACCAAAGCGACAGTATTCAATGATTCAACTGTCGTTATTTGTGCGCCTAACAATTTTGCTCAGGAATGGCTCGAAAGCCGTTATACCAAGCTAATTGAAGGAACCATTTATGACTTTACGGGTAAACATGTTTCTGTGAAATTCATCATTGAAACGGAAGAGCAGAAATCTCAGTCAACAGCGGTTCAACCAGCTGTTATTCCACCTAAAGGTCCTGCGATCGTTACAGGTGAAGAAAATTTCACCAATATGATGAATGCCAGGTATACATTTGATACGTTCGTTATCGGATCCGGCAATCGATTCGCTCATGCTGCATCCTTGGCTGTTGCCGAAGCACCAGCTAAAGCTTATAATCCCCTCTTTCTTTATGGAGGAGTTGGTTTAGGTAAGACACATTTAATGCATGCCATTGGCCATTATGTGTTAGAACATAACCCTGGGGCACGTGTTTTATATATTTCATCAGAAAAGTTCACGAATGAATTTATTAATGCGGTCCGTGATAACCGCGGCGAAGGATTTCGTAATAAATATAGAACGATCGATGTACTATTGATTGATGATATTCAATTCCTCGCTGGTAAAGAAGGTACGCAGGAAGAGTTTTTCCATACATTTAATGCGCTTCATGAAGAAGGCAAACAAATTATTATCTCTAGTGACCGGCCGCCCAAAGAAATTCCAACCCTGGAAGATCGGTTACGCTCGAGATTTGAGTGGGGATTAATTACAGACATTCAGCCCCCAGATTTAGAAACACGCATAGCCATTCTTCGCAAGAAAGCGAAAGCAGAGAATCTTGAAATTCCGAATGAAGCGATGATCTATATCGCGAACCAAATTGATACGAATATTCGTGAGCTTGAAGGTGCTTTAATTCGAGTTGTTGCATATTCATCCCTTATTAATCAGGATATTAGCGTGCATCTAACAGCCGAAGCATTGAAAGATATTATTCCATCGAATCGACCACGGGTCATCACGATACAGGATATTCAGCAGCGGGTTGGAGAATTCTATGGTTTAAAGCTAGAGGATTTCAAAGCCCGTAAACGAACAAAAGCCGTCGCATTCCCTAGACAGGTCGCGATGTACCTGGCACGTGAGCTGACGGACTTCTCTTTGCCGAAAATCGGAGATAATTTTGGTGGTCGTGACCATACAACGGTTATCCATGCCCATGATAAAATATCACAACAATTAAAAGTAGATCAGGATCTTTACAAGATCGTTCATAATCTGACAGAACGCATCAAGAACCCCTCTTGATAACATTTAATTTTGGGTGAGCCTATGCACAATCTATTCACATGTGGATAGGCTTGATTTATATAAGGTTCATCCACATATCCACATATCCAGAGCCCCTACTGCTATTACTAATAAAGAATGTTATTATATAATGATTATGCTAACGCAATGAAAAAAAGAACCACAGGAGTGAAATCATGAAATTAACGATCCTAAAAGACCATCTCATTGAATCCATTGGTCACGTTTCCAAGGCCATATCCTCTCGTACAACCATACCTATCCTTACAGGGATCAAAATAGATGCAACCTTAAGCGGTGTAACCCTTACAGCAAGCGATACAGATATTTCGATTCAAAGCTTTACCCCTAGTGAAAATGATAAGATTAAAATTATTGAACTATTTCAAGCCGGTAGTGTCGTTCTTCCAGCCAAATTCTTCGTTGAAATTATTCGTAAACTACCTGCACAATTAATCGAAATTGAAGTAAGAAATAACTTTCAAACGATTATTCGTTCTGGTTCTTCTGAGATTCAAATCATGGGGCTCGATCCAGATGAGTATCCGCTGCTGCCTGAAATTGAAGAAAGTAAAATGCTTCGTTTGCCCAGCGATTTGCTGAAAACGATGATAAAGCAAACTTCATATGCCGTATCAACAAATGAATCGACGCCTATTCTTACGGGTGTGCTCTGGAACATCTCAGGTGATAAACTGAAATTTATTGCTTGTGATCGTCATCGACTCGCTAGTAGAGAAGTAACGGTTGATAATGATAATGCTCATCAACTACCTAACATTGTTATCGCAGGCCGAACTCTGAACGAATTAAGCAAAATTTTGCCTGATCAAAACTCCCTTATAGATATAGTTATTTCAGACAATCAGGTTTTATTCAAAATTCATTCAATTTTGTTCTATTCTCGCATTTTAGACGGAACTTACCCGGATACATCGAAGCTGATTCCGCAATCCTTTCAAACCGAAATGGTTGTACCAACCAAAGAATTAGCTGAAGCCATCGACCGTGCTTACTTACTTTCCAGAGAAGATAAGACAAACATCGTGAAAATGATGATGCTTGAAGACCAGACGATTGAGATTTCTTCAAGTTCTTCCGAACTTGGAAAAGTAACGGAGCAAATTAACCTGCAGCATATTGCCGGTGAGTTACTCAAAATCTCATTTAACTCCAAATATATGCTCGATGCGCTTAAAGTTCTTGATTCTGAGTTCATTCACATCGGATTTACTGGAGCTATGCAGCCAATCATCATGAAACCACAAGATTCCACAAACATTCTGCAGCTTATTTTGCCGTATCGAACAACGAATTAAGGAGTGCGCTATATGAAACAGATCCCCATAAATACGGACTATATTACACTTGGACAGTTTCTGAAATTATCGGACTGTATATCCACAGGTGGACAAGCCAAATTTTTTGTTGTGGATACAAAAATTGAAGTGAACGGACAAGCTGAAAATCGTAGAGGCCGGAAACTCGTGCCGCAAGATGTGGTAACCGTGGAGGGTTTCGGACAATTCGAAGTCGTTAGCTCCTGATCGGATTAACCCAGGAGGATGGCCACCCATGTTTTTGAATAGACTCGTACTCAGTCATTACAGAAATTATGACCAGATTGAGCTAACAACGGATAGCAATGTGAATATATTCGTTGGACCTAATGCCCAGGGCAAAACTAATTTATTGGAATCAATCTATGTAATGGCCATGACGAAATCACATCGCACCCATCAGGATAAAGAATTAATTGGCTGGAACGGTGAGCAGACGCAGCTGCATGCGGAAATTCAGAAGCGATATGGGAGCTGTAAGCTGGATCTCTCCATTTCAACCAAAGGTAAAAAAGCGAAAATCAATGGCCTCGAACAAAAGAAGCTTAGTAACTTTATCGGTGCTTTGAATGTGGTCATGTTTGCTCCGGAAGACTTGGAGATCGTCAAAGGAACTCCGGGTATTAGAAGGCGTTTCCTTGATATGGAGATTGGCCAAGTACAGCCCTCCTATCTGCATGATTTATCGCAATATCAGAAAATTTTGGTGCAGCGGAACAATTATTTAAAGCAATCTTTTCCAGGAAAAACCGCGCCAGACGCGATGTTAGACATTTGGAATGAACAATTAGCACAGTATGGTGTTAAAATTATGAAAAAGCGTCAAAGCTTTATTAAGAAGCTACAACAATGGGCGGAAACGATCCATAGAGGGATTACGAACGATAGTGAGGAGCTACTTATTCGCTATTCCCCCTCTTTTGACATGACACCGTTTGAAGATGAATCTGTTTTATTAGACCAATTTATGATAAAGTTATCATTGGTTAGAGATCAGGAATTCCGAAGAGGTGTTACGTTAGTGGGCCCTCATCGTGACGATCTTCTTTTTTACATCAACGACAAAGAAGTCCAAACGTATGGATCACAGGGTCAGCAGCGAACAACAGCGTTATCACTTAAGCTTGCAGAAATAGAGCTTATTCATGAGGAAGTTGGCGAGTATCCCCTATTATTGCTGGATGATGTGCTATCCGAGCTTGATGAGTATAGACAAACACAACTGATCCGTACATTTCAGCAGAAAGTCCAAACTTTTATTACAACAACAGGTCTAGAAAGTGTCCATTTGGATCAACTGGATCATGCTTCCGTGTTTCATGTTTTGAAAGGAAATGTAAGCGGCAGGAGCTGAGGAGCATGTTTATTCATTTGGGTGGAGAGAAAATTATTAGAGCATCCGAACTGATTGCTATTTTCGATATCTCGATCGAGAAATCTTCCAAAATATCGAAACAATTCATACAGCAAGCTTTAAAAGATAAAAAAACAGAACAAATCGGCGAAGAAGATTGCAAATCACTCGTTGTTACGAAGAGTAAAGTGTATTATTCTCCAATTTCCTCTACTACGCTCAAGAAAAGAGCGCATCAATTATTAACGAATTAACCTTTTCTCCCCACATAGGAAAGAAATAAGATTTCTGCATGCCGAAATCAGCTTTCTTATTGGCGAATATACTGTCCTCTAAGCGCGTTGCTCATTTTCGAATGACAACGATAGAGGTTTCTCTCACTATAAAAAAGCAGGTGAAGATTAACATGTCTGTGAATCAAAATGCGTACGATGACAGTCAGATTCAGGTTCTGGAAGGATTAGAGGCCGTTCGTAAAAGACCGGGTATGTACATTGGTTCAACCAGTGCCCGTGGACTTCATCATCTTGTATGGGAAGTTGTCGATAACAGTATCGATGAAGCTTTGGCCGGCTATTGCACAAAGATTGACGTAATTGTTCATAAGAATAATAGTGTTACAGTTATCGATAATGGCCGTGGAATCCCTGTTGGTGAAAACGCCAAGTTAAAAAGACCAACGCTCGAAGTTGTTCTAACGGTTCTTCATGCCGGTGGTAAGTTCGGTGGAGATGATTCCGGCTATAAAGTATCGGGTGGTCTGCATGGTGTAGGTATCTCAGTTGTTAATGCGTTATCTGAGCTGCTAACGGTTCAAGTTAAGCGCGAGGGTAAAATTCATCAACAAGAGTATCGCCGCGGTGCGCCTCAGTACGACGTGAAGGTCATTGGCGAAACGGAAGAAACAGGGACACAAGTTACGTTCCAACCGGATCCGGAGATCTTCAAGGAAACGACGGAGTATGACTATGATATTCTCCAATCCAGAATTCGCGAGCTAGCTTTCTTGAATAAAGGAATCGAGATCAATTTAATTGATGAGCGTACGGATACGGTCAATACACATAGGTACGAAGGCGGGATTGTTTCCTTCGTTCAGCATTTGAACCGTAACCGTGAAGTTGTCAATGAGATGCCAATCTATGTGGAAGGTTCCAAAGATAATATCTCCATTGAGATTGCCCTTCAGTACAACGATAGCTATACGGAAAATATTTACTCCTTCGCGAATAACATCAATACACATGAGGGTGGTACTCACGAGTCCGGTTTTAAAAGCGCGCTAACGCGGATCTTGAATGACTATGCCCGCAAAAGTAATTCGTTGAAAGAAAGTGACTCCAACCTATCGGGGGATGATGTACGCGAAGGTCTTGCTGCCATTATTTCCGTGAAAATCCCGGAGCCCCAATTTGAGGGTCAAACGAAGACTAAACTAGGGAATAGTGAGGTCCGTGGTATTGTAGAATCTCTATTTGCCGAGAAGCTGCAAACATTTATGGAAGAGAACCCCTCTGTTGCGAAGAAGATTCTCGAAAAAGGGATTCAAGCGGCAAGAGCAAGAGAAGCTGCGCGTAAAGCGAGAGAATTAACTCGTCGTAAAAGCGCATTGGAAGTCAGCGCGCTGCCAGGTAAACTTGCTGATTGCTCATCCAAGGATGCTTCCATCAGTGAGATTTACATCGTAGAAGGTGACTCTGCAGGTGGATCAGCTAAGCAAGGTCGTGATCGTCACTTCCAAGCGATTCTTCCACTTCGCGGAAAAATTCTGAATGTAGAGAAAGCTAGATTAGATCGGATTCTATCCAATACGGAAATTCGTGCGATGATTACAGCCTTTGGCACAGGGATCAGTGACGATTTCGATATCGCTAAGGCACGTTATCACAAAATTATTATCATGACAGATGCCGACGTAGACGGAGCACACATTCGTACGCTTCTGCTTACTTTCTTCTACAGGTACATGAAAAAATTAATCGAAACCGGTTATGTGTATATTGCACAACCGCCACTTTTCAAGCTCGAAAGAAATAAAACGGTTCGCTATGCGTATAACGAAAAGCAAAGAGAAGCCATCATGCAGGAGTTCGGTGAAGGCGCCAAAGTCAATGTACAGCGTTACAAAGGACTTGGCGAGATGAATCCAGAACAATTGTGGGAAACGACGATGGATCCGGAAAGCCGTACATTCCTTCAAGTAACGATCGAAGATGCAATTGAAGCAGATACGCTCTTTGATTCATTGATGGGAGATAACGTAGAACCTAGAAGAGATTTCATCGAGGAACATGCGAAGTACGTGAAAAATCTAGACATCTAAACGTCCTAGACGTTGCTAACGATGTAAGCTTTCAGGAGGAACATTCATGAGCGAAGAATTACATTCGCAAGTCAAAGAAATTGACATTTCTACCGAAATGCGTACATCTTTCTTAGACTATGCGATGAGTATCATTGTCAGTCGTGCACTGCCAGATGTAAGAGACGGTCTGAAGCCTGTTCATCGTCGTATCTTGTTTGCGATGTCTGAGCTAGGCATGTCTCCAGATAAACCACATAAGAAATCAGCGAGAATCGTTGGTGAAGTCATCGGTAAGTACCATCCGCATGGAGACACTGCGGTTTATGAGACGATGGTTCGGATGGCGCAAGATTTCTCACTTCGTTATATGCTTGTTGATGGTCATGGTAACTTTGGATCGATCGACGGTGATATGGCAGCGGCCATGCGTTATACCGAAGCTCGCTTGTCGAAGATCGCTATGGAGCTTCTTCGTGATATTAACAAAGAGACAATTGACTATAAACCAAACTATGATGGCGAAGAAAATGAACCGGTTGTTATGCCTTCTCGTTTTCCCAACTTACTTGTGAACGGAAGCTCCGGGATTGCGGTAGGGATGGCTACGAATATTCCTCCTCATAACCTTCGTGAGGTTATCGAAGGTATCCAAATGATGATTGAAAATCCGGATATTACACCTCTTGAACTGATGCAAGCTATCAAAGGACCGGATTTCCCTACAGCTGGCTTTATCTTAGGCCGTGAGGGGATTAGGCAAGCCTATCAAACAGGCAGAGGTTCTGTTACGATGCGTGCTAGAACTGTTATTGAAGAAAACAATAATAAAGCTAGAATCATTGTTAATGAGCTGCCTTATCAAGTAAATAAAGCTAGATTAGTTGAGAAAATTGCGGAACTTGTTCGTGAGAAAAAGATTGATGGTATCACGGATCTTCGAGATGAATCCGACCGCAACGGTATGCGAGTTGTCATCGAGCTTCGTCGCGACGTCAATCCGCATGTTGTTCTGAATAACTTGTTTAAACATACAGCCATGCAATCGAACTTCGGTATTATTATGCTAGCACTCGTCAACGGCGAACCAAGGGTTCTAAATCTTCGCGAGATGCTGCATTATTACCTCAAGCATCAGCAAGAAGTCATTCGCCGTAGAACTGAGTATGATCTGCGTAAAGCGGAAGCACGCGCTCACATTTTGGAAGGCTTGCGCATCGCACTTGATCACTTAGATCAAGTTATTGCCTTGATTCGTGCTTCCCGTACGACGGACGAAGCTAGAGAAGGGCTCATGACTACGTTTAATTTGAGCCTCGATCAAGCTCAAGCAATTCTCGATATGCGTCTACAGCGTTTAACAGGCTTAGAACGTGAGAAGATCGAAGCTGAGTATGCCGAACTTATGAAGAAAATCGCTGAGCTTAAAGCGATTCTTGCTGATGAGAATCTGATTCTAGCTATCATTAGCGAAGAATTGAATGAAATTAAAGAGAAATTCGGCGATGAGCGACGTTCCGAAATTACGGTTGGTGAGGAAAGCATCGAAGATGAAGACCTCATCCCACGTGAAGATGTCGTTATCACGATTACGCATACGGGTTACATTAAGCGTCTTCCGGTTACAACGTATCGGAACCAGAAGCGTGGAGGACGTGGCATTGTCGGAATGGATACCAAGGACAATGACTTCGTCGAACACTTATTCGTAACGAATACGCATCATTATTTGATGTTCTTTACGAATAAAGGTAAAGTGTATCGTTTGAAAGCTTATGAGATTCCGGATTTGAGCCGGACGGCTCGTGGAACACCAATCATTAACTTAATCCAGATCGAGCAAGGTGAGACGGTTAACGCGGTGATTCCGGTAGAAAGCTTCGAAACAGAGCAGTACTTATTCTTTGCAACGAAGCAAGGGGTTGTGAAGAAAACCCCGATTGACGATTATTCAAACATTCGTAAAGGTGGCTTAATCGCCATTAATTTACGGGATGATGATGATCTCATTGGCGTTAAGCTGACTGACGGTAACCAAGGTATTATTATGGGAACCAAGCTCGGCATGTCCATCCATTTCCCAGAACAAGATGTTCGTTCCATGGGTAGGTCTGCTACTGGGGTTAAAGGGATACACTTAGATCCAGAAGATACGGTTATTGATATGGACGTTGTCCATGAAGATAATAGTGTACTCATTGTAACGACCAAAGGCTTTGGTAAGAGAACGCCTGTTTCTGAGTATCGGATTCAGTCTCGCGGTGGTAAAGGGATTAAGACTTTGAACGTCACAGATAAGAACGGCCCAATTGTCGGTCTTAAAGTTGTGCAAAATGATGAGGATCTTATGATTATTACTGCATCGGGTACTGTTATTCGTACAAGCATGGATGGGATTTCTATGATGGGTCGTAACACGCAGGGTGTGCGCTTAATCAATATTCGTGAAGACGATGAAGTTGGAACCTTAGCTCGCGTGCAGAAAAATGAAGAGCAAAGCGAGAATGAGGAAGACGGCGATTGGGAAGAAACAGAAGTAACAGATACAGAAGAATAAAATGTCGGGATGGGGCTTACAAACCCATCCCTTTTACTTTACAATAAGAAGTATAAGAAAAATTAAGGTGAGTGAATGATTGTGCCGACAGTAGCCGTTTCTCAATTAAAATATGGTGAAAGATTAGGCGATAACGTAATAACGAAATTGGGAAATGTACTTTTCAATAAAGGAAAAGTCATTAGTGAGAGAGAAATTGAGATTCTAAAAGCGTTTCTCATTTCCTCTGTCTTTATTGAGTCTAAGAATGGTGTAGAATCCGAAGCCACGAGTGAAGAAACGAAACCGAATGAAGTTGCAACCATTCATCCTTTTTATATGGAATACCAGAATATGTTGAAGCTGCTTAAACGCGTTTTTTATCTCGCTAATGGTGGACAACCTCTTCCCATTTTAGATCTTCGAAACGGTCTTGAAGCACTCATTCAACATATTGATGCCTATAAAGTACTTACCTTCACTCCGAAAAATCGCAGTTTGCAAGATTACATTTATCACAAAAGTATTCAGGTCAGCTTAACCGCTTATTCATTAGCTAGATGGCATGGTCTTCCTCAGAAAGATCTGATGCAAATAGCGTTAGCTGGTCTCTTACATGACATTGGTATATCCAAAGTTGATCCTGCCATTCTTGAGAAGAAGAGTTCCCTAACAGCATCTGAAATGGATGAGATTAAACAACACACGCTAATCGGGTATCAGATTCTTAAAAATATTTCCGGTATTAACGAAGGCGTCAAATTAACGGCCATTCAGCATCATGAACGTGAGGATGGGTCGGGTTATCCTTTAGGAGTTAAAGGTGACAAGATTCACATGTATGCCAAAATAGTAGCGATTGCTGATATTTATAACGCCATGACCAATGAGCGTTACTATAAAACGGCTTTATCGCCGTATGTTGTACTAGAGCAGCTCTTCACAGAATCATTCGGTAAAGTAGATCCAACCCTGGTTCAAGTATTTATGAACAAGTCCACACAAATCAGCAATGGAACAATCGTAAAACTAAGCGATAACCGTGTAGGTGAGATTATTTTCTCCGATCGCTCGCATCCTACAAGACCTTGGATTAACGTTAATGGAACGATCGTAAATTTAACATTAGAAAGAAGCCTATTCATTCAAGATGTTATTGGTCATATTTAAAAGACATAGAGAGTAATGTTAACCCCCTGATGCAGGGGGTTTTCTTTATTATTAAGAAATGAAAAATAAAGCTTGCAATCTGTTTTTAGATTTGTTATAATACTCCTTGTCGCTTCGGCGGTCGAACGAAAGAACGAAAGAAATTAAAAAAAAGTTCTTGCAATCGAATAGGCCGATGTGGTATATTAATCAAGTCGCCTTTGAGGGGCGAAGGATTAAAATGAAAGAAATTGATCTTTGAAAACTGAACAACGAGTGAGTAAGCACAGTCGAGCAATCGACTATAATGAGATGAATAATCTCGCTAGCAAGTCAATGAGCAATTAATCT
>NZ_LMRY01000003.1:0-208327 GCF_001427935.1 Paenibacillus sp. Soil724D2
TGGAAGACCGATCGATATTCTATAAAGCAATGTAACTGTTAGCACAAAGAAGCAATCTTACGAAAATTGGCTTTTTTAACGGGAAGACTCCAGAATTCGGGGGCCTAGCCGGATGTACAACTTTGTTAATTGATTCAGAGTAAAAAGAGAACTCTCCTAGGAAAGTTGAGTTATAGGAAGTCTCTCTCTCTGCAAATTGTGTTACAGTGAAGTCACTTTTAACTAAATTGAGTTACAGGAAGTCTCTCTCTGCAAAGTTGAGTACAGGAAGTCTCTCTCTGCAAAGTTTAGCAGTGCAGTCTCTCAGCTGAGTTGAGTATCTTTCAAAAAGCAGGGTGCGATCCTCGAAACAAAAACAAGCCTCCCAGACCACTTTCATCGTGGTTTGAGAGGCTTGTTTAGTTAGGGGACGCCCTTTCAGGTATTAAGCAACCCTTTCAAGACAGCACTCTTTTCCCAGCTGCTATTCTTCGGATAAGCTGCTTTCTTTTAAAATAACGTCATGCGCTCCGCCTTCAACAAGGCTGGTTGCAGAAACGAGTGCAATTCTCGCTTTGCTCTTCAGCTCATCCAAGCTTAATGATCCACAGTTGCACATCGTGGACTTTATTTTACCAAGCGTCTTGTCCAGGTTCTCCTGCAGGCCTCCAGCGTATGGAACATACGAATCGACGCCTTCTTCAAACAAGAGCTTGTTTTTGCCGCCTGTATCATAACGCTGCCAGTTGCGGGCACGATTGGAGCCTTCACCCCAGTATTCTTTCACGAAGTTGTTGCCAACTTTTAGCTTTCTGGTCGGGCTCTCATCGAAACGTGCGAAATATCGGCCCAGCATAACAAAATCAGCGCCCATCGCTAAGGCTAATGTAATATGGTAGTCATGTACGATACCACCATCGGAACAGATTGGAATGTAGGTACCTGTTTCTTTGAAGTATTGGTCTCTGGCTTCAACAACTTCCATGAGGGAAGAGGCTTGTCCGCGACCAATCCCTTTTTGCTCCCGAGTGATACAGATAGATCCACCGCCGATGCCGACTTTAATGAAGTCCGCTCCTGATTCCACCAGATAAAGGAATCCTTCACGGTCTACAACGTTACCTGCGCCGATCTTCACATTGAAATTCTCTTTCACATACTGAACCGTTTCACGCTGCCATTCGCTGTAACCATCTGAAGAATCGATGACCAGAATGTCTACTCCCGCTTCAACAAGCGCAGGCACTCTTTCTTTATAATCCTTCGTATTAATCCCCGCACCAACAATATAGCTTTTGTTACCGTCCAGCAGCTCCATCGGATTTTCTTTATGCTCATCATAATCCTTGCGGAAAACGAGAGTGTCGAGCTTCTGATGCTCATCCACAATCGGTAAACAATTCAGCTTGTGATCCCAAATTAAATTGTTTGCTTCCGATAAAGTAATTCCTGATTTTCCATAAATTAATTTATCGAAAGGCGTCATAAAATGATGGATTTGGCGATCCAAAGGGTCACGACTTGTCCGGTAATCACGTCCCGTTACAATACCAAGCAATTTTCCATTCGCTGTACCATCGTCGGTAATGGCAACCGTAGAATGACCTGTTTCCTCTTTCAACGCCAGTACATCACTTAGCGTATGCTGGGGAGTTAAGTTCGAGCGGCTAACTACAAACCCTGCCTTGTACCCTTTTACTTTACGCACCATAAGTGCTTCTTCTTCAATCGATTGTGAGCCAAAAATGAACGAAATCCCGCCACTCCGCGCCAAAGCAATCGCCATTCCATGATCGGATACGGCCTGCATGACAGCAGATGAAAACGGGATATTGAGCGAGATCGCAGGCTCCTCACCTTTATTGAATTTAACTAATGGTGTCTTAAGCTTCACATTCGCCGGTGTACATTCCTTCGTTGTAAGATTAGGAATCAACAAAAACTCACTAAACGTACGGGATGGTTCTAAGTAATACGTAGCCACTTTACGATTCCTCCTAATATAGGGATCTTTGAGCGTAGCTCAAAGTCTCTCATTTATCTTTGATCCATAGGTAAATTTTTTCAATCTTATCACTGAACCTTACCTGTGGTCAATGGATTTTTTAGGGAAATCCTTCGATGGGATCTAAAAAGGTTTAAGAAGCTATGTCGTCCAAACCTGCGGTTCGGAATTCCCGTTCAAATATTCGATATAAGAAGGCGTAATTTCGAGTACTACGTAGTTTGGATCATGCGGACCATTGAACCATTGTTTCATGGAGTCGTTCCACAGCCTCTCTCGAAGGGCATTATTTGCAGTAATCGTAGCCGTTGCTTGGATCTGCAAAATTTCTGAGGAAGTCTTGCCGTCATAGCCTACTAGAATGTGTACATGGGGATTGTCTTTTAGCTCGTCCACTTTATCCGTCTTTTTGTTAGTCGTAAGGTTAATGGTCAATCCATCGTGGAATAAGGCCATGTAACGTACTTTTGGCTTGCCGTTGTCTACTGTTGCAAAGGAGCAAACTTGATTAGCATTTAGTACCTTTACGATCTGATGTTCAAGCTGTTTATTCTTGGTTTCAATCATGAGTTTCTCTCCTCTCAAGTATCAATGATTAAGTGTTTCAACTACCATAGATTACCCTCAAGAGGCCATGGTTAAACCATATATGCCGGGCAAAAAAAGCCCCACTCCCTATTCACACGGGGAGCGAGGCTTCGATTATACGGCTGCCACTTGCTGAAGCGGCATGGTGTAATAGCTTGCCGGCTGCTGTGCGTCCGGCGGAAAGTGTACAATAAGCAGCTCATTGCTGCTTTCGTCGATCTCTCCGCTCTGCAGATACGTCTGCAAAGCGAAAGGAAGCACCTCAAGCATTGCATGCTTGTGGAGATCTTTTTCATTGATGCGGAGACTCTGGAAGTCGCCGCTTACGAGCTCAGGCTGCTCAGCCAGCAGCCTCAGGTACGCGTTCTGCTCAGACTTCTCCAAGGTGAAGTCCCACCATATTTTGCGCGGCTTATATTTATGGCCCAGGAAATAATCCAATTTCATCAAGCCTTCAATGACGTGCATGTTTATCGTTTCACGATGCATCAGGAAGTCGCGCAAACGAGTAAACAGATCCTCGAGCTGATGCCCAATCTTCTGCCAGCCGCGGCTCTCCCAGAAGTCACCGAACTCTTGAAAGAAATCAAACGCAGAAGCGAATTCTTTGGCGATTAAATATTTGACCGTATGATCCATGCGGTGCGCGTTCCAATATTTCTCGAGCACATCCTCCACCCGTTTGATGCGAATCAAATCAGTGAATGGCAGAATGTCATTGCCGAGAATCTCATATGGCGCGTGGTCCATATAAACGTAGCCGTATTTATGCGCGTCATTGCGCATACCCGTGCCGCGCAGCATTTTCAGGAATCCGAGCTGCAGCTCTTCTGGACCTAGTTCAAAGACATCGTTAAACGTCTTCCGAAACGAGTTATAATCCTCTTCCGGCAAGCCGGCAATAAGATCGAGATGCTGATCGATTTTCAAACTGTTTTTCACCTTAGATACTGTACGGCTCAGCTTGAAGAAATTTTGCCTGCGCTGCACTAAATCGTTGGTCGTGTCATTCGTAGATTGAACACCGATCTCGAAGCGGAATGTACCTGGTGGGGCATTCTCTGCTAGGTAATCGAGAACTTCTGGACGCATAATGTCCGCAGTAATCTCAAACTGGAACACGGTGCCGCGATGATTGGCAATGAGGAATTCAAAGATTTCCATCGCGTAATCACGCTTAATATTAAACGTCCGATCCACGAACTTGATCAGCTTCGCGCCGGAGTCGATTAAGTACAGCAGGTCTGACTTGGTGCGTTCCATATCAAAATACCGCACACCGACCTCAATACTCGACAAGCAGAATTGGCAGGAGAAAGGACAGCCACGGCTTGTCTCGAAGTAAACAACACGATTAGCCAGACTAGGTACATCCTCTGCAAAACGGTGCGGAGAAGGGATATCATCCAGCTTCAGCTTTGGTCTGCCTGGCATCAGTACGATTTCCTCGCCTTTGCGATAAGCCAGTCCATAAACAAAATGATATTTGCGAGTCGTCGAAATTTCCGTCAGCAGTTGGTGGAAGGTCTCTTCCCCTTCGCCCATCACAATGAAATCGACCTCAGGAATGCGATTCATCCAGTACTCGGTATCATAGGAGACCTCGGGGCCGCCAAGCATGATTAGGAGATCTGGCCGAATCTTTTTGATCATTTTAATAATCGTGATCGTTTCTTCTATGTTCCAAATATAACAAGAAAAACCCAATACATCCGGGGCCTTTTGGTAAATGTCCGAAACGACGTTCATAACAGGGTCTTTGATCGTATATTCTGTAATTTCAACGTCAAAATCCTTCTCGCAGAACGCTTTCAAATAGCGTAAAGCCAAGGAGGTATGAATGAATTTGGCATTAAGTGTGGATACAAGTACTTTCATTATCAAAAAACCTCGTTCTGTTCTCGTTTATCGTACAATCTAATTCTACACGAAAACCGAGGAAATACAAAGGTAAGCCCTCCCAAAGAAGACTAAAGGACCATATCATCATCCAACTGAGGATTCTCATAAGGGAACTGCAAATAGGAGGCTTCCTGAATCGCATTTTTCCACCGTTCGGCATGAGAATACAGCTGATCTTCGACTTCTTGCATTCTTTGTTGCAATTGACCGGTATTTTCAGCGGGTCCACTTTGCAAAGCCTTTTGCAGGGTGGTGCGTTCTTCGAACCATTGCGTTAACTGATATAAAAGCATAAGAAATTCCCACCTTTTCTCACATGTAGTGTTGCATCATGTAAGTAGCAGTGTTCCCTTTTTTGGAGGTGGGCATACAGTTGTTTGCCTTTAAGCGCGTTTTCCGCCCTTATTCGGCGAGGATGGCGATTGAGCTTTGGCTGAGAAGGCCATTTCTGCCCTATCAGCTGATCTACTGGTCTTTCGCTGAGAAGCATTTTGCTAGTTCAACACTGCCCCGTCTTTCACGAGAACAGCTTGCAGCTCCACAATATCAATTTGCGCAGGTTGAATACCATGTTTAACGGCAAGTCCTGCTGCTGAACCGGCTGCTTGCCCAGTTGCCATACAGCTTGGAGTAAGGCGCGTTGTTGCGAGTGCCTCATGGGTCGTTGAGATACAGCGCCCTGCGGTTAGCAGGTTCTCAATTTTTTGCGGCAGCAGGCAGCGGTAAGGAATGTCGTAGGCTCCGTCGCCTTCGACCCAAGCAGCGGTCACACCTTTACCGGATGGATCGTGAATGTCGATCGGATAACCGCTGCGTGCGATAACATCTTCAAAATGGCGTCCTTGAACGACATCAGCAACCTGCAGCGCATATTGGCCGTCAATCCGGCGCGTTTCGCGGATACCGATTTGAGCGCCTACCGATGAAATCGAGGCTTTTTCGAAGCCTGGCAGGTTGTTCTTCATGAACTCTGCTACCATCAACACCTGCTTACGCCCCAGCTCTTCAGCTTCTGTCAAATCCTCAACATTAGTTCCATCAAGCCCCTGCACACGCGTAGTGTTGACCAGTACTTCGTCGGACTCAGGACCTGTGAAGAAGAGCACTTGATCTCGATTAATCGGCAGGTTCGCTTCCTTCCAGTGCTTGTAATAACCCAAAACGCCGGACAAAGGCAGATCAGCAAGCTCGGCAATCGGTGTCTTTTTATAAAATTCATCTGGATGTTCAATCATGTACTGTTTGACGACTTTCAAATTCACACCGCGCATCCGGAATTTCATCGTCATCGGTTGTGTGAGTCTATCGCCGTCACGCCCTTGCAAGCAAGGTGCTCCTGATAAATAAGCAAGATCCGCATCTCCTGTTGTATCAATAAACACTTTGCCTTTCACATCAATTCTACCCGACTTGGACGTTAATTGTACGGACTGGATACGGTTGTCCACGGTCTCTACATGATCAACAAAGCTATGGAATAGCAGCTTAACACCCGCTTCTTTCAACATATCAACAGCAAGCACTTTATAAATCTCAGGGTGGTATGGCGTAATCGTATTCACAAAGCCAACCGTGTCCCGAAGATGGCCTGGGGATGCTTTCATTGCCATGAGGCGGTCGATAATCTCTTGCGCGAGACCTTTAATGACTTGCTTGCCATCTGTTGTATGAAATGTCATCCATGGATAAACAAGCGCAGCGGTTGACATCCCGCCAATAAAGCCGTATTTCTCTATCAAAACCGTCTTGGCCCCGCTCCGTCCAGCCGCAATGGCTGCGTTCACACCAGCTGGACCTCCGCCTACAACGACGATATCTGCTTCAATTATTTTGTTCATCTGTATTCGCTCCCTTTGTTTAAATACTTTTGAGTTCCTTGCTTCCCCCTTAGTGTAGTTTAAATTTAACCTTCTTTTTAGTTTAAATTTAGTTTAAAATTGCAGATACAAAGTAATTGAAATGAGGGATTCACGGACATATGCGCAAACGAATTACGCTTCACGATTTGGCTGCTGAACTCGGTCTTACGATACAGACGGTGTCTAAAGCGCTGCGTGGACTCCCCGGGATGTCCGAACAGACAAGAAGTGAAGTGTTCCGGCTTGCACGCGAGCTTGGCTATATGACCAAAGATCAGAAACAAACGCTGCAGCTGGATCATATTTCACCCTATCCTGTTGTAAAGCGCCGGTTTGTGCTGGTCCAAAATAAACAGTCTTTAAACTTCAATCGACTATTGCTGCAAGGACTGCACGAAAGATTCATGGAATTCGGCCACACGGTGCAGCCTCTCCTCATTCCTCCACAACTGAAGCCATCGCAATTTGAGGCATGGGCTGAGGAACAAGATCTGCTGTATGCTGAAGGTGTGTTCATTGCGCCGCGGATGAATTTGGATCTTCTGGAGCAGAAATTGTTGGAGCTTCCGCTTCCTCGCATTCTGCTGAACTTCCCACCGCAGGAAACCAAGGTAGATAGCGTGATTTGGGATGTATATGAGGCTATTTTTCAAGCTGTTCGAAGACTTGTGCGAATGGGGCATCGGAAAATTATGTATGTGGGAGATGCGTTGGATCAACGTGGCTTCGTTATCCGGTGGCAGGCGTTTCGCGAGGCGATGAAAGAAGCCGGGTTTTCGGTGGATCCGCAAGAGCATGCGACGGAGCGAGACGCCACAGATCAGTGGCTGCATAATTTCGGAGTCCTCTATAGGACGTACAAGCCTACTGCCGTTATTTGCGGTATCGACGAAGAAGCTGCTCCTGTGTATCACACGCTGCGCCACTTAGGGGTTGCTGTTCCGCAGCAATGCTCGTTAGTCGCACTGCTCAATGAACAAAGTGACACGCTCCCACTGTGCTCGCGCCCGCAGCTGCCGATTCGAGAAACCGGCTATCGCGCAGCGGATCGGATGCTTTGGCGGATAGCGAATCCGCATTTACCCTTTGAGCATGTGCGATTACAGGGAGAATTTTTCGCGGGGAGCACGATTCAGAAGCTGCCGGGGAAGGTGGCGGATAAATAGTTCCCCTTGGTATATACACCTTGAAAGTCGCGCGCTATATAGGATCTTCCCTCATAGCGTTTCTTTTGCTTTTCCGAACGTGGTATATTGTAAGGTGAATGATCTGACCGGAAGGTAAGCGATCGCAATAGGAGGTCTTTTTTATGCAAAAGAAGCCAGGTAAGTTTCAAGGTCCAAATAAAAACCAGAACCAGACTCCCAAATTCAAGCAAAATAAGAATCAGAGCCAGAATCCTGCTCCGTCTAAAGGGAATCAAGAAATGAGTACCCGTCAGTACACCGTCAAGGAGTCCTCTGAGCTTCTGCCTTTTTTAATAGAAAAGCTTTCGAGTTTGGGCCGGAATTCGGTTAAAGCCATACTTGCCCGTGGACAAGTCGCAGTGAATGGCAAAGCCGTAACAGCATACAACTATCCATTGCAGCCAGAGCAAACGGTCACCATTAACAAGGATAAAATCATCGAAGATATCCCGCTCGCTGGCATGACGATTTTGCATGAAGATGAAGATGTGATTGTCATTCAAAAGGATGCCGGGCTGTTATCTATCGCCACAAATACGAAAGAAAATGAGATTACGGCCTATCGACAGCTTACGGCACATGTTCGAAACCACGATCCGAAGGCTCGGATTTTCGTTGTACATAGACTGGATCGAGATACATCGGGCGTGATGATGTTTGCCAAAAACGAGAAGGCTCAGCAGCACCTACAGAACACTTGGCAGGAAAGTGTCAAAGAACGCACTTATGTTGCCTTGGTTGAAGGCATGGTGAAGAAGCCTGAAGGGACCATTTCCTCATGGCTCAAAGAGCATACGAAGTCGCTTAAAATGTTTTCGACGCCGTATCCGAATGATGGACAGCATGCAGTTACTCATTATAAAACGCTACAAGCGAACCGGAACTTTTCACTGTTAGAAGTTAATCTCGAAACCGGCCGCAAAAATCAAATCCGCGTTCATATGCAGGACATCGGTCACCCCGTTGTTGGCGATAAGAAATACGGTTCAAAAACGAAGGAAATCGGCCGTCTTGGACTGCATGCGCGTGTCCTTGCATTTATGCATCCGACGACGGGTCAGCTGCTGCGATTTGAGACGCATATTCCGAAGCTGTTTTTGAATCCTTTTAAGGAGTTACCTGCGAAGAAATAATTGGCTTGGGGAGCGATAAGAGATGCAAATCGTAGTGCTTGATGGTTACACACTAAATCCCGGCGACCTGAACTGGAGCGGATTAGATTCACTCGGCGAGCTTGTTGTCTATGATCGAACTGCTGAATCGCAGATCATTGAACGCGCTGCTGACGCGGAGATTGTGCTGACGAATAAGACACCTCTTTCCGCTCAAATGATTCAGCAGCTGCCCAAGCTTCGCTATATCGGCGTACTTGCGACCGGGTACAATATCGTTGATATTCATGCTGCCAAGGAGAAGGGCATCATTGTCGCTAACGTTCCTGCTTACAGCACGCATTCTGTTGCTCAACTGGTGTTTGCTTTGTTATTGGAGTTTTGCCATCGGGTGCAGCAGCATAGTGACAGCGTGCTTAATGGGGATTGGTCAGAGTCGATTGATTTCAGCTACAGCCGATCTCCGCTCGTGGAGTTAAATGGTCAAACCATGGGACTGATTGGCTTAGGGCAAATCGGCAAACAAACCGCGTTGATTGCGCAGGCGATGGGAATGAAGGTTATCGCGACAGGCAGCGGAAGAAATGTCCCTCAACCTATTGAGGGTATCGAGTGGGTGCAGCTTGACGAGCTGCTGCAGCGCTCTGATGTCATTAGTCTCCACTGTCCGCTGACACCGGAAACGAATCAACTGATTGATGCTAATCGGATAGCACAGATGAAACCGACGGCTATTTTAATCAATACAGCACGAGGCGGACTTCTCAATGAGGAGGATGTCGCTCATGCGCTCAACGAAGGCAGATTGGCTGGAGCCGGTCTCGATGTGCTGACTGTAGAACCGCCTCGACCGGATAATCCATTGCTGCATGCGAGTAATGTGATCATTACCCCGCATATCGCGTGGGCAACTAAAGAAGCACGAGCTAGACTGATGGATACGGCGGTTGGTAACGTGCGTGCTTATCAAGATGGGCGTCCGGTGAATGTGGTTGGGTAGTGTGTGCAGTACGAGCGAGCAAGTGAGCGAGTGAGTGAGTGAGTGAGTGAGTGAGTGAGTGAGTGAGTGAGTGAGTGAGTGAGTGAGTGAGTGAGTGGTGAGTGAGTGGTGAGTTCTGGGAATCGTGCCTTGCATCCCTGTTGTGCGGTGGATTTAGTGATGTTTTACAGCGCTAACTGAGCACATTCCATCCCCATGCACACTTTAGCGATGAAAAACATCGTTACAGCGAGCAGATTAGGCTATCTCACTTGGGTACGGCAGTTTTAAGAATGTTTTATATCGCTATCGAAGCTCATTTCCTCCTCATGCACACTTTAGCGATGAAAAACATCGTTACAGCGAGCACATTAGGCTATCTCACTTGGGTACGCCAGTTTTAAGGATGTTTTATATCGCTATCGAAGCTCTTTTCCTCCTCATGCACACTTTAGCGATGAAAAACATCGTTACAGCGAGCAGATTAGGCTATCTCATTTGGGTACGGCAGTTTTAAGGATGTTTTATATCGCTATCGAAGCTCATTTCCTCCTCATGCACACTTTAGCGATGAAAAACATCGTTACAGCGAGCTGATTNCGGCAGTTTTAAGGATGTTTTATATCGCTATCGAAGCTCATTTCCTCCTCATGCACACTTTAGCGATGAAAAACATCGTTACAGCGAGCTGATTAGGCTATCTCACTTGGGTACGGCAGGTTTAAGGATGTTTTATATCGCTATCGAAGTACTTTTCCTCCTCATGCACACTTTAGCGATGAAAAATATCGTTACAGCGAGCAGATTAGGCTATCTTACTTGGGTACGGCAGTTTTAAGGATGCTTTATATCGCTATCGAAGTACTTTTCCTCCTCATGCACACTTTAGCGATGAAAAACATCGTTACAGCGAGCAGATTAGGCTATCTTACTTGGGTACGGCAGTTTTAAGGATGTTTTATATCGCTATCGAAGCTCATTTCCTCCTCATGCACACTTTAGCGATGAAAAACATCGTTACAGGCTTGAATTAGAAAAATCAGCTAAGCTAGGATGTTTTCACGCCCCGCAAACATGAACGAAATCAGCTTTTGGGAAGAAAAAACCACCGTCATAGGGTTCACTCCCTAAACGGTGGTCTTCTCTACGTTCAAAACTATGCGGGGCTGCGGGTATTCACTGCCCCGTTTTTTGGCCGCTTAAGTGTTAGCGCACTTAAGCGGTTTTTCGATGTTATTTCAGCAATGCCGCATAATCCATCTGCGGCACAAGCCCTTCTTCTGCAGCCCGCTGGAGCAAGGTCAAGACGGCACCATAGCCGCTCTCACCCAGATTAGCGGTAAACTCATTCACGTACAGGTCGATGTGCGCCTCAGCGACCTGCGGGTCCATCTCCTGCGCGTGCTGCATGACGTAGTCGCGCGATGCTTCCGGATGCGCCCACGCGTATTCGACCGAGGCGCGGGCCCAGCCCGCAAGCGCCTCAAGATCCATGGAGCGCCGTGCAATGATGGCGCCCAGCGGGATCGGCAGGTTGGTGTCTGACTCCCACCAACTGCCCAGATCTGTGAGAAGCGCTAACCCGTAAGACGGGTAAGTGAAGCGCGCTTCATGAATGACGAGGCCGGCATCTATGAGGCCGTCCCGCACAGCAGGCATGATCTCGTGGAACGGCATGACCACGATTTCACCTACGCCGCCCGGAACGTTCTGTGCCGCCCAGAGGCGGAACAGTAAGTACGCGGTCGAGCGCTCGCTCGGCACAGCGACCCGGCGGCCGCTGAGCATGGCAGGGTCCGGCACTATTCTCTCAGGCACTGTTCCCTCAGTTTCAGTTGTTCCTGTTGTCCCTGTTGTTCCTGTTGTTCCTGTTGTCCCTGTTGTTCCCCTAGTTCCCGTTGTTCCCGTTGTTCCTGTTGTCCCCTCTGTTCCCGCTGTTTCCGCTGTACCGCTATTCTTCGTCAGCACCAGCGGTCCGCAGCCTCTGCCCAAAGCGCCGCCGCAGGGCAGCAGGGCGTAGTCCTTCAGCACCCAAGGCAGTGCTGCGTATGAGATCTTAAGGACATCCGGCCCAGTGCCTTCAGCAGCTAACTTGTTCGTAATATCGATGTCGGCATATAAGACATCCAGCTCAGGAGCACCTGGGATTAACCCATGCGCCCAAGCATGGAAAACAAATGTATCGTTTGGACAAGGTGAATACGCAATCTTCATATTAAAGCACCTCCGCTAGGACTGAACTTGCTGCTTCTAAAGCCTTAAATGCATCACCGATACGCCAGGCGTCTCGGTCACGAGGACCAACCGCGTTGGAAATCGCGCGGATCTCCAGCACAGGCACGCCGCGCTGCTGCGCAGCTGTCGCAATGCCGAAGCCTTCCATGGCTTCGGCAGCAGCTCCAGGCACGCGAGCAGCCAGCGCGGCCGCTGTTGCTGCCGTTCCGGTGGCCGTTGCCACCGTAAGCACTGGCGCCATCTGCGCCGGCAAACCAGCGGCTAACAACGCCGCTGTCACTCGCTCGGCCACATCAGCGGCAACACCAACGCGCGTCGAGCCGAAGCCCAGCTCGTCCAAGCTGCTGAAGCCATCCAGCAGCTCCACGCCAAGGTCAGCTGCGATGATCTCGCTCGCCACAACAAGCGAGCCTACCTCCGCTTGACCTACAAATCCGCCGGCAATACCAGCAATTACAACCAAATCATATTCAGCTTTCGCAAGCTCTATCGCTCCGTTCACTGCTGCCGCAGCAAGTCCAACGCCAGCTAAGGCAAATTCAAACCTGCTATCATGGCCAAGGCCGCGCTGGACTGCATCTCTTTCAGGAGCTACAGCTGTCATTATAAGTACACGCATGGTTGTTCCTATCCCCTTTTATGATCAATAACCATTCTTATCTACGATTATTTTACATGAGTAAGGTCAAATAGGAAACTTTCAAGGAATGACCAACTTTCTCGATCAATTCCATTGTGTTGACAATCTCAACTAATTTAATTATTATCTAATTAGACATTAATCAAATTAGATACTCTTTTAAGGAGGTGCACCCGCCATGCAATTAGATAAAATCATTACTTATCACAAGGCTCTCGCAGACGCAACGCGAATACGTTTGCTTATTTTACTAGCGGATGGAGAGCAGAATGGTCAAGTTCTTGCCGAGAAACTGGGCGTTACCCCAGCAACCATTACCCATCACGCAGCCAAGCTTCGCGAGGCCAGCCTCATCAATGAGCGTAGAGACAAGAACACCATTTACTTCACTTTAAATGAGTATTTCATTCGTAGTAATGCCACCGCGACGGCTGATCTCATTTTCAAAAATAAGAAAGGAGAAACTGAACCTATGAAGGATGAAGACCGTAATCAGAACCTCAAACAATCTGTCATTCGAAACTTTATAACCTTAGACGGCAAGCTCAAGCATATCCCTGCTCAACTCAAGAAAAAACTTATCGTCCTAGAACATCTTGTAGAGCAGCTTGAAAAAGGACGCACCTACACAGAGAAGGAACTGAATGCATTTATTAAGAACTACCACCCTGATTTCGCAACGATTCGAAGAGAATTCATTATGCACCAGTTCATGTTTCGCGAGAACGAGATATACGAACTCAATCCAGTGGAGATGTGGGCCAAATGGGAGAACTTATCCTAAATCAGATTGAATCTATAAAAAAAAAGGACGGTTCCCAGTCGATTATACGACCTAAGAACTCGTCCTTGCCTTTAAATCCTTACCCTTTTAAAAGAAACGTATTTCCATCCTCATCCTTAAATGTGGCAAAAGTTCCCCACTGCATCTTTGAAAGTTCCCCTTCGAATTCAACGCCTTTGGACTTCATGTTCTCGTAGGTCGTCTGAATATCATCCGTAACAAAGACCACAGAAGGCTTCAGTTCGGCATAATTTGTCATCATGCTTTTCGGATAAATGACTAGTGCGGATTCAGCTCCTTGCGGCGCTACCTCTAACCAGAAGGCATTAGGACCCATTGACGTTTCGCGAACGACTTCAAATCCAACTTTTTCGGTCCAAAATGTTTTGGCCTTTTGCTGATCCTCAACATAAATGCCAACTGTTGCTATTTTCTGAATCATGAGTGATACCTCCCTGTTTGTGTTCGTTGATTTAAATCAGGTTGCCTCCGCAAGCTTCTTTTCCAGCTGCGTAATCTCAGCTTCCGGAAACATATACTACCTCCAGCAGCCGCAACTCCTCTCATCCCGCTACGATTTACAAGGTGTTGGACACGTTACCCAATTTTAATTCAGATTCTGGACATTCATCCATGCGCCCTCTAGTTGAATGACATATAGTAATTTTGTGAAGGGAGGGATTGACATGAGTTGTGGTTGCGGTCCTGCTGTACCTTATACAGGCACTTCTATAGTCCTCGTATTATACGTCCTTTTGGTTATCGTTCTTAGTACTTTCGGATTTGGTTGGTAATAAAGGAATAAGCGGCTGGGACGATGATTCATGTTCTGGTCGCTTTTCGTTAATCAACCCTCTTTAGATAACAAAATAATACCCATTAAAAAAGCCAATCGTCACGAAAACCTGTAGAATCATAAACAGCAACATATAGAAAATTCGGGCATTTTCCCACTTCTCGGTTAACGTTACTAAGTAGAAATAGATCGGTATACTCACCATCATATAGCGAACGACGCTTACTAGAAATAAGGGTTGACTTGAAAATGGGATGACGATTAACAGCAAGCCATAAACGAAAAATAGCAGCTCATGCTTATTTGTCAAAAGCTTTTTCATATGAACAATGAAGTAACTCAAAAAAACGATAAACACAGCTGTTGATACGGTAAAAGCAATGAAGCCGTTATCCCAGCCATCAGGCGTGGAGAAGTAAGGCTTTTTCAAATAACCAAAATAATTGACAAAAGGTATGGTGGTATACCGGAACCAGTGCAAGCTCTGCTCATGGAAAGGTGCCAAGAAATCACCGGTGACGCTTTTCATATGTAGGAGATAAATACCCATTGGGATAAGGGATAAAATACTATACAACGACCATTTCAGGTAACGCCAGGTCCATTTGAACCCTTCGTCCATAAACACGGTGCCCATGACCAATGCAAGGTTGATAAACCCAGGCACCCTTGTCACGGTAGATAAACTGGCCGCTATAAAGGCAAGTGCATACTTTTTATTGCCTGCATAATAGATGGAGGCTGCCGAGAGCATCAGAAATAGACTCTCTGTGTACGGTAATGTATAGTAAAGCGACGATGGGTAAATCACAATTAGTAATAGTACGGTTCCCGCCTGACGCTCACTGAGTCCCCGCTGCAGGGCAATAAAATAAATATAAATAAGAGCTCCAAGCAAGCATAGATTCGAAACGATCATACCGACTATGGCAGGTTCGAACCAAAATATTTTACCAAGTAAAAAAATCAGTGACGGAAATAGTGGAAAGAAAACCCAATTTGCAGCTGTATGTGGTTCATCCATCCGAAACTTATCATAACCTTGGGTGGCTATTTTTAAATAGGAATACGTATCAAACTTGATAAAATCCTCTAACTTCAGCTTCTCCGTAGAAGCTAGTTCTCCAGGAAACTTCAGCGTCCACTTGGACAATGTGCCCGGCACATTCTGCATATATACGGGTACCTGAGAAGATTTACTGAATAAATTCATCCCGATATATCCAGTAAATAGCATGAGTGCCCGAGAAATAAGGACAAGCAAGGCAATCGACAGTATCACATTGACCTTCCCTCTTCTTGGCTCTTTCTCTAACCGTGATTCCATCATCCATCTCTCCTATCCGAACATCATATATCTTTTCTGTAAATTTACCTGATTTCCCCTCTTTTACCAAGTTAAGGATTCGTAAAGCACTTATTAATATGGACGTTCATTTGTAAAAAATGTTTAATTTTCGTTAAAAATTAATATTTTACATACATTACGATATAATGAAAGCCATATATCATCCTTTTAATCCCCTTTTCAGAATGGAGTCGAGAATTGTGGTTTATCCCGTTTTGACCATTGTGGTCCCCTGTTATAACGAAGAAGAAGTACTCCCAGAAACGGTATTCCAACTTACGAACGTATTACAAACTCTCATCTCTGATAAACTAATTGCCACCGCAAGCACAGTGCTGTTTGTCGACGATGGCAGCAAGGATGCAACTTGGACGCTTATTGAGCGGTTCCACGCCTCCAGTCCCTTTATGACTGGGCTTAAGCTTGCGAAAAATGCCGGGCATCAAAGCGCTTTGCTTGCAGGGCTTATGAAAGCCAAGACCTATTCGGACTGCGTCGTTTCCATTGATGCCGATCTACAGGATGACACGAATGTCATTCGCGAGTTTATCGTCAAATTCCATGAAGGTTACGATATCGTTTATGGCATACGACAGGATCGCTCAGCCGATACGTTTTTCAAACGAGTCACGGCCCAAGGCTTTTATAAGCTAATGACAACGCTCGGTGTGAAAATTCATTACAATCATGCGGATTTCCGCTTAATGAGCAAGCGCACCCTCGAAAATTTGGAGAAATTTCAAGAGGTCAATTTATTTCTGCGCGGCATGGTGCCTCTACTCGGCTTCCCATCCACTCAGGTCTATTATGACCGTAAAGAGCGTTTTGCCGGAGAATCCAAGTATCCGCTTCGCAAAATGCTCGCATTCGCCTTCGATGGCATCACGTCGTTCAGCGTAACCCCTATTCGCTTCGTCACTATGATGGGTTTCCTCTTATTCGCGTTGAGTGTCGTTGCCGGTTTATACGCAATTATAGGCAAAATCCTTGGAGCGAACGTTACCGGTTGGACATCGCTTATTCTTTCAGTTTGGTTCATTGGGGGCGTTCAGCTTCTCGCTCTCGGCTTAATTGGTGAATACATAGGAAAGATATATAAAGAAGTGAAGCAGCGACCGCTTTTCGTCATTGAAAAAGATTTGACAGCGACTGGACAGGATCAGGAAATTGAAAAAGATTTGACAGCGACTGTACAGGATCAGGAAGCGGTTCATCCTCCATCCACCCAAGTAAGCTCAACTCGGTGATCGTATGATGAGCCGGATAAAAGCTTTGTTGACTAGCAGCTTCGCGCGCTTCTTACTTGTCGGTCTGTTCAATACGTTAGTTGGCCTGTCAGCCAGCTTTGCTTTCTTTAATCTGCTGCACCTGAATTATTGGATATCCACTTTCGCAGGAAATACCTTAGGCGCGATAGTAAGCTACACGCTGAATCGTACATTTACGTTTCGTTCCAATGTCAGCGTCGGCAGCAGTTGGTGGAAATTTGCTGTTGTTATTTTGAGCTGTTATGGTCTTTCTTATGGGCTAAGTTGGGCGCTTGCTGAAGCGGCAAGGTCTGTCATGCCATCCATGCAGGCAGATTGGCTGCACAATGCTGCCATTTTGGTTGGGAATGGCCTATATACGATTGGCAATTATTTGGGACATAAATATTTTACATTCCGTACTCATGGTACGGAGAACCCCAGGGCATCCTAATCATTAAGAGGTGATGCCTAATGGCACGAAGAAGAAGCAACCGGGCCATCGTGCCCGGATCGGAACACGGCCTTGGACTGCTCAAGGCTCAAGTCATGAAGAATCAGGGGTATAATGTCAACCCAGAACGACCTGATCTCGTTAAATATGAAGTAGCCCGAACGCTTGGCGTTCCCCTTCAGCAAGGCTACAACGGGCAGCTTAGCTCGGAGGATGCGGGCAAGGTCGGAGGTCCGATTGGAGGGGCAATGGTGCGTGAGCTCGTGCGCATGGCGCAGCAGCAGCTGGCGAATCAGCGGCCACCGCAGCGATAGGTTCATGACAGACAGCCATATTCCGCCGCGGGTGTACATAAACTAGTAGCAAGCTGCTCGCAGCGCTACTTTCTATGTAGAAGTCAGGTGATGATGGCCGATGAATCCCCCAGGCAACCGAACGCCTAAGCCCGATTGGAAAGGGCTGTCGGCGCAAGCCGGCGATGTGCTGGGCCCCGAATTCTGGCAGGATATTGCCAGTATCATCCCGCTAACCGGGCCAAGAGTCGATATGTATGAGACATCGCAGGAACTCGTTGTTGTGGCTGAAGTTCCCGGATTGTCTTCGCCGGAGCAGATTCAGCTTTCTTTCCGTGACCAATCGCTGCTCATGCGAGGGATGCTCGTTCGGCCCTACCAAGTACTTGATGAACAAATGCGGTTGTCCGAGCGATTCTTTGGCGCATTCGAGAGAGCTTTCCGCCTACCTGGTAACGCTATGACCGATCAAATGCGGGCGCAGTATCACAACGGTTTGCTTATCATTCGTATCCCGCTTGCTCCTCCGGATGGAGAGAAAGTTATTCCGATACAGTTCACGTAATGAGTACACTGTGAACCTAATAAAGATTACCCTCTAACTGGCCTTACTGGCCGATTGGTTGGTAATCTTTTTCAGTAGATAAGAAAGTATAAGTATTATACTTTCTTATCTACCTTGACAAACGCGCTCGTCCTGAAGGACGACGGAGTCGTTTATCCTTGTATCCATAAATTAATCTTTAACAAAAAGAGAAATGAATCTCCCTTTGTCCCCATATAAATAAAAGAGATCGTTCGGAAACGCAGGATTGGAGGGATTACTGTGGTGCGCATACAATTTCAATCTATTCATATTGATGGAATCGCGGAAACATCCAGTGTGAATAGGGGTACAAATCGGATCATTGGAAGGCGTCATTCCGAGAAGATTAACCAGGGGCTCGGGGAAATAAGCGGAGAGCACAATGTTGTTCTAGGTGGCAAGCATACTGTCCAAGATGGCGACACCTTTGATGTTAAACCATCTACACGGAAGAGCTGAGATTAATGATGTGGTTTCAAAAAAAGAAAACGTCCCCGCCTAAAGCGCAGCCAACTACAGGAACAACTACAGCGAAAACATCAACCCCAGCTAGTTCTGCTAGCTCTGGAGCTAGTTCTGGCGCTAGTCTTGGAGCTAGATCAGAAGTTAAAGCTGGAGCCACGTCTCCCGTTCATGATCAACATGTACAGCAATTAGAACGGCGTCTACGTAAATTGGAAGAAGAATTAGCTGATCTTACTGCCAAACACCCGAAGATACATATAGATACCCTGCATATTCATCAACCCGTTTTAGAGAACTTAACCTTTCGATTGGATCATCTCGATATCAAGGAACTAAGCGGTTCTTTGAACTTAGGCAACAATTTCGGCGCCAAGCCAAGTGAGAAAAGTGTCCCGGTTGATGAAGTTTTTAAACGTGCTCAAGTGTCAAAAGAAAGTAAGACCGCCGGCTCTCGTACAGCAGCTGAAGGTGTAGAAGCTGATTCACAAGCTGCAGCCGCTCCGAAAACCGAGCGAACCGCGACCGGATATAAATACACACCACCGCAGTCCAAATCGTAAAGAGGTGATACAAGGTGTCCTCCTTCATGTCCCCAACATTCATTATCGGCTCAATCCGCATCGGATCGGTACAAAGCGCATCCTGTCTCAATATGGGCAATAATTGGCCGACTGATTTTCAAAGCAATCAGAAAACGGTCCAAGGCTTTGGCGCTGTCGAAGGCGACAACAATCAGTTAGTTGGAACGCGTTCTATGCTCAACGACTCCGATTTCCTTGATATGCTCAACATCGGCGATAACGAAACGCCCGATTGGCTGCAGGACATGATTGCCAACCAGGCTAGGACGTCCGGCTTTACCCCTGCTCCCGCCAGCCCGCAGGCCGAACATACGACAAATGCTCCGCAAACTGCTGATTAGAGCAGCTGCGGAGCATTCTTTTTTATACTCGGCCAATGATCAAATCCCCTTTGGTATAAGGTGCATCGATGATGTCATTATCGTAAACCGTGTTGATATTATAAAGCACGTAATTATGATCACCGTCTATTTCTCCAAGGCCGTTGTTCGCTTTCCCACTTGTAGACCAATTCACTTGTGTGTTGGTGCCAATAAAAATTCCTGATGCATCGGAAATGGAATTAACATGGATAGAATCAAATTCAATAAGCGGCGGATCTAGTGGGCACGGTAATTTCAACATGGTTTCACCCACCATTCAACTATACTTGGTTAGTGACAGCTGGTTTAAAATCTTGATCATTAATTGGTGAATCAATAAAGTCGTTGTCATAGATGAAATTAACAATATTGGCGGAGACAGAATTGCCGATCCACTGACCGGTTCCGTAATTGTTTTTGCTGTGTGAATCCCAGCTGGATTGCGCATTCTCACCGATCCCGATGGTTGCATTCGTATTCTGGTTGTTAATATTAATCATGTTAAAAACGATGGAACTCGGCACACTGCTCACTCCCTGTATTTGGATAACTTCCAGCTTCTTCTGCCCAGCTTGAGGGACTTGGGCCGGAGACTTGTATGTTAGCCTATTCATCCAGAGCCGAAATGGTACCAAAAAAAAGACCCTTTCCCATATCGGGAAAGAGTCCTCCTTTACCACCAGAGTCCTGGACCACCGAAGCCAAAGCCACCGCCATAAGGGTAACCACCAAAGCCACCGCCATATCCAAATCCACCATAAGCATAAGGTGCAGTACCAATCGCTAACAGATCAAATAAAACCAATGGAATAATCGCTTTTACTTGAACCTTTTTGCCTTTTTGCGGAGCGACAATCAACGTGTTACCGCTGATCCTCACCAATTTACCAGTTACTTGAGTTCCGTCTTTCTTAAGAGCCACGATATTTTTCCCGACCAATTTCCGAACGTCGTCTTTACGAATTTTGGATGCCACGAACGTCCACCTCCTTCAGCTACCAGAGATACATTGCTCTACAGTGTACGGCTGTGTAGGTAATATCGCTTGGATAGCTGTCCATTCTCCTATATAAATACGCAGTTGTCCCTCTTTCTGTTCAACCAAGGATAAACGACTCCGTCGTCCTTCTGGGACGAGCGCGTTTGTCAAGACTGATGACGCGAAGTATAAAACTTATACTTCCTTATCTACGCAAAAAAATTGCCGTCTCTCCAGCCCTAAGGCCAAGATAACGACAATTTTATGGATAAAAACTGCTTATGCTTTGCGAATCTTTCCAAGCTCTGTGGTAATCGCATCAATTTCGCTAATGCTGAAATTTTCTTTGCTGACGACCAAGTCATATAAGTCCTTCAAGTCCTCATATACTTCCTGCTTGACGTTCGAGGCTTTAATCGACCCACCGGTAGCCATGCGAAGCTTTCTCTTAATTTCTTCAAACATATATTCCACGTTTTCTTCCGACCAAATGTTCAAATCCATAGCTTTATATTCTTCCTTCCTCTAAGCGCGTGTGCCACATTAAGGAGCAAGCTCCCCTTCTGTTATTCTAAAGCACTTATCGGATGTTGTAAAATGAAATCCATTGGCTGATTTAAGCAGATTCTGTGTTGACAAGTGTCACTAGCGGACGCTGCTGTTCATAGGAATCTAAATCTAAGCTGACACAGATGAGGCGGATATGCTCTTCAGCCAGTTTCCGCGCTTCCTCATAGGATTGTTTAAACTGAATGCAGTAGGAGATGAGGCCATGTAAGGACATAAACAAATTCCACGGAAGAGTAAACTTCCTGCTCTCGGCTCCCGGTTGATCGGCCATCACTTGACGGATGACAATAGCAAACATTTCCAAGGACTGTGCTTGCTCTGTTCGTGAATATTGCTGCAGCTCTGGCTCGTTAATCATGAACATCATTTCGTAATGATGCGGATTGTTCAAACCAAACCAGACGAACTCCATCATCAACTTTTGAAGCAGATTCACGCTAAACCCTTGCTCACGAACAATCATTTCCCGCTGACGCTGTACTAATTCGGAGAAATCTTCCTTAATTAACGCATAAAACAGTTCAGCTTTCTCATTAAAATGGTAATATAACGCACCATGGCTGTACCCCATTGCTTTAGCGATGCTGCGCATCGTTAAAGCGCGATAGCCGAAAGTAGCGAATAATTCCCGCGCTTCCGCAAGTATTCGTTCTCTGCTAAGCTCTTGCGCGACTGCTTTCCTAGCCATTCCTATCCCTCCGCATCCTTAGCTTCTCTATGAAATTAGTTGTGCCTTGTAACCCAAGCCTGCCTATTCCGGCAAGCTCTTATGAACCCTGTATTCGTTCTCTCCTGCGATAACAATGCCTTGACCTTGTGTGAAATCAGTTGCCCAGTTGATAAATGCATCCGCTGCCGCTGCCAAAGGATAACATGCCACAGTCACTCTATCCGTAAACTGAATGTCTCCTAGGAGCATCCCCTGACTTCTCAACTCGTTCTCGAGTTTGCCATACCACGTATAGTCAACCTCAATCAGCACTTGCTGATGATTGACTTTATAAATTGGCTGTCCTGCTTCAATGCCTACCACGGCTCCATCCGCATAAGCTCGAATGAGTCCGCCCGCGCCAAGCATGATGCCGCCGAAATAACGGGTAACGACAATAACGATATTCTTAAGTCCTTGATGCTTAATCACTTCCAGAATCGGCTTTCCTGCTGTACCGCTCGGTTCCCCATCATCAGATTGCTTCTGAATCTGATCCCTTTCTCCGATGACATAGGCGCTGCAGTTATGTGTGGCCGACCTGTGTTCCTTCTTGATAGCTTCAATAAATAGGGTAGCTTCTTCTTCTGACTCTACCGGTTTGGCATGACCGATGAAACGCGACTTCTTGATGATGATTTCCGACGATCCGTACGATTGGATAGTTTTGAAATGTGCTAGCATAGCCGACCTTTCTTGGTAGAAGGAAACATCTGTTTCATTATATTCTACACACATCCTTTGACTTCGACAATATAGAAAGAAAATTTACCACATAAATAATGGAAATTTTCGATGGAAAAAACGACCAATCCGATAGGATTGATCGTTTTTTTGCTTGGCATTATGAATTAATTCTGCAAGCGTGCTTCGAGCTCCGCTTTTTCCTTCTCATAACCCGGTTTGCCTAAGAGGGCAAACATGTTCTTTTTATAAGCTTCAACGCCTGGTTGGTCAAAAGGATTCACACCCATCAGGTAACCGCTGATCCCGCATGCTTTTTCGAAGAAATACACCATATATCCGAAGGAGTAAGGCGTCATATCCGGCAGCGTTACGATCAGGTTCGGTACGTTACCGTCTGTGTGAGCAAGCATCGTACCTTGGAAAGCTTTCTTATTCACGAAATCCATCGTTTTCCCGCTCAGGAAGTTGAGTCCGTCCAAATCATCAGGATCTGTGCCAATTGTAATATGGTCAGCCACTTGATCAACTTGAATGACCGTTTCAAACAGAATCCGGTTGCCATCTTGAACGAACTGACCCATGGAGTGCAAATCCGTCGAGAAGTCTACCGATGCTGGATAAATACCTTTGTAATCTTTGCCTTCGCTTTCACCGAACAACTGCTTCCACCATTCCGATACGAAATGCAGGGAAGGCTCGTAGTTAACGAGAATTTCGATCGTTTTCCCTTTACGGTAAAGTGAATTTCGAACAGCAGCGTATTGATAAGCTTGATTCTCGCTCAACTTCGGATTGGAGAATTCATGCTGCGCATCTGCCGCGCCTTTCATAATCGCTTCCACATCAATACCCGCTGTCGCGATTGGCAATAAACCAACAGCTGTTAATACCGAATAACGTCCGCCTACATCATCTGGAATGACAAAGGTTTCGTAACCTTCTGCTGTAGCGAGAGTTTTGAGAGCACCCTTCTCTTGATCCGTTGTAGCATAGATACGTTTGCGCGCAGCTTCTTTACCATATTTCTTCTCTAACAACTCACGGAAAATACGGAAAGCAATCGCTGGCTCTGTCGTTGTACCAGACTTTGAGATCACGTTCACAGAGAAATCTTTGCCTTCAAGCAATTGAAGCAAATGCGTAACATATGTAGAGCTGATGTTATTTCCTACGAAATAAATCTCAGGTGTCTTACGTTTATCTTTTGGCAAAATATTATAGAAAGAATGAGACAACATCTCTAGCGCCGCGCGTGCGCCCAAATAGGAACCGCCGATACCGATAACAACAAGCGCCTCGGAGTCGGATTGAATTTGTTTAGCAGAAGCCTGAATACGAGCAAATTCCTCACGATTATAATTCTCAGGAAGATCAACCCATCCTAAATAATCGGAGCCTGCACCCGTTTTGTTATGCAGCTGTTCATGCGCTAGCTCTACTTGAGCCGCCAAATAATCAACCTCATGCTGGGATAAAAAGGATAGTGCTTTACTGTAATCAAATTGTAGTTTCTTACTCACTATGCTCGCCTCCATCTCTATTTTTTTCCTTTTCCTAGCATACTTATTTGCCTGTCCAAAAGCAAGTAAGCGATCCTATATTGAATGATATTCATCGATGAGCGATCACGTAAGCGGAGAGACTTTGGTCTCGGACCACAGATCCCTATAAAGTAATTCACAGGTTATAATTGCCATGATAAAATGAATCTAGAGGTGAAGGATCATGAAACGTATCGGCTTTATTGGACTTGGCACTATGGGCAAACCCATGGCTGCTAACCTTATTCAAAAAGGTTTTATGGTAACTGTATATAATCGGACTGCTGAAAAAGCGGACGAGCTAGCCCATCTTGGTGCTGAAATGAGTTTAACTCCTGCGGAAGTAGCTCGCAGTTCGGATGTTCTGATTACAATGCTTAGCAATGACGCTTCACTACTTGAAACGTTCTACAGTGAGCAGGGCATTCTGAGTGGCATTCATCCCGCTCTGACGATTATTGACTCCAGTACCGTAGCCCCACAAACAAGTCAAAAGCTGGCTGAGGAGCTCGCAGCGCATTTCGTCGACTTCCTCGATGCGCCTGTCACTGGCAGTAAACCTGCTGCCGAAGCAGGCACGCTTACTTTCATGGTCGGCGGCAGCCAAGAAGTGTTCGATGAGCATCAGGATGTATTCCTCGCACTTGGCAGCAAAGCACTTTACCTCGGGCCGAGCGGCTCCGGTTCGTATGCCAAGCTTGCCCACAACACGATGGTGGGCATTAATTTAGCCGGCTTAGCCGAAGGCTTATCCATTGCGGTTAAAGCAGGGGTGAACCCTGCTCAATTCTTAGATATTGTTCGCTCCGGCGGAGCGAACAGCAAGATGGTTGAGCTGAAAGGCGATAAGATTATCGATCGCGATTTCAGCAATCAATTCTCCCTGAAGCTGATGCTGAAGGATCTGCAGCTTGCGCAGGAAATTACGGGCAAGTTCCAACTGCCGACGCCTATGCTGCAATCGGCAACCAACTTATTCCAAATCGGCCTAAGTAAAGGCCTGGGTGAAGAAGATTTGAGCTCCGTCATTCAGTGTTATGAAGAATGGATGGGGCAGCAGGTCGTTCGACCTAGCGAGCCTGTCGTTGCTGCAGAGAAGCCGGCATCGCCGCTTTCTGGCCGCGAACGCCGCCGGAACACGCGCGTGAAGCTGGACATTAGCCTTAAGCTGTCCATTTACCAGTGGGAGCAGGAAGGTTCCTTCTCCGGCCAAAACATCGACGGTACCCTCTTCGACTTGTCCGAGAGCGGACTGCAGATCACATCTGCCGCCCCGCTTGCGCCGGACATGTTCATCGTCATCCACTTCCCGCAGGAAGCGGAGCTGCCGCCAATCACCGCTCGCGTGATTCGCATCGAGCCTGACGGCCGCAACTTCCGTTATGGCTGTATGCTGTCTGCGTTGCCGCCTTATGTGCGGATTAAGCTGGAGCAGTATATTGAGGATCATATTGCGTATGCAATGTAGGAAAACCCTTTTAAAGAAACCCTTAGAATCGACAAGCCACGACAACCAGCAAAAAGAAATAGTGATTATACATTAATGAAATAGTGATATAGGTTTACGCGACGCGTGAAGAACATGCCGTCTTTCCCTTTTGGGAGAGGCGGTATTTTTATTTTGCAGGGGAGGTTAGGGCTTGGCTTCTCTTCTCTTCTCTTCTCTTCTCTTCTCTTCACTTAACACACTGCACACACTGCACACACTGCACACACTGCACACATTGTACTATAGCAAACTGCACTGCACTACAACTACACTACAACAGACCAGACCAGACCAGATCAGACCACACCACACCACACTACACTACACTACACTACACTACACTACACTACACTAGACTACACCAGGTTAGCCCACACCACAGCTCAACTTAAAGTTGAACATAGCGTGAAAATAAGAAAAAACACTTTATATTTGGAGGTTGGAATGATGGACTTTGTAAAAGAGCATGAAAACTTTGTAAGATTCCATGAGGAGAAACGCTCAGGAGAGCGATTGCGCCGGTTAAATGAGGGGCATGGCTATGCGGAAAAACAGTTTATACAGAATATCTGGTGGCCGGTCATTGGGCATTTTCGCCATCTTCATCCCGAGTATGAAGTAAGAGATTTTCAGGACAACACCAGATTTGTCGACTTTGTATATCTCCGTCCGCCGCATCGGATTTGTTTCGAGATCGACGGTTACGGTCCGCATGCTCGAGATATTGACCGCTCTCGTTTCGGGGACAACTTAATGCGGCAAAATCAGTTGGTTCTGGACGAATGGAAGGTTTTTCGGTTCTCACTTGATGATATCACCCAGCATCCGCGACGCTGCCAACAAGTCGTCCTCAACATCATGGCGCGATGGTATGGCGATCAAACTCAACTTATATCACTCACACATCGAGAAAAAGAAATCGCTCGGCTGGCAACGAGTACCACTGATCCACTAAAACCACAAGTAGTGGCTGAACATCTTGGCATCCGAGTTGAGCACGCATGGAAGTGGCTTCGCAGCCTGCACAGGAAAGAGATAATAAAGCCAGCAAGTGGGGAACGAAGGATTCACTCTTACATTTTGGATCCTGGAGGGCGGAAATTGTTCGTTTAGGCTAATTTTGAGGGGTGGCGGCTGAAATTGGTTGATGCTCCCACGGAACCCCAGAATAGAAGTCTTTAGAGGCTTCTATTTGTGCCAATTCTAGGGTTTAAGTGAAAATAGAAGCTTCTAGAGACTTCTATTTGTTAAAAAAGTGGCACCAAGTTGGATTATCTATGCAAATAAGAGTCTTTGGAGGCTTCTATTTACCTCAAGTGAAGAGAAAATGACAAAATAAGAGTCCCTTGGGACTCTTATTTTAGGTGCGAGATGAAGTGTTACTAGCAATTCACCTATTTGCTGGTGATTTCTGGATCGCTGTTGAGTATTAGCAACTTACGTCTGCCCAGACGCTTTCGGAACTCGTCAGCCAAACGGTGAAATTCCACTCTAGCTTCTGCATCCTCTGTGCTCATCCAAGCAGCGGATAAGAAATTAATAATCTTATTCGCATCATCAGAACTCATCATATCCCCCCTTTCCTCCTCTATCTGATCAAAACGAGTTAGCTCGCTCCCTTCAATAATCCGAATCAGCTTGTCCGCATACTGCGGATCCGTTGCATACCCTACGCGCTGCAGCTCTTGACTAGCACACCTGTAATCTCTTTCATGCAGCACATTCACGTATCTGGGATTGCCTGCAAGCAGCAGCGAATGATCAAGTATGCTATCGTACCAGCTGTCGTACACACGAAAGCCACCTACAATTTGTATCCACTTGCCGTTTATGAATTCCTGCGTTACTTGCTGTTGCCCACTCCCCTTGATCCCAAACAAATTATTACCGGGAGCTGAGCGACCCCAGCCACTTTCCAGAATAGCCTGCGCGATGGTCACACTCTCTAAAATACCAAACTCCCGCATATCCTCTTGTGCAGCTGAAGCTAATTGATCAATAAAGCCATCTTTGCTCATAACCCCTCCTCCTTGCCTCGCAGCACTTGAATCATCTGCTTCATAAAGCTGGGCAGCGGAAGCCCTAATCGTCCATAATTTTCAGTAATGGAAATAAACTCATTTGCCAAATAAAAATAAATTGCTCCCGTCATCATCAGGTCCGTATCCATCAGAATATCCATGCGATGCGCCAGCATAATCACAAGCAGCATCAGCCCTTTGCGGGCAAGACCCCAGTAGCCAACTTGGCTATTAAGTCCTCGCTGTTCCTTCATCGAGGCGGCAATGCCCGTTACATAGTCGACTAGTATTGCCATGAGAAATAAGCTAAGAAGTTCGTTCCACTCGCCAAAGGCATAGGTTACGAAACCGCCGAGCGCGGCTGAAATCAGATTAAAACCAATTTGGTTCATTCGTTTTTGCTCCTTTCTGAATGTGATATTTTCCCTACTGACAGTTCGCCTTCACTGGCTTAGCCATCATACTATTTGCCCGACTCAATTTTGCCAGCCTCAAAATCCATATCAAAGCACAGTAAATTACGAACAATCCGTTTGAATCCAAGTTCCATCCGTTATTCAATTCCTCTTTGGAATAAGATACCTTAATATGAATTTATGTTGCTGTCTGAACGCCAGCGATGAGAGGTAACATGCCTTGCGGAGTTGCAGCGGCGCCCGTTAAAGTAACGGTCAGAATCCCTGTGGACAAGTCCCCTGAGCGAATCGTTGCACTTGAATTAATCACCGTTAACCACCTGCTATCAGCGCCTCCCATTGGCAATTTAGCTTGTTCAGCCAATCCCAGCAGTAATATTTGAGCGGCCAACTGATACTCATTGGCCGACCTCGCAGCAATCTGCCCAACGAATTGTTTCGTAAGCTGGCATGCACCTCTTGACTCCGACGCACTCTGTAAGCTCAAACACTGCCATGAGACGCTAGGTCGACACGTACCGTTGAATCCACGGTATACGCGCCACTGTGAGCCTAAAGCCGCTTCCGTAAATACGGTTATAGCTCTCAGCCAAGTTTCTAGCACAGGCTTTACTTGTCGAAGGATCAGGACAGATTTCATGAGGCACCTGCCTGCCCCATCCTTCTCCTGCACAGCGGGCAACGCAGTAATTTGCACTGTGTAGGTTAGCCCGTCCACCTCGATGACACCGTCATCCGGATTGAGCAGCTTGTTAATAGCGCTCCAGATGCGATCTTGCGCCCCCACCGGCGTTGTGCTTCTCACGTTCAAGCTCAGCTTGCGCCAGCTACCCGGCGCGTCTAACTTGAACTCCGCGCTGCCACCAACGTGACTGAGCCAAATAGCCTCATCCGGGGTCTGTGGAACACCGTCCACGAACAAGTCGTTCCCAAGGTTCCCCACACCTTCGGACTTTAGATAAAGTGCTAGCTGATTTGCCATGTTAATCATTCACTTCTTTTACCTCCTTCCTGTCGAAGCATCGTTACAGCACACCAGCCTGCCGTTTCCGCCTCTTTGACTCATCTGTAAGCATGTTTTACATCGTCTCAGCGACGCTCTCTCCGCCAGAGCCCTACATAACGATGTAAAACATCGTTATATAACTTCACTCCAACGTTCTCACTTACCACAAGATTTTTAGTGTTCGGTGTTCGGTGTTCGGTGTTCGGTGTTCGGTGTTCGGTGTTCGGTGTTCGGTGTTCGGTGTTCGGTGTTCGGTGTTCGGTGTTCAGTGTTCAGTGTTGAAAGTTGAATGTTGGCGGCAAATGTTTTGAAATTCAAAACATTTTTTTCTTTTCAAAACGGTCACTGCCTAAAAATGACCTAACTACCACTCGTTTCACTCCTTCCATTTGTCCCGTAAGCAGCCCTACAAGATCTGCTCGATCCGGACATTATCCGTTGCGTCCTGTTCAACCTAATCACCTCCCTCACTACTCTACACAACGATCATACCACGGCGTCAATCTAGCGAACTGCCAAGAAGCGGCCAACTTATGGTCACACTCCCTTAGTTGTTTGTATGCCTCTTATATACATTCTCTTCCTACACCCCATAGCCCCAAGCCCCATATCAGCATTACTCTTTAGAAAGTATCACCTCTAGCCGCAGCATGTAAGCAAGCTTAGCTATCGCCTTAGCCTTCACCCTGCGATAAGTACGCTCACTCAAATTCAGCTCATGGAACAGCAAGAAATCGAACAACTTGTCCCTTTGCAAATAACGTTTGCTGATCATTTCCTGTTCAAGTTCATCAAGCAGTAACAACGCTTGCTCTACCTCAGCGCATAAAACAACCAATTGTTCCTCCGTGTCTGCCTGGTACACAGCTGTCTGCTCCTTCACCTTGAATACCTGATTCGAGTCCGAAATCGTTCCTCTCTCTCTCCGCGCATACCCGATCGACCGGTACATTCGAACCGTTTCGAGCACATCTTCCACCCGCTTGCGCGTTGCCCGTCGATTAATTTGTTCTTGCTCTATGTGTAAAATACGTTCCACCATTCTCCGACCATCTCCTAAAATTTGTCGTTTTGAATTTCTAAACAAATCATACGTCTTCTTGTTTTAAAATTCAACACAAAATGTTTTGAAAATCAAAACTTTCTATCCGAACCCTCTTGTTTTTTGTAGCATCAACCCTTTACAATAGAAACAGGTGATGAAGCTATGAAAGATATGGTGCAATTCGGCATTCGAATCCGGCATTTGCGTCAGCAGAACAATTTCTCTCTTAGAGAACTCGGAGAAAGATCCGGTGTCAGTTATTCGTTTATTAACTCCATAGAAAATAACCGCTTCAATCCATCCAGGGAAACTGTTATCGCCTTAGCCGATGCGTTTAGAGGTGCTAATAAGGACGAGCTTCTACTGCTCGCCGGATTTGCTCCGACGGAAGAAGATGCGCTAGAAGGACCGCTTGGACCGAGCAGTTCCGTGGAAGTCGATGATCCTGAAGTAAGCTTATTTTTCAAAGATTTCAAAAATGCGCCCAAAGAGCGCCGAGACGAAATGCTCCGCTTCTGGAACTTCATCAAAGAGCAGCAGATGACCCGCAAACCAGACAGTCAACAGTAACAGTTTCCTTTGATGAACGAATTCATCATGGTTGATACGAAGCAAGTTAAGTTGTAAACTTATCCTTCTACAATATAGCCAAGCCCTAGCGGGCTTTTCTTTGCCTTAAATAAACGAACATATATTCCTATAACGAGGTGTTTGCCCTGTTCACTCACTACCAAACCACCCCTCTGGAACAATGGGTCGAGACTTTATATCTCCAACATGAGATCACAGAGCCATCTCAGCTTAGCATGACCAATTTGGCTGCTAAACTGCATATTTGGGTTTATGCGATGGATATGAACAGCATGGCTGTCGAAAATAATGGACAATTCAGTATTAACGTAGACCGACGTTTATCTGCCAAGGAGCAGTGGGAAGACTTTCTTCACGAGCTTTGTCATGTGCTTCGCCATTCCGGCAACCAAATGATCATGCCAGATCGCTATGTCGATTGGCAAGAGCAGGACGCAACGGCCTTCCAGCTCTACGCGGCAATACCTATTTCTATGCTTAAGAAACTCCCGCTGCCCGAGCAAAAGAACGAAATGATCGCCCTTCTTTCCGAAGAATTTCAAGTAACTCATCGGCTTGCAGCCGCACGCATAGAGCAAATTCAGCGTCGTGTCCTACAAGGCATTATGGATCATGAGTACCAGCTATTTACACAAAGCCAAAGCCAAGCTAGCAAATATAATCCAGCCAATTGGTCCGATGCAACTCGCCTCATCATGGACAAGCTGGAGCATCTGAAGCAAAAAGGGGCACCCTCTGATGGCTAAGCTTACCGTTTTTTATGACTTCCATGAAGAGCGCATCCAGCCATTTCTCATGGCGCTTCGTTTTCGGCCTAACGAGCTAGATTGGAACAAAACTTCGATGTACGTTCCATTAGGCGCTCCGTTTCAGCAGCTTAAGATGGAAGAAATCCCTGACTTAGAGGCTGGAATAACCGTCCTGCTGGATGACCTCGTCATTAATCCAGGACACCCCCAATGCATCGGCGTCAGCCTCTCCAGGATTAAACTGCGGCATATTACGCTTCTTAATGACCTTCAATACATCCAGCAACTATGGATACGCATGAGCGACATCGAAGAAGTGCTGCAGATGGATACCCGCTCCCTCTATCCCTGGTCATCCAATTAAATCCCCCACAAGGAAAATAAGCGCGTTTTCCGCGCTTTCCGCGAGAGTTCCGCGAGCCAAAACTCGCTGACAGAGAGTCCGAGAAGCCGAAAATCTACTTCTCAGCAGGCCATCCAGCGCGCTCGTTCTGAATAAGCTCGTAAACCGCGCTTATTCAATAGTACACGAATACAAAGGGGTAAGCTTTGCTAACCCCAAACCAATTCTGGAAAAAAATACCATACTTCTATCGGACAATATGTCCGATAGAAGTATGGGATCTGAAGGGATATCTCTTCCCTATTTAATTACTCATGAATATAAGAGCAAATATAATCGCTAACTGTTTTCACTTCGAGCTTGAATTTTGCATTGGCGGGAACTGTGAATTCACCTTGGCCGCTGATGGTAATCCATTCGCTGCTGCCTGGAAGCAATACGTTCAGCTCACCCGCTTGGATTTCCATGATTTCTTTTACATCTGTTCCAAATTCGTACTCACCCGGGAGCAAAATGCCGAGTGTTTTTTTAGTGCCATCGGCGAATTGAACGGTGCGGCTAGTTACTTTACCGTCGAAATAAACGTTGGCTTTCGTTAATACAGTTACATTTTCAAAGCTAGACATGGTAATTGGTTCCCCCTCTAAAATGACTAAGAATAAAGCCAAGCCCACGCGGTGGTGGGCTGTGGCTACCTTATAACTAAGACAATAGAGCTTTCACTCTAGCTGCTACGTTCTCTGGGTAGAATCCGTACTCTTTGAGAACCAAATCCCCTGGTGCGGATGCTCCAAATGTAGAGATACCGAGGATGGATCCTTGGTCGCCAACGTAACGTTCCCAACCAAGCGGGTAAGCCATCTCAACAGCTAGACGCTTCTTCACTTCCGGCAGAATGACGGAGTCTTTATATTCTTTGGACTGTTTCTCGAACAGTTCCAAGCTTGGCAAGCTTACGACACGAACGTTAATGCCATCGGCTTCAAGAAGCTTTTGCGCCGCGACAGCCAATTGTACTTCGGAGCCTGTTGCCAGAATTTGTGCAACTGGCTTGCCATTTGTAGCATCGGATACAACGTATCCGCCTTTGCTTAGGTTTTCCTTTGCGCCTTGGACTGTGCCTTCAAGGATCGGTAGGTTTTGGCGAGTCAACACAAGTGCAACTGGCCCCTTAGCTTGGGAAATCGCATAGCGCCATGCTTCTGATGTTTCGTTACCATCGGCTGGGCGAATAACGGTGATACCCGGAATGACACGAAGCGCTGGCAATTGTTCAACCGGTTCATGTGTCGGTCCATCTTCACCAACAGCGATACTGTCATGCGTTAGAACGTAGATCACCGGAAGTTGCATAAGAGCAGCAAGACGAATCGATGCACGCAGATAATCGGAGAATACGAAGAATGTAGCTCCGTATATTTTAACTCCGCCATGCAGAGCCATACCGTTCATCGCTGTACCCATACCGAATTCACGAACACCAAACCATAAATTGCGGCCTGCATAGTTGCTGGCACTATAATTGGATTCGCCTTTGATCATCGTGTTGTTCGAGCTTGCCAGATCCGCGGAACCGCCGATCAATTGCGGCAAATTAGGTGCAATCGCGTTGATTGCATTACCGGAAGCAACGCGAGTCGCCATAGGCTTGTCTGATGTGCTGTAAACCGGAAGATCTGCGTCCCAGCCTGCTGGGAATTCATTATTCACAGCCGCGCTGAACTGGTTACCGAGTTCTGGATATGCCTTGATGTAGTCATTCAACAGGTTGCTCCAAGCTTGTTCAGCTGCAGCGCCTTCTTTTTGAATTTCAGCGTAGTGCGCTCTTACTTCATCCGGAACTAAGAAGTCCGGCTCCTCCGGCCAGCCGTAAGCTTGCTTCGTCAGCTTCACTTCTTCGCCGCCAAGTGGAGAACCGTGAGGTCCAACGTGTCCGCCTTTGCCGCCTTTGTTCGGGCTGCCGAAACCGATTGTCGTTTTCACTTCAATCAAAGTTGGGCGCGTTGTATCAGCTTTCGCTTCAGCAATTGCTTTGGAAATCGCCGCAAGATCATTTTGCTCTTCTACGCGCAGCACTTGCCAGCCGTAAGCTTCAAAACGCTTCTCAACGTTCTCGGAAAATGCCATATTAAGCTCGCCATCCAGCGAGATATCGTTGGAATCGTAAAGCATGATTAATTTGCCCAATTTAAGGTGAGCTGCCAAGGAAACGGCTTCAGATGAAACGCCTTCCATCATATCGCCATCACCACAGATTGCGTATGTATAGTGATCGATTACAGGGAAATTCTCTTTATTGTAAGTCTCTCTCAGATGAGCTTCCGCCATGGCCATACCAACTGCCATACCAATACCTTGTCCAAGTGGACCCGTCGTTGCGTCAACACCTGCTGTATGACCGTATTCTGGATGCCCTGGCGTTTTGCTTCCCCATTGGCGGAAGTTTTTGATCTCTTCCATTGGCAGATCATATCCGCACAAGTGAAGCAGGCTGTATAGCAGCATGGATCCGTGGCCGGCTGAAAGAACGAAACGGTCGCGATTGACCCATTTAGGATTAGATGGATTGTGCTTCATATGCTGTTTCCACAGCACGTAAGCCATTGGCGCAGCCCCCATGACCATACCTGGGTGACCTGATTTGGCTTTCTCAACGGCGTCGATACCCAACGTACGGATCGTGTCTACTGCTAATTGCTCAATTGTTTTGTTTGTTACTGTCATTCGAAAATTCCCTCCTATATTTCTGTATTTTCGTCAATCAATGACTTGTACATACAAGTGACTTTTATCGCTTGCATTATTGTACCATTTGCTTTAAAGCTTTGCCACAATAACCCGCTAAAACATCGCCACCCAAAGTTGTCTCTTGTAAAATAGGCTGCATCCAGCAACGGACACAGCCTAATCTATAATTAATTAAACACAACTGTCTTGTTATTATGCACAATAATTCGATCTTCTACATGCCACGCTACTGCTCTAGCAAGGACAATCCGTTCAATATGTCGACCGATTCTTTTCAAATCTTCGACGTTATCACGGTGACTTACTCTTTGCACGTCCTGCTCAATAATCGGGCCGCCATCCAATTCATCGGTCACATAATGTGCTGTAGCGCCAATGATTTTCACCCCACGGTTATGGGCTTGCGCATAAGGCTTCCCGCCGACAAAGGCAGGCAGGAAGGAGTGATGGATATTAATGATGCGGTTAGCGTAGTGTTTAATAAAAGATGGCGAGACGATCTGCATATAACGAGCTAATACGATCGCATCAACATTGTCTCCAACAACTTCAAGCTGACGACGCTCGGCTTCTGCCTTCGTATCCGCGGTAACCGGAATATGGTGATATGGAATTCCGAAAGGCTCGACGAGCGATTGCATGTCCGGATGGTTACTAATGACCATCGCGATATCCGCGTTAAGATCACCAGCGCGCCAGTGCCAAAGCAGCTCAAGCAAAGCATGATCTTCCTTCGATACGAAGATAGCGATGCGCTTCTTCTGACTAGCAAGAGAAAGACTCCAATCCATGGAGAACTTGTCCGCAACGACAGAGAAATCCTTTCTCAACTGGTCAACTCGGCTACCAAGCTCCATTAAATCGAACTCGATCCGGATGAAAAACATACCGCCCTCAGGATCCATTGTGTATTGATCGGATTGCACGATATTCGCACCATACTCAAACAAAAATTGCGAAACCGCCGCGACGATTCCTGGTTGATCCGGACAAGAGATCAACATTCTTGCCCTATTCACCATTACGCTCTCCTTGCGCAATGAGTTATTCGTACTTCCCTGTTCCATGTTAATCCCCCTAATAGCTTTAACTTTCTGTAAGAAAGTTTTCTTTTTAGTTTTCTGTAATCGATATTAAACTTTCTTGAGTATATCTTTACCTGCGAGCCAAACGATCAAACGTTGATTAATCTGCTCCTCGCTGAGGTCAGAAAAGAGGTTCTCTTCATGCAGCATATCATACAAGCGCTCCAGCGGCTCACGTCCGTCCGCTTTCTTAGCCTTGGCATCATTTTTCAATAATTCCCATGTGTTCAGAACGAAATCACGGTGATGAATGTCTTTTTTACCTAACAAAAAGTCAATTCGCTCTACATGATCCAAGAATTCTCCGCCAAAACGTCCACTAAGGTTACCGGACAGCAGCGCAATTTCTGCTTCGTACATCGGACGCTGCGTTTTATCTTCTTTACCGATCCAAGGAGTTTCAAGAATCATTGGCAAATGCTGCAGTTTTTCATGGTTGGCAACATTATTCATAGCTTCAAAGCCAATCCAACCTGAGCCAAGCGGAGCGTGACGGTCCTTGCTGGCTCCCCGAGGATTTTTACTATCATTCAAGTGAATAACTCCAAGCTTTTCTAGACCGATTACTTTGTCAAAATGATGCAGAACGCCATCAAGGTCGTTCACAATATCATACCCAGCGTCATGAATATGGCAAGTGTCCAAACAAACGGATAATTTATTGTTAAACTCTACTTGTTCCATAATTTCAGCTAATTCCTCAAAGCTGCGGCCAATCTCCGTCCCTTTGCCAGCCATTGTTTCCAACGCGATGTTCACATTAGTATCTTTAACTCCTGCAAGTACTTCGTTCAGACCTTCCGCGATTCTGGCAATGCCATACTCCGCATCCTTGTCTGTGTAAGCCCCAGGATGAAGAACGATATTGCGAACGCCAATATAGTCTGTCCGACGAATTTCTTCCTGAAGGAAACGCACGGCTAACTCAAAGGTATCTTCTTTATAAGAACCTAGATTAATAATGTAGGGAGCATGTACGACGATTTCGTTCATCGCATGCTTCTCCATCACAGCTTTACCTTCTTCGATAAATTGTTCCTCAATCGGTTTACGGCGCGTATTTTGCGGAGCGCCTGTGTATATCATAAATGTGGAAGAACCGTATGTGACTGCCTCTTCTGCTGCATTTAACAAGCCTTTATCTGAGAACGAAACGTGCGAGCCTATTTTGGGCATAATGGTTAACTCCTTTTTGTGTGTCTACTACGCAACTACTTAGGTATGGAAGACTAAAGTAGTTACGTCTACTACCTTCCTATTTTACTAGGATTGTCGCAAGAAATCTAGAAATAAGGTATAATTCTTAAAGATATATGGATGTAGGCTAGTGAGGTGACAAATAAATGGCTAATGATTTTTTCATGTGGTTCATCATTTTCTGGGTATGTGTCCTGCTTTTGTTCATGTCCATTGGCGGATATTTCATGTTTCGGAAGTTCCTAAAGGTGCTCCCCAAGGAAGACGGTAAGTCGAAGCTGGATTGGCAAAATCACTACGTGGACAGCTCGCGGCACTTATGGACAGAAGACTCCAAAACATTTCTCGATCAATTGGTATCACCAGTACCGACAGCCTTTAGAGATATTGCTAAGCATTCCATCGCAGCTCGTATTGGACAGGTTGCCCTGGAGGCGCATGCAAGTGAAGTAACGCGTGACCATTGTATTCAAGGTTACATTCTCGCAACACCGCGGCGTGACTATAAGAGCTTGACTAGCTTCCTCGAAAAGCAGCAGATTGACTATAGTGCGCATAAGCATTTACTCCAATAAAATGAAAAAGCCTTCCCGCTTTTTACGTAAGAGGAAGGCTTTTCCTTTATAAGTTTTGAAAGCGTTTACAATTTATAACAAAAAAAACCGGTCTTACTCCACCCTTCGGCTAAATAGACAAGGGCAAGGCAAAATCGGAATAGCACTTATGGGAATCGCTTATAATTTCTATACTTAACCTGTTCTCCTCCGTCGAAACGCACGTTTTGCAGAGACAAAGTGGAATCGTTGTATGATAAAAACCCGTCTTAAAAATCTGATCTGAATTACCTCTACCTATAATCGAACTACAATGAATACAATATACAATATCCGAATTCATGATATTCCTCCCCTTTGAGTGCTCAAAATGTCGTATGTTGTTACATTCTGTATATATATTGATTATAAGATACGTTTTGTAACATTGCAAGGGGTTGAATTCATTTTCTCGTGTATGGATATAGAAATTATGTATTCGCACATTTTAATTCGACATTCATTGGTTTTTATACTAACCTTATGAGAGCAACAAACGAATTAGCACAAGCAGAGCGGCTTTATTTCTCCCTCAACATGTCAAATCAACTGTAACAGCTGAAGAAGGTTCTGGCGTGTAGCTTTTAGAAAGCTTAACGTATTCCGTATTCTGTGTGACCGCAAGTTGATTGATGGCATAGAGCATTTCGGAATCAACATGATCTTCAGATTGAATAACTGCTTTGTAGATGTACTCATTATCGTTATTACTTTCTAGTTCTATGTTACCATTAACTCGAAATGATTGACCGAAAATCGTAAATTCAAAACCGTAGGTGACTTGATGGCTGGTTGGCAAGCATAGGGGACTAGCAAATGTGAATTGGGACTTTTCAAGTGCTATAATATCGATTAGTGCATATTTGCTATTAATGAGTTGATTTCGAATTTGAATAATATTCAACTTACCATCCAGTGGTACGATTAATGATAGTTTACTTTTTTTCTCCAACGCCATTTGCCTCATCCCTCCTTTTTGTTACATCTTGTATCTAGTCAATGAATCTCTGCTTTGTTATAATAGTTCTCTGGTATATAGCGGGAAAAACAATGGTAATAATGGTAAAGAATAATTAAACAGTGAGGAATGATCACGCTGAAATATGGAGATCGCATTGCCCTTTTACGCGAAAAAAGAGGATTAACGCAAGAAGAACTATCTAATAAAATTGGAATCTCAAGAGCCGCTCTTTCTCATTACGAAACAAATCGACGTGAGCCGGACTACGAAACAATTAACAAGATCGCCAATTTTTTTAATGTTACCGTTGATTATTTACTTGGTCGGACTGACCAGCCACAAACGGTTCTAGATCATGATGTTAGAGAGTTCGTAGAGCATCTCGATTTAACGGATGAGAGCATTTTGAAAAAGTTTTCATTAACCGTGGATGGTCGAATACTGACCCCAGAGGAAGCAAAACGATTCATCGCTTTTGTAAGAGCTGAGCGTTCCTTGGAGTAGATTGTGAGGAAGACATCATAACTTGATTCTGAAACTTCTGCTGGTCGATTCCTAACTGCTGAAGAACATGATGAATTTCTACTGAAATCTTTTCTTCTTGTTTCATAAGAAACTCCACTCCCAACGCTCAGCTATTAACTTTAAAAAGAGTTACACTTATGTTAACCACCGCGGTACATTGTGTATCTACCTCGAGTCACTACTTTCACCCAATATCAATTAAGATTGATTTTCTATTCCTTCACGCCAATATACTTTAAAGTCACTGATGGAGCCGATTGATTGAATAAATCTCTGAGAACCGAAACATTTTTCGTTCTTAGGTAATAATGATAGCCGTATGTTTTTCGAAGTGTGTGTGTACCTATGTCGTTTAGTCCAACTTGCTTAGCTGCTTCATTTAAAATACGGTAAACTCGAATTCTTTTGATCGGATTGCCCGTTCTTTGGGATGGAAATAAATAAGCGTCGATATCCATATATTGGATATATTCTTCGATATAAGCTTTAAGCTGTGGAGAAAGTTGAAACGTCTTTGCTTTACCCGTTTTTTCTTCCTTGATACTGACTACACTTCGATCCTTCACATCGCTCACTTTCAAAGACAATAGATCGCTCAGATGAAGCCCCGAATTAATCCCAATAGTGAAAAGAAGCCAGTCCCGAATCGATTGTTCTTTCAATACGGCCTGTATCTGTTCAATTTTCTCTTGTTCTCTAATAGGTTGAACAACCTGCATGAGTTGCACCTCGCATGATTTTAATCAGTTCCGTTTGTATGTTACAAATTGTATCTTATAACAGCTAGAAAACTCTCATTTTTACTCTATCAATCCCCCCTACTTGTATTATGTTACATATTGTATCATAAATTAAAAAAATGATCTATGCCTTTTATAGTTCTCAAAACCTAATTTTTGCTGTATAATTCTTAATAAAGAACGATTGCGTGAAATAATTCTTCGGAAGGGAGGTTATGTTCAGTGTTAAAAATCGTTAGACTATCTTGTCTGATTTTACTCTTTAGCGCAATCATCTTGCCCGCTTATGCTTCCGCCTCAGGTAATGAATCAGGTAGTTCTCAGAAAAACAGTATTCTTTCTAAGTTTATTTCAATTTTTACAGTTAATAAAGAGAATAGTAATAATAGTAATAACAGTAATAACAGCAATAACAATAACAACAATAATAACAATAACAACAATCATAACAATAACAACAACAATAACAATAACAATTACAATAACAATAACAATAACAATAACAATAACAATAACAATAATGACAATCACTGGGACGACATCAAATGGGACGATATCAAGTGGGATGATATTGATTGCTTAGATTCGTTTGATATTTGGAAAAAGTGGTTTTGCTACTGATGAACACATACTCCGTTGGCTTCGGCTAACGGAGTTTTTACTTGCTTATGGCAGCTTCTTTTCTAGGACAAACACCGTGATTTCAGGTCGACAATTGAATCGAATTGGGAACAAAGTCGTACCTATTCCACGGTTTGTATAGACGTGGAACTCGCTTCCTTCAAAGGCGTACAAGCCAATAGGGTACTTTTGTCCTAGGTCCGGCGTAAATATACTACCGTACAATGGAATCCTAATCTGTCCGCCATGGCTGTGACCAGAGAGCTGCAAATCGACATGACTCGCCAACGACGTATCTGCGAAATCTGGCTCATGCGCAAGCAGCAGCACGAAATCGTCCCGCTTTATACCTTTTAAAGCTAATGGCAAATCCGGTTTCCCGTAGAACATTTCATCTATTCCGACCACCTGTATGCGTCCTTTCCCACGTTCAATAGATCGGCTTTCATTGACTAAGACGGTAAAGCCAGATCTCTCGAGTACATCCCTTACTCGACTAGAATCCAGACGCATATCATGATTGCCGAGCACCGCGAATTTACCCATTCCTGCTCGGAGTCGCGATAGGATCGGAATTACCTCATCACTCACTTCACCGAATTTGGAATCAAATAAATCTCCTGTGAAACAGATAATGTCAGGCTCTTGCCGCTGCAGCAAATCAACCACTTTGTTCATCTGCTCCAAACTATAATACTTGCCTATATGTGTATCACTGAATTGTACAATACGCACGCCCTCAAAAGATGCAGGGTAACGACGGTACGAAAGACGAACCGTTGTCGACTGAATCCAATACCGCTCTCCGAAGATGCCATATAATCCGCTAACTCCCGTTAGTATGGCTAAGGATTCAACCGCAAACAGACTTTTTTTGAGAAACGTCCTGCGATTTATGCGATCATTCTTCACTTTAGGTTTCCCTACCCTCATCTAGGTTTTGAGTCTATATCTAATTATTTACGCGTTTTTTGTCGAGGGGAGCCATTTGAATGGCGATACAATTTGTATAATTTTAATGTTTTCGGGATTGATTTCATAGAAAAAACGTGCGATAATAAGTCAACGGATACAAATTGTATCGCGATAGATGATTTGGAGGGGTCGTTTGTGAATCGGATAAACCAGGTGGATACCGAAGAATTTGATATGGAGTGGGTCAATCTTATTATGAGCGCGCGTAAGATGGGTCTTACGATGGAAGATATCCGCGCATTCCTAAGAAGCCCATTCCAACCCACGACTATATCACTTTCAACTGAAAACGATCGCTTCATGTCCTCAAAGGAATTCATTAAACAATCTTCCTAGAACTAAATAAGACTATTCATCGTTTGGACGCTTCATTCTCCATTTATTGAAATCCAAAAACTCTCGAAACTGCTGCTTGTCAACACCAGAAGTCATGGCTTCTTTAATGATCTCATACCATTCCTGATCGAGCTCACGGTCATTAGCAGCCATCTCTTCTTGGTCATCAATTAGCCTGTCGACAGGTACTTTCAGAACAGCTGCAATTTTTTCAAGAAACTGAATCGAAGGATTCTTCTGAATGTCCCGCTCCAAGCTGCTAATATAAGATTTAGCAACCCCTGCACGTTCGGCCAGTTCTGTAAGAGACAGGCCTTTCTCTTTCCTCAATTTTTGAACTCGTTTTCCAATCATTTCGGATCTTCCCTTATAATGGAGTAATGTTGCTCTTGATGTTATTATATCAGAATTTCTTCCAACGAACAAATTTGTTTCATATAAAGAACAATATAGCCCCAAAAAGGGGCTATTTTGAGTAATCTCACTATTTTATCGTGTTCTTATATAAACGATAATTCTAAGAAATATCAGCGCTGCTAGTGAATCCAACAGCACATCCTGGACTAATGCGGACCTCCCCGGTACGTATGACTGATGCCATTCATCTACTACGGCCATCAAAGTCGTGCAAACCCAAGCGAACCAGATCGATTGCCTTCGAATCACGATATAGAAAAAGATACTGAGCAAGCCAAACATAAGGACATGGGCAGATTTGCGAATAATCGCATTAGTAATATAGGCATTATGTTCATTCATACCTGTTATCTGCTGGATTTGCTCTTTCGTATGCTCGCCTGTAAAGGTCTGAAGTGCAGTGAAAAGAAATATGGCTCCTACGAAAACAATTAGTAGACTCCACCAGAATAACGGCTTCATCCTACTTAATTTTCTCATTGTTCCACTTCATAAACTCAATCAAAATTTTAAATTCATGAATCCGTTCCTTATCAATGCCTGACTGCTTCAAATCAGAAATAAAATCCATCCACTCTTGATCCAGCTGTTGGCTTGTTTCCACATCAGCGGCAATTTTTAATAGCGTTTTCAAGTCTACTTTTAGAACCAAAGCTATTTTCTCCATGACATGAATGGAAGGGTTCTGTTTGAGATTTCTTTCTATGTTACTTAAATAGGACTTGGAAATACCGGTCCGCTCTGAAAGCTCGGACAACGTATACCCCCTTTGCTTACGTATACTTGAAATGTTTTGACCGATCATCGTTATCATCACTCCACAGTGACACTTTTGGGTAGATTTCTTGTTTTGTCAACATCACAACCTCGATATACCGCTGAATAATAAGCGATTAATTGTAAAGGGATCACCATATCCTTCGCCTCCTGATTTCCAATATAACCGACAATTCCACACATGATCCGTTCCTCCTTCAGCGTGTTCTTAATAAAGAACAACAAGCTAATAATACTATATTCTCTAAAGATTGCCTTTACTAGCAGATGAAAGAATTGTTTTACTCATCCTCTTTGGACAACTATCTTTGACATCTTTAAATTCGATTTCTCTTGCGAGTATCTTATTTTCTTCCTCAATGGCTCCTCATAAAAATGGTACAAGATCGAACTCAACGCAATGGTGACTATGAAACACCCCGTTATGGTAAGCGGTGTAATACTCAATTCTAATAAACTCCAGTAAGTATACGATAATACCAAGTTATGAATCATATAAAATGAGAAGCTTATTTCACCTAAATAAACAAATATTTTATTTGATAGTAAATCTGATATAATTCCTTTTTGAAACGCAAAAGTAAAGATAAGCAAACTCAGAAATGGAGTAAAGAATAAATCATATCTAAGGTTTTGAATCAAACTGGTCGAAAAATAAATACTTAACAACAGCAGAATGATGGATGATATTTCCAAAATAGTAAAGGTTAATTTTGTGAATTTCAAATTTATTATTTCTTTAATTTCTAAAAATAATAACCCTAAAGTAATACCAACCAAAAAATCAAAAGCTCGAGTTACTGGAAAAACAAAAAATAACCAATTATTTATCGCATCACTTTTATTGTAAGAAAATAGAATAGCTACTACCAGCATAATCAGCCACAAAAAGCATATGGATAGTATTTTTTTTCGCCCACTCCCAAAATATTTTATTATAAGTATTATCATAAAGGGAAAAATAGCATAAAAAAAGAATTCGTCTGATATACTCCACGAAGGACCATTAAAAGAAAAGTTACCCACTGGAAGAAAGCTGTGCACTAGTAAAATATTTGTAAATGCTTGTAGTACATACAGAATAGTTGAATGTTTAAGTGGGATTAAAAAATAAAAAGGTACTGCTAACAAAAAGGTTAATAAATGAGTAGGGTATATCTTTGCGAACCTAGCTATGTAAAAGGTTTTGATCTGATGAAAATCTAACTTGCCCAACTTTTCTCGATAATTAATACATAGAATAAAGCCAGATAGAATGAAAAAAAATGAAACCCCAATATATCCTGTCTGATAGGCTTTCCATATACCAACATGATATAAAAACACCATTAAAGCTGCTATAAAGCGAAAAGATGTTAATGGTCTTATCATATAATAACCACTCCCTTTAATAGATCTATAACCTTAAGTGAGTATTAAGCGCTAATACTTCGATCCTTGATCAAGCACCTCTTGATACACTCGATAACCCTTAACTGATCATCTTCGGTCATATTCGATCCAGATGGAAGGCATATCCCAGTTTTAAATAATTGTTCGGAAACATTCTCGATGTCACTATGGGGATAATATCTAGCCCCTTCGTAAAGAGGCTGCATATGCAGCGGCTTCCAAACAGGTCGGGCTTCGATACTCTCTTCCGCCAAGGCTTCTAACAATACATGGGTAGATATCCCAGCTTCATTTTCCTCTAACGTCAAAGCCGTAAGCCAACGATTTGAACGAGTATTATTCAACTCTGGCATAAAACGAATACCTAGTACATGAGATAACTCTCTATAATACCGTTTAAAAATCGTTCTTCTGGCATTTACTCTTTCTTCCAAAACCTCTAACTGAGCTCTTCCGATCCCAGCCAATACATTGCTCATTCGATAATTAAATCCCAATTGACTATGTTGATAATGTATAGCTTGATCCCGTGCTTGCGTAGCTAAGAAACGCGCTTGCTTTAATCCCTCTACATCATCGGAAACCAGCATTCCCCCGCCTGAAGTAGATATAATCTTATTCCCATTGAATGAATATACGCCATACTTACCGAATGACCCACTTGCTCTTCCTTTATAAATCGATCCGAGCGATTCCGCTGCGTCCTCAATGACGGGGACATCAAAGGATTCACATAATGACATAATTTCGTCCATTTTTGCACTTTGACCATAGAGATTAACAACAATAATGGCTTTAGGCAATTTCCCCTCTAGAGCAGCATCTTGCAGCGCGGCTTCCAACGCCCCAGGAGACATGTTCCATGTCTCAGGCTCAGAATCAATAAATATCGGCCTCGCTCCACAATAAACAATCGGATTAGCACTGGCCACAAAAGTAAGACTTGAACAGAAAACTGTGTCTCCTTCCTTTACACCTATTAGCTGCAAAGCCAAATGAATTGCCGCGGTCCCTGAACTGACTGCTGCTGCTGCATTTGTCCCGACATAAGAAGCAAGCTCTTTCTCAAATGCATCCACATGAGGACCTAGAGGAGCGATCCAATTTGTATCAAAAGCATTCTGGATATACATCATTTCATTCCCGCTCATGTGTGGAGGGGAAAGGTAAATTCTTTTGTTATGCGTAGTCATTTGACAATTCCACTGCCTTTCTAAAGGTTATTAAAAATAAAAAAAACTATTCAGCACTAATAGGCAAACATATGCTTTAGAATGGGTAAATCCGATAAATCTTTCAAACTATCGATTGTAAAATGAGCTTTATAATCGTGTTCAGCTGAAATCCCCGAATATAACCCATCTTTACGATCTATTTGGATAGTTGTCCACCCAAGTCTCTTAGCAGCTAAAAAATCTTTTTTTATATTATCACCGATATAAACGCACTGATCATGCGGAAGCTGTAATTCCCGGCTTGCTTGCTCGTAAGGAATATGACTCGGTTTCCAATACTCTCTGCCCAATCTATCCGTAAGAATAACTGAGTGAAATTTCTCATGGAGCTTTAGCGCATTGACTTTCTTTTCCTGAGCAACTAAGTATCCATCAGAGATTAACCCAATTTTGACAGTATCCCTTAAATTTTCAAGAATCCACTTGGCATCCTCTAATAAATGAATATCTGGTTCATGGGATCGATAATGATCTACCAGGTTCTTAATCAATGTATCATCATAAGTAATATTTAGTCTCACGAGCGTTTTATTGAAAATAAACTTTGTTTCTCCTGAGAAAAATAAATCCAATGCTGTTTCATAAAAACCCGTGATATTGAACTCTCTGTTTATCCAGCGATCAATTGCTTTAAAGCCGCTTCTCACATAATCCTTTTCTTCATATAAAGTATCGTCCATATCGAAAACCAACGCATTAACGGTCATGTTGGATACTCTCCGTAAAAACTGCCTCATCATATCTAAGCATCGTTAGATTTTCGTGCCAATTATAATCCTCTTCTGAAAAGGTTTCTCCACTGCACATTTGGAGGACCCACAATGGAAAATTTGCTCCCGCTTCAATTGAAAGAGGGATTCCTCCGCCAAAACGAGGATTAATTTCAATAAAAGTTATCTCTCCATTTTCTTTTTTAAAGCATTGCAAGGTAATACATCCAACTGGTCCAGGTAAAAATTTGACAACTTGTTTTACGGCATTAATGATGTCATTATCTTTCTTGGTAACCCCTTTACTGACTTCTCCCGCTCTAGTTTCTATGCGTAATCTCGGAACTACTGTTCTAATATTTCCGTTAAAGTCAACCATTACATCAACCGTATACTCTGTACCCGTAACAAATTCCTGAACCATGGCATTGGGAATGTAATCCTTAAAAAAGAACAATTCTTTTTCATTATTTATTTTCGTAACCCCTACACTTGAACTTCCGTTGAGTGGCTTAATTAATAAAGGAAATTTGTACTGTTTATTATCAATTTCATCGTCGCTATATACTTTCGGAGTAGGTATATTTCTATCTAGGAAAAACTTATAAGCTATGTTTTTATCGCATGCGATTTCGTTCAATTCCTTACTTGAGACTAATAATTTAACTCCTATTTCTTCAAAAACATGTCGATTCTCCGAAATAACAACCAGTTCCGTATCAATAAGCGGTATGATGATATCAATTTGTTCCTTTTGACATATTCGAAGCAATTCTGATATGAAATTGGGATCAGTTACTCGCGGTACAATAAAATGCTTATCGCTAAAAAAAGCAGTGGAAGCTGTTTGTTTTAGATCTGCGGTTACTATACTCCCGTTAATGTTATGTTGAACAAACACTTTCCTAAATTGCTGCAATAACGATACTCTCCTGCCTGAACTAGTAAATAAAATATTCATCTTACTGTTCAACATTTTTCATACTCCCTTCGAATATAGGCATTGTTGCATGATTAGCATTTTGAATCCCTTGCGGTTTCAACACTTTAATAAAAGTTAAAGCTAAAATCTTAAAATCGAGGGGTATGTTTTGGTTTTCCACGTACCAGACATCCAATTTAAACTTATCTTCCCAGGAGATTGCATTCCTGCCATTGACTTGAGCCCATCCCGTAATCCCCGGGCGCACAAGATGGCGTTTAGCTTGTTCTTCCGTGTACAAAGGCAAATAATCCATCAACAGAGGTCTTGGTCCCACTAAACTCAAGTCTCCCTGAATGACGTTCACCAATTGCAGTAATTCATCTAGGCTATATTTTCTAAGAACCATGCCAAATTGAGTTAATCTGATGGAATCAGGCAATAAGTTTCCTTCTTGATCCCTAGCCTCCGTCATCGTCCGAAATTTATAAATGTGAATAGGTTTCCCGTGTAACCCCGGTCTTTGCTGCATAAATATGACGGGAGTTCCCAACTTTAACCTAACCATTATAGCCACAATCCCGATAATTGGAAGAAATAGTATGAATAATGGAATGGATACGAACAGGTCACAAAATCGCTTCATGAATGATCTACTCCTACTGTTCTGGGCTGGTTATTAAACTAATTATTTGTCTCTTATGCATGCAAGTCATGAAATGCTTGATTCAACCAGGATATTATCCTCTTCTTGGTAACCATGCGGATTATTGGATTGCCATCGCCAGGCATCCTGACACATCTCATCAATGCCTTTTTCGGCGATCCATCCCAAATCCCGTTCAGCCTTTGTCGGGTCTGAAAAGCAAATCCCGATGTCCCCAGGTCTTCGGTCCGTCATCTTATACGGAATGTGCCTGCCGGTTACTTTTTCGAAAGCTGTAACCATTTCTACAACGCTGTGTCCCCGTCCTGTTCCAAGGTTGTAAGCTTCCGCACCTGTAGTTGCCATGACCTTCTCCAGCGCCTTCAAATGCCCTCTTCCTAGATCCACTACATGGATATAATCCCTTACACCGGTGCCATCCAAGGTTTGGTAGTCATTCCCATAAATCTGTAATTCTTTTAAACTCCCTACCGCCACCTGTGTGATAAAGGGCATCAAATTATTCGGAATGCCGTTCGGGTCCTCGCCAATTCTTCCAGAGCTATGGGCACCAATAGGGTTAAAATAGCGCAAGATCGCGATGCTCCATAACGGATCGGAAACGTACATATCCTGCAAGATTTCTTCAATCATTAGCTTCGTTCGTCCATAGGCGTTCGTTGCACCAAGTGGAGCCTTCTCCGAAATCGGTACGTGTTCCGACATTCCATATACAGTAGCTGACGAACTGAAAACGATTCTTTTTACCCCGTAATCCTGCATGATCTCGCAAAGCACAAGTGTCCCCGTGATATTATTATGGTAATAGCGGAGTGGAAAACGAACCGATTCGCCTACGGATTTGAACCCCGCGAAATGAATCACAGCTTCAATCCTATTTTGCTTAAAGACGATCTCCAAATCCTCCCGATTTAACAGATCTGTCTGATAAAAATTGAAGTTTTTACCCGTTATTTCTCTAACACGTCTTAACGATTCCGAGCTGCTGTTGGCCAGATTATCAACAACTACAATCTCATACCCGGTTTTCAATAACTCCACGCAAGTATGACTTCCGATATAACCGGCTCCACCCGTTACGAGGATTGCCATGATTTGAACCCCCCTGTCTGTTGGTTAGAATTTCAAGTAATCACTTCGATAAATGACGTGTAAAGTAACCACGTTCTCATAGTAAAAATAAATCAAATAAAAAAACAATATTGCATAATACATGAATTTCTGTTGCCTTTTCACAAATAAGCTGATGACCCATGACATGAGGATGACATTGTATAAACCAAAATAAATCGTAAACCTTGCGAATATCCAATTTTGCGTAGCGACAGCCATAACGATAAAATTCAGTAACGACATATTTACGACGTAGTCACCGTAGGGAAATATTTCTCGCAGTTTATTTCTACCCAAGTAAGCAAATATCAGAGGAACGGCCGCAATGGCCACCCTTATGATGTTTGCTCCGCCCTCTTGAAACTCTTTATACTCGCCGTAGTGTGTATCTGCAATAGCTGCAAATAGAGCATTCGATAGTACGCTATATCCTAGAATTAATATCACTGCCAGAAAGAGGAGAACGAACGTCGCGGATGTCCATGCCTTCCTTCGCACTATAAAATAAATTGGGATTAGAATAAGAGCACTTCCATGAAAAGCAGAGGCAAAGGCAACCACGAGAAAATACTTCTGCCATTTACCTTCAAATAAGTATTTGGTCGCAGCGAAGACAATAGCTGAAGCCAAAAATTGCCTGACCCCGTTCATCGAAACTATGTAAAGGCCAGAAGTTATGTAGATATAGATGCTCATTTCAAACAATCCCGAATACTTGTATAACACATAGACGATAAGAACATTGGTCACTAACGCCGTTAAAAATATTAACAACTGCGGATCATCGGTAAAAGATTTCAATATCATTTGTAAGATTCCAAAGCCAATATCCTTCTCAGCTTTAACTTCTTCCCACGTAAAATCACTTATCGTGTAGGCATGCATATAAAAGAAGGTATCACCAATATTTTTACGAAGACCGGCTATCAATACGAATGTTGCCATCACGATGGCAGCCATCCATTTATTAGACTTAAACGACAGAGGACCAGTGCCGATTGTCACTGGTGTGGCCAAATACCTGGAGAAGAAAGATGCGATATAGACGACAACCAGATTAACCCATATTATGGCCATAATTGATTTCCTTTCGAGTACTTAAGAGATTCTTGTTTTTCTAATCACATACCAATAGAGCAGGAGTCCAAGGGGAATAGCGAGAAAAGTGAGGATCTTCGCAGGGGTTTCCCGCATAAACCTACGATTACCTGATGTCATGCTGCTGGACACATAGTGGATCGACTGCCTGAATTTAAAGAGTAAGCTAGCAAAGGGCAGTTTCATAAGCTCCTTACGGTAAAAGGCAAAGCCTTTCGGATTCTTGCGGTATTGTTTAAGCATGTTCATCGAGGAACCATCCGGTAGATATTCCACGCAGCAAAGCACTTCATTCATGAGCAGCATTTCATACTGCTGGTCAAGCATGTAGTACTTATAGGCTAAACCAACATACTTTTCATTTTCGAAAATAGGATAAGGATACTGCTCGGTTAATGCAGTTCGATAAATCAGCTTCTTATCACCGGTCACACGATGTTTACTATACAACTCAAAAAGTGTTGAACTCTTGAGATCTTCCGGCAACCTTGAGCCAATGATCCGGCCATCTGTAAAAGCGTCAAGACCGATGATGCCACTCACATGCTCGCTGCCGTGCAACTCCCAAAAGGTGTTTATTTGTTCCACGGCGCCATCCGGCATATAGTCATCAGAGTCAATACATACATTCAACACCGTATCAATTAGCTTGTAAGCCGTATTATGAGCTCCATGCATACCTTGATTGTCCTGCCGATGATAACGGATTTCGATTTCATTCTCTGCCATCCAGTCCGCTACCAATTCCCCCGTATCGTCCGTAGAGCCATCATCTATAATTAACCAAATGAAATCTCTGGATGTTTGCCGCTTCAGACTCTCGTAACAAACGTGAAGACAATATGCTCTATTATAAGTCGGTGTAAATACAGTAAGCTTCTTCATCATTCACCTCGATATACCTAAATAAAAACCCTCTGTCCACGCCGCTGTGTTCTTAATATCGTAACCCTTGTTCGATAAGGATAAAGCAGGGATCTGTCTTGGTAAATTCCTTGCTATCACACTCTTCATTCGCTCTACCCAAAGCAATTTATCACTCAGCGATAACAGCTCTACCAAATGGATGCCCATATCCACTTCTTGAGTAATTTCATCCGAAATGAGACAAGGCAGTCCAGCCCCCTGCGCCTCTATAAGCGTAACGGGCAGTCCTTCATGTAAGGAGGGAAATACGAACATATCAAAAGCTTGAAGCAGCCTCGTAATGTCACTTCTTACGCCAAGGAACTTTACCTTATCTTGCAGCTGCAAAGCTTTCACTTTCTTCTCCATCTCTGGACGCAGCGGTCCGTCCCCTGCCAAAACAAGCACTGTATTCGGCTGATCTCGGTTCAACTGCGCGAAAATATCAATAAGGAAGGAATGATTCTTCTGATGAGTGAATCTCCCCACATGCCCTACGACATAGCACGCCGAGGGAAGCTTCAGCTCCCGCCTTACTTGCTCCCTGACTTCAGGTGAGAATGCAAATTTATCACTCTCAATCCCATTCTTCAGAATCACAACTTTATTTCCCTTGTTTGCAAATAACCATTGGCCTGCTTTATTCGAACATGCCAAAAAGTGAGTTGCACAGGACGTTATAAATGTTCCGGCAACCCACTTATATATTTTGGCAGCAATACCGCCTTCACTGCTCGTATTATGACTGTGCGCAATCCGTATAGGTGCTCCCGTTTTTTTTGCAGAACGCAATACGAATCCACTCATTTTATCCATATGAGCATGCACAATTTTGTAATTCGGATTTTCCGTAAAGAATTGATCCAAAGCTTGGATGTATTTCGCATGACCAATATCCGATACATAGGGGATTCGATGGATGGTTCCTCCCATCTCCATAATCTCGGCATCAAAAGATCCAACTTTACTCGTAAGAAAGTCGAATTGAACCTTGGAACGATCCACATTGCGATATAAATTCATGATGAGAGTTTCCGCTCCACCTCGATTCATATTGACTACTACGTGTAAAATTCTTATTGGATCGCCCACATGACCTCCACCTTTTCGCCCATATATAGGGAATATATCGTACTCTTCTCATTTAACACCTGCTGGGTGGCGTATCTTCTTTCAACTATCTCTCTGCCCCACATACCCAGCTTCACTCTTAACTCCTTGTTATTAGCTAGCAGCATGATCTTCTCAGCCATTGCCGCTTGATCATTAGGAGCTGTAATCCAACCATTATGATCATTCTGAACCAATTCTCTGTGACCTCTGTTCTCACTAGCAATGATGGGAAGGCCACAAGCCATAGCTTCCATGATATTCACCGGCAACCCTTCACGAAGACTGGATGCAACGGCAATATCACACATCGGTAATAAGCAATCTATGTCATTTCGATAACCAAGAAAATCAACCTGATCCTCTATACCCAGCTCCTTGGCTAGATCTTGACATTGTTTTCTCAACGGACCCTCGCCAGCAAGCAGGAGTTTGACATTAGGAACATCTTCTCTAACTGAAGCTAGTGTATGAAGGAGCAATTGTTGATTCTTGTTCTGATTAAATTCTGCTGCATAGAACAGGAGGATATCATCCGGGTGATAGCCTGTTGTCAGCTTCGATTCACGCTTTTGTGATTCATGGACGGGTCTGAAGCGTTCCGTATTCACGCCTACGCCATGTACATATTCAATTCGATTAGCTCTAAATCGACGATTCACGGCTAGTTGGTAGTCTTCCTCATTAATGGTAATCAAGCAATCCGTGAAATAAGAAAGAAATTTCTCAAGGGGATAGTAAACCAGCCAATGAAGAACGGGTGCTCCTTGGCAAAAATGAAAACCATGAGCGGTGTATATGACCTTAGTCCCATTTTCCCGTGCATTTCTCGCCGCTAAACGAGCCAGTACGCCCCCCATCGGGGTATGGCAGTGGATGATATCATATTTATTTTCGTCAATAATTGACTTTAGCTCCGCATATGCCTTTATGTTGGTTCGATTAAAAGGTGACCGTTGGATCGGAACGTTAAACTTCGTATCGACATAAGGAAGGTCCATGTTCCCGTTAGCGGCAACATGGACCTCCCACCCCTGCTCTTTGAACCACTTCATGTAGGGCACATGAAAAGCTTTAAAGTGGTAATCAACCGTGGCACATAACAGCACTTTCTTAGGCATCTGCATCCCCTACTTAATTAATTCTCTCTCCAAGGTGGAAGAAAGGTATTTCAGTAATTCGTATCTTAAATCCTCACGCTGCAGCGCGTAATCAATCGTTGTCTGTATAAAACCTAACTTATCGCCCACATCGAATCGCATGCCTTCAAATTCATAAGCATATACCGACTCAATTCGATTTAATTCTGCAATGGCATCGGTTAATTGAATTTCACCACCGGCTCCCGGCTTTTGATTATTGAGAATGTCGAAAATCCTTGGTGTCAAGATATATCGACCCATAATCGCAAGATTAGACGGCGCTTCCTCTTTCTTGGGCTTCTCTACTAGATGATTGATGCTATATAAACGCTTCTCAATTTCGTTTCCGTCGACAATTCCATACCTGGAAACCTCTTCATCGGATACGTGCTTCACTCCAATGATGGAAGCATAGCGAGTTTCGTATTGATCCATCATCTGCTTCAGACAAGGCTTCTCCGCTCGAACGATATCATCACCTAATAGCACAGCGAAGGGTTCATCCCCAATGAACTTGCGCGCACACCAGATGGCATGTCCCAACCCCTTGGGTTCCTTCTGACGAATATAATGAATATCTACTTTGGACGACTTCTGAACTTCAGTTAATAAGTCAAACTTTTGCTTTTCCAATAAATTCTGCTCAAGTTCAAAGGAATTATCAAAATGATCCTCAATGGCCCTTTTCCCTTTACCCGTCACGATAATAATATCTTCAATGCCCGACTCAATGGCTTCTTCAACGATATATTGAATGGTTGGTTTATCGACAATGGGCAGCATTTCTTTGGGCATGGCTTTGGTTGCGGGTAGGAATCTTGTACCCAGGCCAGCGGCAGGAATGATAGCTTTTCTTACTTTCATCGATGTCTTCTCCTTCTTAGCCAATTGAGACTAGTTTCTTAGGTAATGGAATTATATTGCTATTTCCTAAATTTACGAGATATTCCCTTAGGCTCTCTTTATCAAGAGAGGCGTAAATGGAAATCATCTCTTTGATTTCTTCCACATAAAGATCTGCCGTTTTACCAATGTAAATCTTTGGATATACTTGCTGTTCGTCGATTTCGTCGGCTTTCAGCAGCTCTTCATAAAGCTTCTCACCCGGTCTCATTCCGGTAAATTCAATACCGATGTCCTCGAGTGAGTTGCCGGATAGCTTGATGAGATTTTTCGCCAGATCTACGATTTTCACTGGCTCTCCCATGTCTAGGATAAAGATTTCTCCGCCTTTCGCTAATGCTCCGGCTTGGATGACCAATCTGGATGCTTCGGGAATCGTCATAAAGTAGCGAATCATGTCGGGGTGAGTGACTGAAACAGGCCCGCCTTTTTCAATCTGATGCTTAAACCTAGGAATGACACTGCCCCTGCTCCCTAATACATTACCGAATCGAACGGCAACGAATTTGGTGTTGCTGCTTTTATCCATATCCTGAATAATCATCTCAGCCATTCTTTTGGTGGCCCCCATGACGCTGGTTGGGTTCACCGCTTTATCCGTTGATATCATGACGAATGTACCCACTTCGAACTTGCTGGCCGCTTTGGCAACGTTCATCGTACCGATAACATTGTTCTTTAACGCTTCTTCCGGGTTTCGCTCCATGAGAGGTACATGTTTATGGGCAGCTGCGTGGTACACAACATCTGGCCGATGTCTGTTCATGATCGACATCATCTTCCAGGAGTCCTGAATATCGGCAATTTCCGTAATGAATTCAATCTCTGTATGTACACAAATATCCTTCAATTCCATTTCGATCGAATAAATGCTATTCTCCCCATGTCCTAAGAGGATCAGCTTTTGAGGATGAAACTTCGTGACTTGTCGACAAATTTCCGAACCAATTGAGCCTCCAGCACCAGTTACAAGTACCACTTTATCCGTGATAAATTCGGAAATGCTCTCAATATCAAGCTCTATCGGTTCACGACCCAATAAATCTTCAACCTGAACGTCTAAGAATTGATTAACTGAAAGCTTACCCGTTACTAAATCCTCTAGTTTTGGCAGTGTTTGAGTTTTGGCTGTCGTCTTCGCACATTCTTGGAATATGAAGTTGAGGTCTCTTTTACCTAGAGAAGGAATTGCAATAATAATATTGTCGATATGTAGTTCTTTTACCGTCATCTCTATGCGATCAACGCCGCCAACAACGGGTATTCCTAGAATGTCCAGGTTATGCATTCGCACGTTATCATCAATAAATGCAATAGGCTCTAGATCCGCGTCATTATTTTTAATTAATTGTCTGGCAACCATCATCCCTGCCGAACCAGCACCAACGATTAAAGTACGCTTTTTATTCGCTTGTTTATTGATATAACGATTCCGAAGGAGTCGCCAACAGAAACGCGATCCACCTATCAGCATGATATGGATCATCCATGTAACTGCGAGTAAACGGAAGTAAATATCCTGCACAATGATTTGTTGGATGAACGCCACAGTAACAATAGAAAACGTAATCGCCTTTACAATAAACAACAATTCCCCGATGCTCGCATGTTCCCAGGCTTTCTTATAAAGCTTATAAACAAACGAAAACACATGATGACTAAGGAGCAACGAAATTGAACTAACGACCAAAGGCAGCGTTATGACATTTAGATCTGCGCTCAATAAAAATCGGCTAAAAAAAATGGACGTTAATACAATGAATGAGTCTATGAAGACTAATAGAGATAACCTTTGCCGGTATGACAAATAAATCCACCCTCTCACTAAAGTTCTTAAGTATAAGGCCTTTGGAGAAAGACCATATAATTAAATCCTTTAATACAATCTAGGGCATCTAACCCTTCCTCGCACCATACTTTTGACGACTCGCGTCTAAGGTCTATTCAACCCACAGCATGGTCGAGTGCTTCCATTGATAACGATAAGGAGGCATCACCGGAGCGTATTTTGGAATCCATTTTATTGTTCTTCACAAAGAACAAAACTATAAAGATTGGCGATAATCCTATTATAAAGAACGTTATTTACATAATAATTCTTTATAAAGAACATTTTGAGTAAAAAAATACTACTTTATGGTCCCAAATGGCTAATTTAATTGTAGTTCTTTATAAAGAACATGTCAACACTAATTAATATTCCTAACCTCAAGAAAGAAAATATCAACAATCTTTTTAATCCATTTTATGACTTCTTTCGATATATTTCCCTATTTTTAGTGTACAATGTTACAAGAATATAAATAACTCCATAAGGATGGTAAGAAAATGACTACGAAAGCATTCGGAATACTAATTTTTTTCATACTTTCTTTTCAATCTTTACATGTTGGTGCAGCTCCCTTAGAAGAAACAACACAAACAGCAGTGCCCACAATTTACAACTTAGAACTTTCCCGCTGGAATATTTATAGTGACGGAACACATCCAATCGAAACGACAAATGGAATAAACAAAGCATTGCAATGGGCACATAGTCAAGGCTATCGAATCTTTAAAGTGCCAACCGGCAAATATTTAATTAGTAAAGGAAATAGTCCCAATGATCCTCAAGCGCAAATAAATATGGTAAGCAATATGACATTTTTACTGGATGAATCAACGATTATTCAGAAAGAAACTAATGGGTTTGAGGCTTATCATACAATTTACATTGGCTATGGAGCAAATAATGTAACTCTAAAAGGTGGAACATATCAAGGGGATAAACAATTACATAATTTCAGTGGGAAAGACCAATCTTATAGCTATGGAACCCATGAATTCGGTATGGGAATAATCTCAGAGGGTGCATACAATTTAACGATAGATGGCGTTAAAACAGTCGATTTTACTGGAGATGGCATTACAATTAGTGGCTCTAGCATTGGACTCGATGGCTTATATGGTAAAAGCTACGTTTATGGAGATATCGATAACATGGGCAACTTTATTAATTCCACATCAAAAATTAGAAGTAAGATTGCCCTAGACTTTACAAGCCCAAAATATGAAGGACGAAAATACTTTGCTTTTGAGCAACCACAAAGTGTTAATAGTAATAAATATGATGTTTATTTTTATAATAACGGTAAATATTTGTCTTCAGTTAAACAAGTCAGATTTGGACTTGACCTTGTTCAAATCCCAGTAGGCGCTGATACATTTTACCCTGTTTTTAGTTCTAATGACCTTAATAATTTTTTCGTTAAACTTTTTAGTAATGATGTATCTAGAAATGTAATAATAAAAAACTCAGAATCAGCATTCAATAGAAGGCAAGGAATTTCAATTTTCGGAGTAGATGGAATCGAAATTAGCAATAGTAAATTTCATGATATCAAAGGGACTGCTCCCCAATTTGGAATTGACTCAGAAGCTGCAGGATTTTACCCCAATAATAATCTTATTATAAAAAATAATCACTTTTACAATAATACAGGTGGAGATATTGTTTTTGCTGATGGGAACACTGCTTCTATTACTGATAATTTATTTGAAAGTAAAATGGGTTTGTATATCTGGAAGGCATTCCCAAATGCAACAATTACAAACAATACATTTAATAATGGTGACCTTACAATGGGTGGAACAGGAGTTGCAGATCAGAACAAATTCAATAACTCGAAAGTTAATCTGATTGCAACAAGTAACACATTCACAAATGCAGCTTTAGTTAATAGCTCTTTAAATTTGAACAATACTGAGCCATTCGGATCAAAAGTAGAGAATATTACAATTTCCAACACCACCACAACTTCTTACACATCCTTGAACGTTGGCAATAACCCTGTTCACCTTTCAAATATCACAATAAAAGGATTGACAAAACTTTCGACACTTGGAGGTAAAGGAAATGATAAAAATATATATGATAACTTAATTGTTCAAGATTTTAATGCTTACAATGGAACGGTATTCCCCGCAGGAACTTATAATAATTGCAATTTTTTATCCACAACAACTGAAACTGTTGGGTTAGTTTTTAATCAACCGGGTAAATATACTTTTAATAATTGTGCTTTTAATGCTTTAAGTAAGATATTTACACTAGATAGTTTGTTTGGAGAACCAGATGTCAATTTCAGTAATTCTAACTTTACTATTTCAAAAGATATTGGTTACGCAGCTGCAATTTATATACAAGGAGCAAAACAGTTATCATTTCTAAACAGCACCTTCACTGCTAATAATCTTACACTTAAAAGTAAACCCTTTATCAAAGTAGGATCAATTGGAGGCTCAACCAAGCCATCCCAGGTCAAATCATTTACATTCAAAAATAGCACAATAAAAACAAATATAGATTTAGATGGAATTCACTCCATTGACGCAGGAACAGGTGCACCTGCCTATACGATTTCCAACAATATTTTCGTAGTAGCAAAATTAAAGTTAAAGTCAAACGATATTAATATAGATAATAAAGAATTAACGCAGTAGACATCGAAAAAACGCCCTCCTGTATTGAACAGGAGGGTATTTAAAAATGCTGAGGAAATCTGTGTAAAGACATGATAATTTATTTTTTGAGAATGTCTCCAGTGAACTGGTGCTAATAACCATAATTATTAGGGATTAATGATTCCAAATGTATTGAATATTGCTAAGAGACCAATTTCTTTCCATGTAATATTATTGTCTATTACCGCGGCTCCAGGATTGCTTGGGAATAATGGGCTATTCACACCAGACGTACCATTATTCAATGCTTCATAGACATGACCATTTGAGTTGATTCTATTGCCCTTTGTGTAGGCTTTATTCGGCATCCAAAGTAGATTATTAGCGTAACCTCCTGTTAAACACACCCATCCTAAAGCACCGCCTGCCTTGAGAACTGAGTTATTTATCTTTTGGCCTGTTAAGTAAACTCCATTAGTAGGCACAGACGACGATGTTCCCAGAATATCATTGCCGTAATTTGAATCTAAATTTATTGTCTCATTCCCGACAATTCTCGATAATTGTGATATGAAAGTAATGTCTTTAAATTCTGTTACTTTACTAGAAATATTATCTTTAATAATAGCTACTAGCATTGGAACAGGTACCATATCACCGGCAGCTCTATATGCACCTTTTAATTCAATCTTGCTTATAGTAGGAGAAGAGTTATAGAAATTATCTTTAAGACTTACCAGTTTTTCACTAAATATAGAAATAGCTCTTATTTGAGAATTACCATTGTATACAACATTTATTTTGTTTGATTCGATAAAAACAACATCAAATTTTCGTATATAAATACCTTCATTTCTGTCGGGACCAAAATTCAAATCTGTTTTATTAATACTAATTGAATTATCTTTTATTCTCAGAGTTGAATTATCTCCATTTCCTCCTTGAAAATTCATATTAATACCTTCAATTACATTATCTGAAAGCATTACATTGTTTGATTGTATATCTAAATATTGATACTTATTATCTTTCGTACCAATAAAACGATTCCCAATTAAAATCAACTTATTCACACTATACCCACCAAGTGGAATCCTGGCATTAATAACACAATTATTTAAAGTTAAATTATTTCGTGTAGAATCCCCAAAATGCGCTTCATTATAGAAATAATAATATTTACAATTGACATTAAATTCACACTGATAAAATTCTAAGGATCCTTTTCTCATATTCCAAGACCAACCTTGATCCGGTTTATTGAAATTAAATCTGCAACCTTTAAAAGTTGTTACTAGATAATTATCCGATTGCAAAAGAAAGGAGACCTCGTCAAACACTGAATTTTCATACAATAAATTCCCTGTTAACAATGGTTGCCCACCAGTAAAATGATCATAACGAAATACACAGAAAGTTCCATCGCTACCTGACAATGAAGTGCCACTTCCAGTTGCACCATTATATCCATTATATTGAGAAACGTAATTTTCGCCTCTTGAACCTCCTAAACTAACTGTACCGTTAAATTTATTAAGTTCAAGCAGTACATTTCTCGCACTGAGAACAACAACATCACCATTCTTATTATCATGAAAATAATTGTTTCTTATTGTTATGTTTTGATTTAAGTTGTAACCGTCTTCGATATCAATTCCAAACCCTGGTGCAGCTCCACCATTCTTTGAAATCTCACAGTTCTCTATGTTAATGTATTGACCACTACCGGTGATTCCCAATGTTCTGCAGTCATGAATGAAGCAGTTTACAATATTTACTCCTTTGGAGTATACATCAGAGCGTATTGTTGTCGTGCTGTCTACAATGTCACTAAAGTTAGACATGTATGATAGCTTAAATTTTGCAGACCCATTAGGGAAAACAGATAAATGAAATTCCTCATATGTTCTGCGGGACAGTTGACCTAAATAATTGCTATTATTATCGTAAAAATAGGCTGTGACCATCTTTTTTGATAAATCCAGACCATTTCCATATCCCCCATATCCGTTGCCGCATACCATAAAGTAACCCTGTTTTTGAATTTGAGGCTCTGACAATGAATAAAATTTGTTGGTCCTCACCCAATTGGAGTTAACAAACGTATTCCCGGCTGCATCAATAGTACCTGTCTCCAGATCAGATAAGTTAACCCAGTAAGAATGGTTATAAATGAAACTTATAGCTACCCCATATCCTGTTGTTTCTTTAACTTCAACACTATCTATTGTTGTATTTCTTGATCCAGTTACTTCAATCCCCTTGCCCCATTCATGCGTGCCCTGTACTGAAGTATAGTCGTGTGTCACCTTGTCACCCTGTATAACTCCCCCAAGAATAGTAACATTTACTTTATTGTTAACACTGATGGTTACGTAGTTTTCATACCCATTTGTTTCTTTCTTGATCAAGCAACCGTACAAATCTATGGTCATATTACTCACCATCTGGAGGTGGCTATTTTTATCAACTAAATAGATACCAGAAGGTAACTTACATCCACTATATCCATTATTTTGAGCCCAAATCAAAGCGTTGTTTATTCCTTTAGTCGTATTTACTGATTCGCTGCCATCATTTTTAATATTCCATCTGGTTAATTCAATAACATATGAGTTCTCCGCCATCGCTCCCCACCCTTTCCTATTTTCTCTTCTATACTATGCTAGCTTAAGAGAAATGATTGGGTGTCAAGGAACAAGTTCATCTATTTTATTGAACTAGTACATATGTTTTTGGGCATAATCGGTATTTCCAATTCACTCTACCTGGAACCCCAACAACAACGCCGTTATCTGGAACGGTACTTTGTTACACCAAAGTCTTACCAATAAAATATATTGGCCTGAAAAGTAGAAATTTTCTAATACTTATTGCATTCCTATTCATTGGGCTAGTCTTACCATTAAAGCTCCAATCTGTTATTTAGTGGTTTAACTGATGCTTGCTTCCTAATGCTTTTATTTTTTTGTCCAAGTAACAATAATGAAATAGGAGTCCTCTTAATAAGTTCAACGCACCAGTAAGAGACAATTAGAGTCAGCAGTGTGCTTAACATTATGAATAATAGATTAGAGAAAAACATCGATGAGACCATATAAATAACCTTTATAGCTGCGACATGAATAAGATAAATGCCAAAAGAGTTTCGGTATAGGGAAGTTATTGGTTTCAATGTATATGTCATACCCAATTTTACGAGTAGTGCTATAGATGCAAAAGAGTAGAACATAACAGTTAATCTGAAATAACCCATTAATTCCATTTGTTTATCAATTCCAAAGCCTACATATGCATCCGCAATTAATACGATTGCAGACATTGCATATATAGCAACGAAGAATGCTGTTGGCTTTGATTTTACAAATTCAAGTAATTTCGAATAATATTGTGCCGCATATACGCCCAAACAAAAGTAACTCATCCAAACAACAAAGGTAGACTGCAGGATAGAGCTTGCTGATCCAACTAAATCCTTGCTGAAAACCGCATCTACTACTAACGTTTGATATCCAACATACATTAAAATGTTTATTATCAGTATACTAATTACTATTTTTTTATTACCAGAAAGTTTGATTAACAATGGCAAGATGATAAACATCTGAAACAGCAGTGGGATATAATAAAGCTGGTAGAAGGGTCCATTGCCTGTTAGGAAGATCATAATGATACCTTTGTAATTACTGGAAAATGACAAAAACAATAATAAGCCCAAGCTAGTCCAGGCTACGTAAGGGACAATTAAATCCTTTATCTTTCCTCTGATTAATTGCGAATAACTATTCCTCTTGTAACTGTGAAAGGCTAACACTCCGGAAACAAATAAAAATGCCGGTACACAAAACCGGCTCAATTGATTTAATATTACACTTGCAATATATGTGAATTCATCTGGAGACATTTTCGTCAAGGTTATACTTGTAACATGGATAGCAATAACTGCGATTACAGCAATAGCTCTTACAAAATCTAATTCTGGAAATCTGTTATTTCTTTTTACCTCCGCTGTCATGGCAGGCACCCCCCAAGATTGAAATATACAAACTAATTAGATATCCTTTTGTTTCAGGCGAACTGCGGTAAATCGCATTTTGGTTTTTTCAATCAGATTAGCAAGCAAACTTTTGAAATAAGCGAACTCCTCGTTTTTTCTAAATATGATGTAATAAATAAAATTAATCAGAATGATATTTATGATACAGTTACCCGTTAAAGCATATATACTCTTCATATCTTTCAACGGTATAACTGCCAAGTATGTTATGGTTAATGGAATGAATCCAATTAGAAGGTATTTAACATACATTTTAAAATACTCGCCTAAATTGACTTTAAAAATATGTTTATAAACCATTTTCGGTTTCACCCAAAATATTACGGTCACATTACTTAATAAAGTTCCTAACAGCACGCCAGGCAACCCTATTAAATTAACAAAGACAATTGATGCACTTAAATTAATAGCTGCCTCAACCAGTGGGGCATATCGATCTTGAACATAGATTCCTCCCCCCTCTTTAAAGCGTTCAACAGACCCGCGCATTAAAAAGAAATAGAAATTTATGACTAACAGGATAATGGTAAACGGATCCAGCACTTGACCGTCTCCTAACCATAACAACACAAATTGTTCAATCGTATTCAGTAATGCAATGGTTGCAAAGGAAACTAGCCAGAAACTTAAGAAGAAGAGCCTCTTATGGACTTTATAAGCCGTACCTTTATCTCCATCCACCAATAAATTACCAACACTAGATGAAACGCCTGAAAGTGAGCTGGAAATTAACCCCTGAGCTGCACCTAATATCATACTATAGCTGTTAAATATACCTACAACCGTAAGATTTATAAAAGCAGACATCACAATATTACTTGTCCCTAATACTAAAATGCCGCCGATCTTATGCATGAATAATGCTTTGACATTTTTAATTAACGAAGTTTTTTCCTCAGAGTTTATTAGCCCTTTTGTCTTCTTAATCCAGGGATATTTCTTGTCTATATATATATTCATAAATAAAAAATAGAGTAAACTAACCATGATTTGAACAATTAAAAACACATATAAACTTGGGTAAAATTTCAGCATTGAAAGCTGTAGAATAGATACTAATAATTTACTAGCCGTAGTACCAATCGATACTTTATAACCTTCTTGCGCTACATTTAAGATACAAATTTTATAAGAAAAGTAGTACGTAATCACTGTATTTATCAAAAACAATAAAAAATATAGCTGTGCATCTAGTAAGTTAATTTGATCTTTTATAAAAAGCTGTAAAAAGAAAGTCATGAATATGCCTAGCGCTAAAATAATAAACCCAACTGTATTATAGAATTTGGAATAAAAATTTAAGTAGCCCTTGATCTTTACTTGATCATCTTCTGCAAAGGGCTTATATAGGGAATATATAATAGCACTCCCTATGCCAAGTTCCACTATGGAGAGTAGGCCTATGATATTGGTATATAAAGAGGTTAAGCCTAACAATTCATTACCTAAAATATCTAGGAACGCTTTTCTCACAATAAATGATGGAAGTAACCCCAATATAAAAGTAAATAAATTTACGATAACGTTTATACTTGCCTTTTGGACTCTCATTTAGCAACTCACCATCTTTGGTTATGACTCGATCATATCGTACACTTTATATATTTCTTGTTCCGTTCCTATATTTTCCTTTCTTAAATTCCCTTTGATACGATCCCTTAAACTGTCCTGTACCAACATTTTTTTAATTCCCATATACAAGTCCTCTGAATTCATGTTGACAATTAAACCATTCTCTCCATCTTTAATTTGATTATGAATTACTGTAAAATTGGTTGCAACTATAGGCTTTTCTAATATTCTGGCTTCAGCAATGGCTAGACCAAATCCTTCAAATCTGGATGGTTGAACATATATATCGCTTTGTGCTAGATATGTATATGGATTTTGATGCGTACCTAATAAGAAAAATGTATTCTCTAATCCAAACTTCCTTATACTATCCTGTAACTTTTTTTTCAAATCACCCTCACCAATTGCATACCATTTAAATTCTAAACCTTCTTCTTTTAATTTGTGGCATGCCTCTAGGGCCATTTCATATCCTTTTTGATAAACCAATCTACCAATAGTTAAAATTCGTATACCATTATATTCCTCTGGAAACCCTCCTTCTTCTTTTGACATTGATTGAATCAGTTTAGGCGATATTATATCGTAAACAACTCTTACTTTTGATTTAATACTAGGCACCTCTTCAATTAATACATCCTTGCATAACTCAGACACAGCAATTACGTTATTGAATCTCTCATAAAAATATTTATCGAATTCTTTATTGTATCCCGCAATCTTATAGTCAATATTAACCCAGGATAATTTCTTATTTGCAAAAACTTTTTCTGCAACAAAGTATGTCGGCATCCCTTGACTATATGCTATAGCTACATCATAATTTTTATTTATTTTATCTATATCCTTAGATATACATTTCCAGTTTATTTGTGCTCCATGCATATTTCTCTTAACATAAGGATTTCTAAGAGAAGTAGATATTCTAAATCTCAAGTAAAGCTCTTTAAAGCTTCTATTTTTTAATAAATTCTTTACTCCACTCAATTGTTTTTCAATAAAAGTAGGAACTTCTAACACATTAACTTCTTTTGGTACTAAAGGAAGGTATAAACCTTGTGGTGAAAACATTAATAGATCTACCTCATAGTTCTTATAATCAAACAAAGTTAGCAAAGATACTAAACTTTTTTCAGCCCCTCCACTTTGTAAAGAATCAATGACAAATAAAATCTTCTTCTTCAAAGCTACACCTCTCATCTCATTTCTGAATGGAAAGTACATTTTGTAAATATTTTTTGGAAAGTGAAATCTTGTCGTCCAGTACTTTCTTACTTTCTCTATAATCAATAGCGGTTAACAATTGTTCTAAGTTGTAGTTTTCATCTACTAGTCTGTCCTTTAGCTGTAGATCATCTAATAGATCTCTCATTCTCGTGTTTATGGCCTCGTTTCTGTTCACAATAACGAAAGATCTTTCGTAAAGGACTGAAAAGACAGCCGCATGAAACGAATTCGATATGACGAATTGTGCATCTCTAACGAGGGATACAAATGTATCCGGTCCATTTAATGTAAAATACTTATCCGCGTATTTGAGCTTACCAGAATGAATCGTGTAAATCTTATAACCTTTTATTTTAGCAATTTCCAATGCTATTTTCTTTATTAAATTACTGTTATCGAAATCGTAGATTAATATGTATTTTTCTTGGAACTCTTTTTTAGATATATGGTTCCAATCCTTTTTATCTAATAGGAACACTGGATCCACAACTTGATTAGCTTTATTGATATTCAACTTATTTAAGATTTCAACGCCACTTTTTTCTCTCACACCAACAGCATCTAATTTCTCAACTCTTTGTTTCACAACCGGTTGATATTCAGCAGAAATGGTATCTGTGGCGAAGCTTGCCGCATAGGAGGCCTTTATTTTTTCATCTGGAACGAAGTCCAAATAGAACGCAGGGTCCTTGCCATTCTTATGTAAACAATTCCAAATTTGGTCACTGCCGCATAGATAGGCATCCGCGTTTGGTGTGTCATTCTTTAAGTCATCATTTGACTTATATCTGATATCCGTTATTTGTAAGAATTCATCTTTGAATTTATCAAATGCTCTTTTCCTAGCGCGTTCACGTAATCTTTTTGGTATTTTTAGAGTTAAATAGAGGTACTTTGTTATCACATTCTTTTCCCATTTAGGGTTATCAACACTCCATAGATTATAATGATTACTTAAATAATCAGGTTTATAATCAATAATTTCTGCGTCATGACCGCAATTCTTAAGATATTTCATTAATCCATAGGCCTGCAGCGAAGCACCATGATTATATACATCATGACAAGTAATTGTACAAACCTTCATACTGTCACTTCCTTCATTACATAGCCCTGTTCAGGTATATTCACTATGTTATATATTTTATTCAATTCATAAGTGTTACTATAATCTGTCTGCAAACAACTATTGGCTAAGTTGCTTCTTAGATCACTATCCCAATGTAACCGTTCTATCTCTTCGGCTATTTCTTCAATACTTAACCCACAAATTACCCCATCTACGCCCTCTTCTATCTGACTTCTCGCCGTAGGATAATTAGTTAAAAGTATAGGCTTCCCTAATATCTGTGCTTCCGTCACTGTCACTGCTTTGCCTTCATACCTGGAAGGCTGAACATATAAGTCACATCCCCTTATATAGGGGTATGGGTTTATCTTCTTACCTAATAGTACAAAGCTGTCCTCTAAGCGATTTTCTACAATTAGCTCCTTCAGTTCAGCCTCATATCCGCCATATCCAACGATGAACCACTTTATGTGAGTAAGCCCTTTATCATGTAATATTCTTAGTGCTTTAACGGCCATATCAAATCCTTTTACATAAGATAATCTCCCAACAGATACAATGTAAAAGGTACCCTCTTTACATTCGTCTAATTGACAATGTTCATCCGCCATTCTTTTTATGAAAGTAGGGGAAGTTATATTCTCTATTAATTTAATTTTGCCTTGTAAAGACGGGTAAGTCTTCAAAAACGCCTCCGTACATGCATCTGAGATGGAAGCTATAGCACCAAACTTATTCCAAACAGCCAAATCAAGCTTATTATCTATTCCCAATTCACTATAGTCCGTATGGATCCATGCAATCTTCTTAGCAGCCTCAACCTTATTCACCACAATATCATGAGGCCATGCATAGCTGATGGCTAGATCATAATTCTTCTTTAATTTAGGTAGCACATAAGATGTGTATTTGAGATCAAGCTGCATTTGAATGTAGCCAGGACCTTCTTTTAAGTTTCTAAGCTTAGCCTTCATAGCTGCAATTACTTTACTTAGTAATCTAATGATTAATACCGAGTAGTGCCCTTCCTGTAAACATTGGCGCATGGATTTACGGAATACGGTATACGCAGGTATTTGTGGAAGAAGGTTAACTTTCTCAGGGATTAAACTCAAGAAGTCACCAGAATGATGACAAATGAATAAATCCACATCATATTTATCATAATCGAAGCTCTCCAGCATGTTGATTAAGCTTCTTTCAATCCCGCCAATTTCCATATCGAAAACCGTAATCAAGATTTTATTTTTATGCATATTGAATATAGCTCTTTTCCCTTTTATTTAAGAATAAAGTATTAGCGGGAACATTCCCCTTCACAACGCTTCCTGCTGCGATTACAGCGTTATCCCCGATGAACGTATCTCTTAAAATGACAACATTAGAGCCGATCCATACATTTTCCCCTATCATGACTTCTCCCTTAATAAGGTGTTCATCTGTTGAATGTTTAAAATTGTGATCATGGTCATTAATGCTTACATTCGGAGCTATTTTGGTGTATTTACCAATAGAAATCTTATGTACACAATTAATGTTACAGTTATCATTTATAAATACTTTATCGCCAATATGGAGTTTGCCGTAATGATCGACTCTAATACTCGCATTTTTCCTGATAAACACAAACTTCCCAATATGGATTTTGGCATGCTTACTAAATGCTTCTACTCTGCTGTTTGCTTGAAGAGAGAATATCGAGGATTCAATGTTTTTAAAGTAAATAAGCTTATTCATATAAGCTCTCAAGATTCCTATTACATGAGAAATATTCATAATTATTGTATGATAGAGTCCCCTGCCGCGGCTTTCAGCAATAAGCGTAGACATGACTTTTCTTAATAGATTCATCTCAAAAGCCCTCTTATTCTTGCAATATTATGTCCACCTATAATCCTTGCCAGGAGCAACTTCATTCGCCCCTTCCATCTCGCCTTAGGTGGCAACCAACTCTTATAAAAGTGATGCATGGCATACGTGTTTTCCGACTTAAATGTTCGGCAGTTAATGTAGTCATAAGGGGAGAAATACGTTTGCGGATAAAAGGTTCCAACACCCTCTATCTCTTGATAGCTACCATTGGGAGTAACACCCCAATCGCCTAATATCTTCGTTATCATCGCAACATTGGTAAGCGAATCAAAGGTACCATCAGCAAGGATGAAGCTCTTTGTATGATAGGAATCCATAAATACTTGAATCAGCTTATTTTCTTTCGCGGCTCCAATCGTACTGGTCGCGATATAGTTCTCTTGCTCAAATCCCCAGAACGATTCGTGATGCAACAGGTCATCAAAGGATTTGAACACTTCCACATCTGTGTCTAAATAAATACCACCATAGTGATAGAGCGCATACACTCTAGCATAATCGCTGACGAACGCAAATTTACCTGCTTCATAAGCTTCTTTTACATATGAATTACTGCTGGTATCAAAGTTGGTTTCATTCCACTCCATAAATTGATAGCCAGTTAAATGGTTATGCCAACTTGCTATACATCGCTTCACGATGTCGGGCTTTTCTTTCCCGCCAAACCAGCAATAGTGTATGATCTTAGGAATTTTCATTTCATGATCTCCCTCGCCCGATAACGCACATCTCAAGTAAATTAAAATTCTTTATTAAGAACATCTGTCTATTCTCAATAATAGTTCTTTATAAAGAACGTGTCAATGTGAATGTGCTTCGATAGAGAACATTTACACAATCAATATCCTTTTACACCACGCTAGCTTCAGAAACTATGAATTTACAGCACCTATTTGATTACCTAATAAGTTTGAAAATAGTCCCTCGCGCTCTTCAGCTAGCTGGTCATATTCTCCCTTTTGAATAATCTGCCCTTGATCGATGACAATGACTTGATCAGCCTTGCGAATGGTCGACATGCGATGGGCAATGACGATCATGGTCAACCTACCCTGCAATCGCTCCAACGCTTCTTGAATTTTCGCTTCATTCTCCCTATCTAATGCGCTCGTCGCCTCATCCAATATAAGGATAGATGGTTTACGCAATATGGCTCGGGCCAACACTAGACGCTGCCGTTCTCCACCAGATAACCGGATTCCTCTATCACCAATCAATGTGTCGAGACCCTCAGGCAGCTTGCTAACGAATTCCGCGGATGCGGCAAACTCTAGGGCTTCCCAGATTTGTTCCTCGGTTGCGTTAGGATCAATCATCAGAAGATTATCTTTTATACTTCCATTGAAAAGAAATGGATCTTGAGGGACATAGCTAATGGATTGCCTTAGTGCATATACCTTTTCGTTTGAAATTGGCTGCCCATCAATGCAAATCTGACCTGTTTGGGGTTCAATAAGACCCATAATAACATCAATTAATGTACTTTTCCCTGCTCCAGAACGACCCACTATAGCTGTCATCTTCCTAGACGGTATATAGATATTAATGTCTTTAAGCGCATAGGTCTGTTCATTTTGATTGTAACGAAAGGATACGTTCCTACACTCAATGTGCGTTTTAATTTCAATCGGTTGAAAGGTCTTGTTCTCTGGTTTGTTCTCCATATAAAATTCCTTCAGACGCACACATTCTTGCTGCAATTTGATGATTGCCTTAAAGGCAGGAATGGTTGAAGCGATTTGCTCCATGTTCGACTGTATGCCTGTAAAGCGAGGCCATAATCGGGAAAATATAACGAAGATTAGTAACAGTTGCTCCACTTTGGTCTGAAAGATGGTGACGGAAAGATAAACAAAAACAGCAATTAATACCGAAGAAGCAACTTTATAAAAAAGTTGGGAAGATGACCTTAGCTTGATGTATTCGACTTGTTCGTTCACTAAATTTTGTGTTAACGATCGATACCAACGCAGCCAAGATTCTTCCAATGAATTACTTTTAATATCTTTCATGCCGGCCATTTGATCGGATATACCTGCAAGAAAGTTTTGGGATAACTGTGAAGTTTGGCCGCCAAGTGATTTCGCTCTTTTAATAAATTTACGAGAAAATAAGGTTAGAATGACTCCAAACGTTAACACAAAGATTGTCATGACTGGGGATAGCCAGAATGCTATACCTATCTGGATTAAAGTGAAAATCAGAGAGGCTACTAATTGCAGCACTAAGGTTGTTCCAAACCCCACTCTTGTTAGTTCGGAAGTTAATAAATTAATGAGATCTGATTTTCTATGGTTTACGAAAAAACTCCAATTTGACTGCAGCAAATTCGTATAGGTTTCCAGTCGTAAGTGTCGAACGAATTTCTGTTGAATAATGGTATCTCGAATCGTTAAAGTTCGCAGCAACCAGTTTTGACCTATTACTAAAAAAACGAATAAACATAGAACTAACGGTAAACTTAGAGCCTTTGGTAAGTCTTGAAGATACTTAATCATCATCGAAACAAGTGGAATTCCTGTCTCAACATTAGCAATGCCGCTCACATTAAGGATTGGAAGTAATAAAAGAACGCCTACACCTTCAATTAAACTAATAAATACCATGCCAAGAGTGTTAATAATCAATATTTTTCCAGAGAAAGCATATAGCTTTTTAGTAAAGTGCAGAACTTGCTCCATTTAAATTCCTCCTATGACCATGAGTGCCTCCTAGTTTTCCGCCAAAGCCACATGAAAGGCCTTAACGGAAAATATAAGAAATGGAGGTTCTTTGGTAAGGGTAGTAACTCTACATCCATGGGGTAAGGATGCAGGAAGCTTAATATATGTAACACTTTTAACTGATTAGACATTAAGGAAAATAAGTGATGTTTATGATACCTTGCTACATCCTCAGGTAGAGGCTCTCTGTGCAAGTGAATCATTTGTTTCATATAAAATAACGCTGCATGTGCTAAATGAACGGGGCGTTTCCCCTCGATCAGCGTATTCATTTCTTTGGTCAATGGAGTAGCTAATAAATTAGAGGCTAAGACTAGAGATTGCCCTCCAACGTGGGCCATTTGAAATTTTTTTAAGCAAGCGATTTGCTTCTCCCAGTTTATTTGATGCCTTGTGATACGGTCGATATCTATTAACCAGCGAAGCCTGGACCAGCCGTGGCGCGCACCGTGGGAAGCTAGAAACATAAACAAATCCTCATTTCCTAACATGTACACGGGAAAGCTGGCTATTGAGCTCTTCTTTCTTCTCTCCCACAATTCTGTAAAAGTTGGCTCATAAGAGGGGCCCGGGTTTAGTTTCCAATGTATTTCGATTTTCGTTTTTTTCTGAGAATGCGTGTAGGTGACATGGTGATGTCTCCATTTCCAGTCGTTCATTACGGTTGAGAAATAATCATCTTTGACATAACCAAGTGCTGCCAAGAGATCATGGGCTCTATCTAAGTTATCAATAGATATCAGTATATCTAAGTCACTGCAGGTTCGCTTGGATATTTCACCATAAAGGTCTACTGCAAGAGCAGGTCCTTTTAAGCTCAGCATTTCGATCTTATGATCTGCAAATAACCTGCAAAGCTGCTCCATCTCTGCGCTTAATCGCAGCATTTGAAACGTATTTTGTTGGTACTCGCGTCGCAATTCTTCACAAACATAGTCAGGAATATAGGTTTTCTCTATTTTTTTTATTTGTTTATAGATGTATGGATATACCCGATGGTGTCGAACCAATTCCAGAAATAAATTCCAATTTATTCCGGTAAAAGCGTCAGCATCAAAAGAACTTAAGCTGCCTTCACTCTCGCTTTTGATGAACGATAGTATTAAATTCAATTCTTTGGGCAAGACGGTTGCATCTAAGCTTAGTTCTTTATTCATTGCTTAACTCCCTTATCTATTGGCATTTATTTGTTTGGCGAACTTGGCAACAACCGTAAATCGATCCATCCCTTCCTTCCCTGTAACATAAAAATGGCCACTACGTAGCCATGCGTGTGCAATCATTTTGGCCAACTCATCTTTAGTGGTTCCCAGATACAACGTACTCTCGATATTGCGTCGTTTGAGCATCTTCATGCCAGCTATAGCCTTAACTAGGCATTTGCTTTCCCACAACGTATATTTACTCATAATGTCAATAGCACTTGCGATATGCTTTAGTACAATCCGATTCCTCTCTAACTCCATAATTGAAGTTTCTTGCATGGGAGCTCCTAATGAGGGAGCCACCTTAGAGAATGGCAGAGAGACAAGAATACGTGCCCATCCTAAGAAGAACAATGCCTCTACTAGTAACAACATAGTTCTTATATCTAATGTCAAAAAAACTTTCAACTTATTCATGGCATTCACTATCCTCCTACGACTCTTAGCTCGAACCCCTAGGGAGCTTAACAGACATGAATAATCTTTTCTTCTAATAAATGATTTAAGAATACCTTGGTCTGTTCTTCACACACTTCTTGTTCGACATCAAATTCTTTCGTTAAAGCTGTCACCAACTCCTCTACAGAGATAGGAGCACTTATTAACTCCCATATATGACCACCGATCTGACCGAGATTGTAATACTTCCCATTGGCAATGTTCAGCATTACTTTTTCTCCGTCCATATCACTAACAATATTCCCTTCACCTTGAACAATTTGTACATTTAACGGAATGGTGTATTTCATCATGCTTATTCCTCCATTTTTATAGTATTCAGAATCAGTGACATGAGTTGGGGAGCCGTAAACCCAGAGCTCGGCCGGCGTAATTGATACATTCGAATCCAGTCCGAGATGCTTATCGATGTTTTAAAGTGCCAATCCATTAATTCAAATCTTTCTAACAGAGAACTCCGGAATGTATGGCAATATAGGGCATGCAGCCGCGCCAGACCTTTCATAGGAACAATCTCAGTTTCATCTCCATCTGTTTTAGTAAGTTCGAATACTCCTGCTAGAGGTAACGGTTTCGTTACGAAATGATCAGAAACTGGAACTAGGTACTTTGTTTCTCTGTCAAATATGGATTGGTAGCGGCTTGTCTCCATTCCAAATTCCGTTAAGCTTTCCTCCCACAGCTTTTGTTGTGGATAGGCAGGCATCACCATCGGCATTTGATCTGGAGAGAACGTTACCGCAATGACGTCATCACTTAGCAGTTGAAAGTCTCTGCCAATAAAGGCTGAAGCAAGAGTCGATTTCCCTGCTCCGGAATGACCTACGAAAGCATAGGCTTTCCCATCAATAGCTATAGCGCTGCCATGCAGAGGAAGTACTCTGCGCTGCATTAATAGCGTACCCATACAAGTACCAAGTACATATAGTCGAATCTTTGCCTCATCTGCACCAATCACAGGTGAAACGGTTATGATTCCCCCGTCTTGCACGCAAAAAATGGCGGTATCTTTGATATGGAACATAAATAAGTTCTTACTAATCACGTACATATCGTCGGCTTTTGCCAATTGGCTCCATCGTTCTGATAAGTCTGCTTTGTTTATTACAACATCTATACTCTCATTCTCATTGTTACTTATCATTAATTCCGACAGCTCAAACTCACTATTAATATTTAAACCGAAGGCTCGATATATAACCTTATTTATTGTTTGAATCATTATTTTCACTCCATATGTTGACATGAATAAATTTAATGAAAGCCCTTATACCTGTAAAAGTATAAGGGCAATAGATACTTACCGAATTATGTAATCTAAATTAGCTGTAGTGAACGACCTCAGTCGGGTCGGGTTGAACGCCATCCGGATGTGCAATTCCTGGTCCAGCCATTGTCATTTTCACATCAAGTACTTCCAAAGTCGGGATATTCCATTCTTTTTTAGCTTGATTTTGCATTTTCTCACCCCCTCTCAATTAAAGTTTTTTATAAAGCGAGAAAAAATAATGCTGCGCATTAATATTCTAAACCCAAATTCGTAAACATACTCAGGTTTAGCTGCATCCTTAATTTTGGAAAGCGCCGACTTAATTTCTTCCATATTCATGTATTCTGACATCCTTGGATCCTTGATATTCTGCTCGATTTCATGAATGAAAGCAGGCCATGAAGGAGCCATCCGGTGAACACCATCAGCGCCTTGAACGCCTCTGGATTGTTGATTTAATCTAACCTTATCGGGTAAATGGTTAACCGTTGCCCTTCTTATTAAAGATCTGTCTACACCGTTTTGAACAAATTGTTCGTCTGGCACAGACAAGCAGAAGCGAGCAACTCTTAGATCATTCGTTGGGTCACGTTCCCATAAGGAATAACGTAATGATAATTTGGTTCCTATGGTACCGTTTAAACCCCAATAGTAAAGCTGTTCGAACTGATTCTTTCTTATATCATAGGCACTTTGGCTTGAGTAATCTGTTCGATTAAACCCATGCTTCTCTATCAATTCATCAATATTTGTCTTTTTGGCAAATTGGGGGTTAATTAACTTTGGAAATACTTCATTGTCCTTGGAGGGAGCATTTCGCATCAAATGTGGGAATGCTTTCTTTCCAACCAAGGATAAAATCCTTTTTCTTCCTACACCCATATTCGCACTAAAATGCTTTACTTCTTTATACAGCTGAATCCATTTTAATTTTTTCATTAGAATAGCTTGATAGTCTATGGCCGGCCCCCAAGATATGGTCCAATTCCCTCTCTGACCATTTAGAAGGACACCGATCCCCTGTTCTTGGGCTTTCTCATAGATCCCCTTTAGCCAAAAGGAATTCTCAAAAAATTTATAGGGCATCTCCATCGTTTCAAGCCAGTTATCAATTTCCGATAGTGGGCTAAGTCCTTTGAAGTCCAAATAGTTATCCTTTATATTGCCTACATGTTCAACCGTGGAGCGAATATAAGGTCTTTCATCAGCAAATCTACTCCTGGGTGTCCAATCATCCTTAAAATCGTCAACAGGTATATAACTGTAGGTATGTAATAATTTATTCTCATTCCGCAGGGCTTTAGCGGCAAAGCTTGCAACAGAACCAGAATCAAGTCCCCCACTAAGATGTGCACCTACCTGCCGATGAGTACGCAATCTTGACGTTACTGCTTTTTGAAAAACATCACGAAATGCTTCTTCATACTCTTCATTTGATTTAAGCCTTAAAGTTTCCCCTGCAGCTAAAGTGCAGTATTTGGAGAACGTTACCCTTCCATCTATCACTGATATACTATGAGATGGCGGTACTTGCTCTATATCCTCATATACAGTAGCTGAGCAATCTATTGCATCAACTGTCAAAGGAATGGCTAGAAATTGTGCAACCCAATTTTCATTAAGTTTTTTTGCGATTTCTGGCAAAGTAAGTAATGGTTCAATGATCGTGCTAAAGGCAAATCGATCTGTAGATTTATGGAAATATAACGTTCTTGTTCCCGAAAAGTCCCTAGCTCCAAAAAGTGATTGCTTACGTTCATCCCAAATCATAAAGGCAAAGTCACCTATTAGATACTTCGGGGCATCCAATCCCCATTTCACGTAAGCAAGCAAAATCAACTCACTATCCTTGATTGTTACTTTCTGGTCTCGATCTATTTGAAGTAGATGAAACAATTCATCACGATTATCAATGATCGCGTCCGCTGTAATGGCCAGCCGTCTTTCGGAATCATAATAAGGATTTCGTTCACCGACCGATTCGGGTGTAATCCACTGTGCATGACAGCCTAGGAAAACTTTCCCCTGCTGCCATGTCTGAACATCGTCTGAAGGATACTTAGCAAATCCTTGCATCAATTTATGGCTATGTTCAGCATTCACAGGCTCTTGGTCTAGGTGAAAGATTCCGGCTATTGCACTCATACGTTTCCTCCATATTTCTATATGATAAAAGGGAATCTCGCCCTTCATCGTTCTCATTAAAGAACGTTGCTATTCAATTAATTTACTTCTATTTACTTACATGAACCTGTGAGAAATTCTTTTTCATTCTCTCATGTCGTTCTTTATTGAGAACAACCTCAGAATATCATCTTCTATCTTTGCTGTCAACAACTTCCTACATCTTTTTGATCTTATGCGTGAACTTCATATTTCCTACGCTATACATGAAATTAACGAGCGCTGCCCAAGTATGTTTCATCGAATCAAAATCGAAAAATTCGTAATAGACCCAATTTACATATTGCATGTATGTCTTATGATTTCGATCTCTTATTGCGTTGTATTGCCACCATAGGCTGATTTCTTTTTTAATGGGCAGCTCTTTAATGCCTGTTAGATGTGGAAAGTGGTGGTAGACAATGGCTAGTGTCCTAACGATCCTTCTCAGGGTTTTGTGGGCAGCGGTATCCTTCTGTAAACGGGCGTAGTTTAAATTGTCCTGAAGGAAATGGATCATCTGGATAATATCCAAAAAATATTTCAGAGAATACAAATTATGCCTCCAGCCATGCAGACAAATCATATAAAACGTATGGTAATCCGATAATTCCTTGATATACCGATAGGATTCCATAGGAGTTGCTTGCTCCCAAAACTCGTCTATATTTAAATCAGATGTTTTTTCCTTTAGCAAATCCCAGTGAAGCTCAATGGTCAGAGGAATAGTGCTGTTAGGTATTTCTTTACTGAAGCTCCAATGGAAATGGGAAGGAATCCGTTCCTGCTCTATATACCCCAAAGATTTCACACAATGAATAGCTCTTTCCAGTTCAAAAGGATGCACTAAAAGATCAATATCGGACGTACACCTAGCTCCCAAATGTCCAAAATACTTTTCGGCAAAGAAAGTGCCTTTAAGGGGGATTGTCTGAATTCCCGCTTCTTCAAGTTTTTCTAATGCTAATTTCGTTTGACTTCGGATAAACATATTTTGATATAAGGCACCATTATATTTTTGTTTTAACCGTTCCTGAAAAAACGACGGTACTTGCACCAATTGTCCCCGCTGCTTTAATAACCAATAAATCTGCGGTGATATATCAAAAAACTCAATATCCTCAAGTGTTTTCTCAAAAAAATCTATTTCCTGGGGCATGTGGACTCTTGAATCATATAACGCTTGTATCAAAGTGATGATCAACGAGCTCTCCCCTTTTCTGAGACCCTTTCCGATTTAAACTGCGATACAATCCATCCTCCAGCAGTAAATCGCTATGGTGTCCGGTTTGAACAATTTTTCCTTTGTCCATGACAATGATTACATCAGCATTTTGAACAGTCGATAATCGATGTGCGATGACAAGCGTTGTACGGCCTACCATTAATTTATGCAGGGCTTCTTTTACTTGATGTTCTGTCTCATTGTCCAAGGCGGAGGTAGCCTCATCCAGCAGGAGGATCGGAGCATTTTTTAACACCGCACGGGCAATAGCCATACGTTGTTTTTGTCCACCGGACAGCTTTACCCCTCTTTCCCCAATTTCAGTGTCATAGCCATGAGGAAGAGAAATGATGTAAGGATGGATGTTGGCAATTGTTGCAGCCTGCATCATCTCCGCATCCGTAATGCCCTCTCGGGCTAATAGGAGGTTTTCCCTTATCGTACCGCCAAATAGAAAGGTATCTTGAGAAACATGGGCAAATAAACTCCTTAATTCGGAAGGTGAGAATGCTTCACTAGAACGATCATCAATGAAAATCCTACCTAATTGCGGTTTGTAAAATGCTAAGAGCAGATTAAATAATGTCGTTTTCCCTGCCCCGCTCAAACCGACTATGGCAACGACCTTTCCGGCCGGGATGTGCAAATTTAAATGATTGAAAATGCTGTTATGTCCATCATAGCTAAATGTGATGTCCTGAAACTGAATAGACTTCATCAATGGCTTAGATTGGATGGCTAATGGTAAATCAGTTGATTCAGTTGGCTGCTCCAAGATCTTGAATAATCTTTCCATAGCTGAAGATGATCTTTGAAAGCCTGCCCATTGTCCTGCGAGCTCTGTCAACGGATAAACCAAATGGTTAACCAGGTTAACAAAAATTAGCAAGGAACCTACTGATATTAAACCTAATGAGACGTAATATGAACCCATGCAGAGGCTTACAAGAAATGTTATCGTAGATACAGCGTGCCCCCCTACATAGAACCATCCACGCAGCTTTGCATTTCTTAATTCAAGGGTATAGAGTTCTTGATTTTTACTAACATATTTCGCGAATATGGATTTTTCCATGGTAAAAGATCGAATGACTTGCAATCCATGAAAGGTCTCATTTAGCAGGGTACTAATATTTCCTATCAGGCTATGAACTAATCTGCCGTTGTTACGGAGTAATAAACCGAATATAACACTAAATAGCATAGCAATCGGAGCGACTAGTACGCATATAAGCGCTAATTTCCCACTAATCTGCATCAAATATATCAAAACAGCCAGATAGATAAAGGGAAGTCTTATAAGATCAATTAGGCTTCTGCCAATAACACCGTTAATGCTATGAATATCATTGGTAAAATGAGACATCAACTCACCGGATTGGTGCTTGGATATATCCTTTCCAGATAAAAGCAATATGTGTTTAAATAAGTGTGCGGAAAAATCCCTCTTCACAGCATTTGTTGCAATGGTTTCAAAAATGGTATTCAAATAAGTCGAAGAAATGCTAAGAATAACAAAGCTAATTCCTATTGGAATTAACCACTTCATGCGTCCAAAATTACTTTGAATAGCAGCGTCCGTCAGGTTTCCAAAGAACCATGAATAGGCCAACGTTAAGGTGATATCAACGAATAACAAGGAAAAGAGAATGGCATACGCCTTCCAGTGCCGCAGCATATATGGAGTCAGTAAGGTGTAGGTTCTCTGAACGTCCTTGAAAGTTATGTACTCCTTTACGGCAAATAGGTACCTTCGTATTATTCCTGTCATAGGTCACTCCATAGAAAGTCTACGCTTGCGTGCTTTCTCTTCGATTTAAATAAGCTCTTAACAATAGCGATATCATGGGGAATGAAAGGACCGTTTGACCCCAAACATAAGAGGGTAGACTCGAGACTTGGATGATTCTCCCTTTCCGCCTAATCCAGGTCATCTTACCAATCAACTGCTCCGGTGCAATAGCTTCATCATGAGCTAAGTTGGTATCTCCCTTACAAAGGTAATGCAATTGCTCGTTCCTAGTTACTAATCGGCAAAAACGATGGGCGACTAAGTTGCCATGAGGTGTATGAAATAGGATGATATCGCCTTTCTTTATGTTTGCAGCCTCCGTGGATACAAAACGGCAGATATCCCCTTTTTTTATACAAGGATACATACTCGTTCCTCGAGCCGGAAGCTCGATCCATCCTCTCTTTTCCATTGCATGAGTAATAAGCTGTAGGAATTCCTTACGAAACTGCATATTGAACCAAGCCGCGTCCAATCATATCGTTCAAGAACGCTTCAATATCTTCTTCAACCGTTTCGTCGACAGATTCATACTCCTTCCGAATTGCTTCGCTAATGGAGCTTACCGTCTGAGCTGCGCCAAGCAATGACCAGCAAAATCCGCCCACTCCATTTAACTTCGTTAAGTTATACTCATCTGTGTTCAAAATAATCCATTCCATATCCAGTTGAATAGATTCATAATCATTCATCCGAAGGTACTGGGTCATTACAAAATCAACTCCCAAAATGTATTGTTTTTTTGAAAATGCAGCTCGTAAACTGGGACTGCGTTGACCACATGCTGCAGCAATTGGAGTATGTTCCCGGTTTCATCTGAGCTGTGAGACCAATAAAAGACTTTATCCATGAGATTAAGAAATCCGTTCGACTTATTAAGTGGAACGATATGATTATCGATTGCCTGATTCAATAAATAAATGCCTGCCAACGGACTTGATTCCTCTACGCCAGTTCTGTCCAGTTCACTTCGAAAAGGAGAATTAAAAACCGTAATCTGATCAGAGGTGATTTTCACAATTGTTGCTTCATCGGAAAAAAGTTCTCGGGGCTGCGATAACTTAGCGGCGGTAGACTTGCCTGCACCTGAGTGACCTGCAAACAGGTATGCTTTCCCCTTATCGATTGCGCAAGATGAATGAATTAATAGACCCCACTGATGGTAAACCAGATAGGAGCTATATAGATTCATCAATGCATGCTTTAATGCCAATTCATTATGTACAGATATTTTAGCATTACGATACTCCAAATCTGTCTCAATTAAGTAATCAGCCCTGCGAAAGGAAATGGTATTCGCTTCTTTGGTAATCGCCACGTTATAATCAACAAAAGGAATTCCATATCCCTCTGTTAGTTGAATAGAGAGATGGGGCTTAACCTTAGTTAGAGCTACTGCTGGGAAGTTCCGTTGAATCCAGTTCGTAATCGTTTCTGAATGGCATTGTATTTGAATAAAGTGCTCGCCAATTGTAGTATAAATGCGTTCCATGATACATCCCCTCGGGACTTATTGAAAATCGAGGTCAACGGCATTCTACCATTGACCCCCCTTGGACAAATTTACTTATTCTTACCGTTGCCGCCTCCGTTACCATTATGCGGTCCGGTGTACGGAGGGTTCGGATAATTAATACCACCATTCCCTGTACCCGGGTGATTCAGGTTACCGTGGCCCTTATTCCAGCTTTGAGCTGTCTCAAAACGAACCGGTTGTTGACTTAAAACCATGGGGCGCGCATACAATTTTTGTTCCCTCTTCGCATTTTCTTCCATCGTTTCACTCTCCTATCGTTTCAAAGTTTGGATAAGTCGTCTTGCTTCCCCAAAGGGTGTATCAATAATTTCGTATATACGAAGATATACCGTAGTTTCAAACCGATCCAAGTCGAAATTAATGGTCTGTGTTCCGCTAACCAATTTGTTCTCTCCCGTAAACGAAAGAACCTTCGTTACCATAATTCTGTTCTTGGCATCGGCCAATTCGAGCCTCATCTTGGAAAAGCTTTGATCTACGACGACTTCATCCTGAAGCTTGATATTGAAATCCAAATTCAGCTTATACGAATAGGGTAAACTTCCCGATCCCATATTGTAGTTGGCGCCTGTCGACCAATCATTCAAAGTAACTTGAAAAGGGTAGAAGGCAAGGGACTTATCGCTTGTCTCCTCCATAACCTTTGTTTTGAAGGCAGCAAGCGGAATGTTGTAGGGCTCAACACTCTTCGTATCCAAAATTTGCATGGCCAGCTGCTCGCCTGTTTCCGTGCTCGGTATGATAAAAGAATAGTAAATGACATAGCTTATATTCGGAATAAGCGTTTCTACCAGCGTACTTTGTCTGGTGCCTAAGTACTTATTACCGCTTTTGCTTGACAACTCCGCTTGGAACTGAGGAACCTGTAATGGATTTTCGCTATGATTGAGCAGCTTGAACTTAGCAACTGCTGCTTTAAAGCCCCCGCCAGCGCTCTCATGCAATTGCAAATCCACCATGGATACATCTACTTCAGGTCGAATCAACTTGTATAACGGATCAAACTTAATAGGTTTATTCCATTCATACTCCACTAATTGATTCAAAAAGTGCAGATTACTGGTAGCTCCCGGCAATGCAATCGTTAATCTACCTATTAAATAATTGTTGTGCGTCTTGTCATCCACCGCAAAGTCTTCGGGCGTCAAGATGGATAAGCTCTTCAGTTCCGTTGTATTCCTAACTGGAATGGCATAGTGGACATAATGCTGCTCGCCTGGTTCAAGTAACAGCTTATCTTGTTCCAACCTTTTGCCGGTATAAACCTTTTTGTCTGATACTCCGTTTATTCGAAAATCGGGTATCGTTGTTTTCTTATCCCCCTTATTCGTTGCAAGCAAACCTACAATCGTCATGGGTCCCTCTGGTGTATTCTGTTCATTAAGGCTAACCGGTTTGTATTCTATCGGGCTCGATAACACTGGAATCGTAAACGTATCTTCCCATTTCTTCGTCGTTGCTGGATCAGAAAGGACGGCCTTCTCCCCTTTCCATTCTATGGCGGATACAGGAATAGATATGATTCTCTTTTCTTCTTTGGGATAGACGAATTCATCCACATCCAACCACGAGAGTTCGGTCAATGAAAACGCGTCATACCGATCAACTACATTCATATAACTAAGCTCGGCAGTTTCTTTGGGTTGAATATTTTTGACATTAGCTTGACTAGGACGCATGATATATTCCAAGCCTTCTTGTGTCTTGACGCGAACCTCATATTCCGGGACCCCAGTCAAGCGATCTCCATTGTTAAATATGCGTACAACAGCGGCAATTCTTGTTCCTTCTGAGGTTGATTCATTTAAAATGCTTTTAACTTCCACCTTGATCGCATCGGTAAGTTGATAGCTAGTTGCACTCGATGACTGCGTGTATTTCTCATCTGCCAATGCATGAAAGGACGCAGATGGAATCACTAGAGAGACGGATAAGATGAACATGACCATCGTATGTTTCCAATTTATTTTCAATTCAAGTCACTCCATTTTTCATTATTGCTCTTCAATAGCCGTCATTTGGACTTTTTCTTTGTCTCTTAACTGATTAGGATTGGATTTAACGACCAAATCCCCTTCTTTGACTCCTGACAGCACTTCTTGATTAGGTTCATTTAGCCTGCCAAGTTGTACGCTGCGCTTCTCGACTATATCGCCCGATAGTACGAATACGAAGGCATCATCACCCTCTTTAACGATACTATACGTCGGAACAGTAGGAACGATTTGGTCTTTTTCCTCCGTCATTTGAATCCTTAGCTTCATGCCAGGCTTCAGGGTCAAATCTTTGTTAGGCACTTCTAAGTTGATTTCATAAGCTTTCGTTTGCGGGTCGATCACTTTGGAAAGATAACTAATTTTCCCTCGATACATCTGCTTAGTTCCTGCTATGTAGTAGGACAGCTCTGTCTTACCACTTAAGTGTCTCGTTTCTTCTTCCGATAGCTGTGCTTTAATTTTAATCGGATCCAATCTCTGAATGACACCAATGGTAGCGCCCGGCTGCAAGCTCATCCAGCCCTCTAACGGCATCTCCGATAACAAGCCGCTCACAGGGGCTTTTACTTCAAGGTTTTTCACGGTTTGATCAATCTGCTGTAAGGTAACTCGAGCATTTTTGAGCTGTGATTCCAACTCAGAAGTAGCATCAATCGGTTCCAAAGCGCTCAGTTTCTGCTTGAGCTGATCCAGATCCATGCGGGCATTCATCATTTGGTTTTCCATCTGATACAACTGGGCTTTCGTAACCAGACCGATATCATAGTCGTTCTTCATTTTATTGTAGTTCCGCAGCAAGGTCGTCATGCCTAGCTCCATTTTTTGAATGGTGTTACTCATTTCCAGCTTCTGGCTTTCCATTTCTTTTTTTGCTCTAATTTTTGCTTTTTCTATGGCTTCCTGAGCTGCTTTAACAGCAGCATCCGCTGCTTCTCGCTGAGCTGAGACCTCGCTTGATTTTAGTTTGACGATGACGTCTCCTTCTTGCACCATATCCCCGCGCTTTTTCAGGATTTGATCAACGTCCCCAGCCATCTTAGCTACCACGTCGAATTGAACGGAGGATTGAACTTCAGCCGCACGCTCGAGCGGATCTCCAATTTTTTGATTGATGACCTTAAATACTTTAACATTCTTCAACGCCTGTTCCTGAGATACAGAATTAGCATCCGGATTTAACGGAGCTGTATCTGAGCATCCGGCCAGAATTCCAATGCTTAGCGTCAAGATGCAGGCGGTTCTCACGACTCGCCGATGCGGCTTTCGTCTTTTTTGTCTCATTAGCTATAAACTCGCTCCCCTTACTTGCAATTTTTTACAGACAAAGGTTACAGATAAGTTTCCGCATGATGGTCTTTTATTTCGTTCATAACCACCCCAATCAGCTTGGCTTTCGCGAGCATAAGCTCTTCTTTCACCTTTTTGGCTGCGCCACGCTTCACCTTGCCATATTCCACAATGAGTAGCACCCCATCGCACTTGGTCGCCATTATTTTCGCGTCAGTTAACGTTAAGACCGATGGTGTATCCACAATGACCATGTCGTATCTGGTTCTCAATTCTGCTAAGAGATCATCCATAGATTTCGATGCTAATAAACTGGACGGATTCTGTTGCACAGGTCCTGTGGTCAAAATAGACAGATTTTCAATGATTGTTTCCCGTATGATCCCGTCCAATGCGTTCCGATTAACCAAATAATTCGTCAATCCAATACCATTATCTTCACCAAATGCAAGATGGATGGATGGATTTCGCAAATCCGCATCAAGCAGAATCACTTTTTTTCCGATCTGAGCATAAGCCACCGCCAAATTAACAGCAGTCGTCGTTTTCCCTTCACCACGGCCCGACGAAGTAATCGTAATCGTCTTCGCCTCGCGTCCGAAGACGGAGCATTCGATATTAAATCTTAAAGAACGATAAGCTTCTGAGGTGGAGGAATCCGGATGAATTTGCATCATAATCGCAGAATTATTGGATGGTTTTGGCATATGACGGTTCCCCTGCTTTTTTTCTAGATTTATTTTTTTGCTTGGTTCGCAATACTTTGTTTTTCACTTTTGGTATGTACCCTAATGTCGACACTTCAAATACCTGATGAATGTCTTCATCTGATTTTAACGTATCGTCTAATGCATCTAGCAGGAAGGTAAGCCCTATCATTACAGCTAAGGAGGCTACAAAGCTTAAAATGAGGTATTGATTTGATTTTTGGTTGATAGGTGTAGGATTGTCCTGTACTTTGGCTCTATTTAATATGGTGATATTATCAACTTTCATAATCTTGGGGATTTCGGATTGAAAGACATCCGAAACGGCGTTCGCTATTCTCGCTGCTCTTTCTTGGGAAAAATGCCGTACAACGATCGACATGACTTGCGTTTCATTGAGATTAGAAACATTGACGATTGAAATTAGTTGGTCTGTGGATACATTTAAATCGGGGTATCGTTGAACTACTTTATCCATAATAGCTGGGGTTCTAATGATTTCCTTATAGGTATTAATGAGGGACATGTTAACACCGATCGCTCCGTAATCGATTTGCTCCGTACCTGATTGATCCTGTTCAAAGGTTTTATTGACGATCAACTTGGTCGAAGCCTGGTAAATGGGCTGATAATGTGATGAGGTATACATAGCTGTTAGAATAGTCGTCACCAGTACGACTAAAACGATGAGCCACAAGCGCTTTTTTATAATCATTAAATATTCTTTAAAATTGATCTCCATGATTCCCCTCCGTAGGAAGTCTACTTTTGCATTCGGTAGCAAACCATTCATACTTTGATACTATTTGTATCATGATTATAGTACTACTTTAAGATACTTTTTGTATCATGTCAATACAATATTTGCTGTTTAGGTTCCAAAATGTATCAGATAAAATCCTCATAAAAAAAGAGAAGAATTCCTGTTTCAGGAGTCTTCTCTTGGATCTTTAACTCATCCCTATTGTCGTAATTCTACTTGAATCATTCGTTCGGTTTGAAAGGGTTAGAGCCTGCTGCAGAAGCATCGCAAGCAGCTTCCGCATCGAGCCTATACCAATTTTGCTCATAATATTAGCCAGATGAATTTTCACAGTTTTCTCACTGATGTAACAACTTTCAGCTATCTCACGGTTGGTGTATCCATGGGTAACAAGTAGAGATAGAATTTCCGATTCACGCTGCGTAAGGCCGTAATTCGCAAAAAACTGATGAAAAACCAGCTCTGGTTCCTTGGTTAGCTCCACATTTACGTAACTTTCATGTTCCGTAATCAACCTATTTGTCATCCGATAACTTCCTTTATATATATGTCTAATTGATTGTCAAACGATCTCATATTACAACTTCACTTATATGGATATGTCTTTCTCGACTTAGGTCCAGAAATGATTCGTCAATCTTAACAAGCGGGTTCGTATCATCCGTAGGATTAATATAAATGACTTCTCCCCAACGTCCGTCGGTTAGCTTTACAGTCCTGCCGATCAAATTCTGTATGATATTGGTAAGAAATACAGATACGATGTGGGGATCCAACTCTCCGAAAAAGCCTTTCCTCATCCGACTTACCACCTCGTAAAAGGGCATCATTTCGTGATAAGGCCTCTTCGATGACATCGCGTGAAAAACATCGGCAACAGCAACAATTCGGCTCATTCGATCCAACTGGCTATCCTTTAATTGCAAGGGGTATCCCGTGCCATCTGCCCGCTCATGATGCTGTAGCGCAACTAGCGCAACTCTGTAGTTAATCCCTACCGTTTCCTTAAGCATGTTATATCCTAGAATCGTGTGCCGCTTTATTTCGTCATACTCTTCGGTGGTTAATTTCCCCGGCTTCAATAGAATCTCTTGTGAAATCTTGATCTTACCAACATCATGCATCGTAGCTGCCAGTGATAATAACGCCACTTCATTGTCAGCCCAATTTAACCATTTGCCAATCAGCGTTGAGAGTATGCCTACACCAATATTGTGCTGATGCGTATACTCATCTTTCGCTTTGACAGCTTCAAATAATTGAAATAAATCGGGGTTCTCAGTAGTCTGCAGAACGATAGGAATCAAATCATTTTTGATTTCCAGCAGCGGGATCTTCTTCTGCGATTGAATACGCTCGAATAAGTCCTTGGCATATTGAGAAGCTTTTTGGACAAGGAGTTGAGAAGAATCTGGTGGGGATACAGAATCAAGCTTATGCTCATGCATGGTTGTCGTAGTGATACCCATAAAGTCAATGCGATGCTGCCGAAACAAATCCAAATGCTCTTGATTGAGAACCGATTGACTTGGCACTAAGACAAGTCCATGGCTTGTTGTCACATCGTATTTCAACATCTTACCCAATAGTTCTCTCAATAAAGCTCGCTCCAATTATTTCATAATATAACCATTTTCAATTATATACGACAAAATTAGTACAATCTATGGGTCGAAATCCCATATTTTATTGGAGAATGTAGGCTAAATCACCTACACCATTCCTATAAACCATCAAAAGTAGGACTATTGGTCTGCTTTTGATGTTCAATTGACGCCATATTCACATCGTGACATCCGTCTACCCTGCTGCATATAGTAAGTATCGACTAATCCGCTTCTACCTAAGGAGGAAATTGCGCAATGGCTTCAATTAACAAAAAAGATGAGCTTCGTGAATTGGAAACTGAATTAATACAGCCTGAAACTACTGAACAGTTCTACCCTGCTTCTTACCCACAAACTGCACCTTATCCATACGGCTATGCTGTACCGCAAGCTTACGCTTGGGTACCAGCTTATGATCCGCGCGGCTTAGGCGGCATGTTCGGACTTCCGGGTTTCCCTGGGCAACCTGGTCAGCCTGGCTTTCCCGAATCCGGCATGTCTCCTGGATTTCCCGGGCAGCCTGGTTTTCCTGGCCAGCCTGGCTTTCCAGGTCAATCCGGCTTCCCAGGCCAACCCGGCTTCCCGGGCCAACCTGGCTTCCCGGGCCAACCTGGCTTCCCAGGCCAACCTGGCTTCCCGGGCCAACCTGGCTTTCCTGGCCAACCCGGCTTCCCGGGCCAACAGCAAGGAGGAGAGCAAGCCCCCACTTCCGCGCCTCCAGCTTATACACCGCAGAAGCCGTTTAAAGCGGAAGGTGCCTCCGCTTATGCCGTAGACCCGGGTGGTATTCGCCGCTGCTTGTTTAATTTCACCTATGTCTGGCTCAGCAACGGTCAACAGTTCTGGTATTTCCCTACTTTTGTCGGACGCAATTCGATCGCAGGCTTCCGTTGGACTGGGTTCTCTTGGATGTTTTTCGGTATCGATTTGCGCTTCATCGACTCATTTACTTGTTAAAATAATACAAAAAGAAAACCCTGTGCCATTTTTTCATGTAGCGAGCTAGCTAGAAATAAATAAGCAAACTTAGTTTGCTTATTGACTCTAATATCGAAGCATCTCGTCATATTAGACCACAGTGCGTGCTTATTAGCTGTTAAACGTTAATTTCAGAGCGTATTAGCCAGAGATAAGCACACCTAGCTTGCCTATGTAATCATAACAGGGACTATTAAGACAAATAAGCAACTTCAGTTGCCTTACTCACTTCATGGACCCTAAATTCCTATATGTAAATAAAGAAGGCTGCCATTCTCATCAAGAGGATGACAGCCTTCTTTTCTTCAACCTTCCTGCCAAGTAAATCGGTATCCGATCCCAGGCTCCGTAAGGATATACTTCGGTCTTGTCGGGTCCTCTTCAATCTTTTTCCTCAGATGACCGACATACACTCTCAAGTATTGGCTGTCTGATTCATACTGCTGACCGCCCCAAACTTGTTTGAGCAATTGTTTATGTGTCATTACTCGTCCAGCATTCAAAGTAAGTACTTTCAACAAATCGTATTCGGTCGGTGTTAATTTGAGTTTCTCATCATTTAGCTCTACACTACGCTGAGATAAATCAATAACTAAATGACCCAGTTTCAACACTGGTTCATCCTGCGTCTTGGCGATATGCCGTAAGGCAACTCGCATGCGGGCCATAAATTCGCCCATGCCAAACGGCTTCGTTACATAATCGTCAGCGCCGCGATCCAATGCAGCAACTTTATCTTGCTCCTGGTCTTGAGCCGTAAGAATAATGATGGGCACCTGCGACCACTCACGGATATGCGCCAGCACTTCCATGCCCGTCATATCAGGCAATCCTAGATCTAAGACAATTAAATCAGGGCGCACCATCGTAGCCTGCAGCAAGCCTTCTTGACCGGTGGAAGCTTCAGCTGCTTCAAATCCGTGTGCAGTAAGAGTGACGCGCAGTAATTTTCGAATTTGCGGTTCGTCATCAATGATTAAGATCTTCGCCCCTGTGGTTGTCATTCCCATCCCCGTCTTTCTCAGCGAATTGTAAAGGCAAGCTTATCCGAATAACCGTTCCTCGATCCCCATTATTCATAGCTGCAATATGGCCGCCATGTGCTTCGACAATGCTTTTACAGATTGCAAGCCCTAGCCCTGTTCCTGGGATATGTTTGGTTAAATGGCCTCTATAAAATTTCTCGAATACCCGTTCCAAATCGCCTGAAGCAATGCCAGCACCCTCATCTTTGATGGTCAAATCAAGCATGTCTTGCTTGTGATCCGCTTCAATCACAATTTCACTTCCATCAGGCGAATACTTAATGGCATTACTAATCACGTTAATCAACACCTGTTCAATAAGAACCTCATCCATAGGCACTGATGGAAGATCTGGCGCAAGATGTATGTTTACTTTTCTGTGCAGCAAAGCGTCATTCAATTGCGTAAGCGCAACACCTACAATATCCTCTACCCCGCACCACTGTTTATTTAAACGCAGCATGCCGCTCTCAATCCGAACCATACCCAGTAAATTGCCTACTAACCGGTTCATCCGGGTAGCTCCCTCACGTGTCGTAAGCAATAACTCTCGTCGATCTTCAGGACTGAAGACGTCTTCCCCTTCTAGAAGTCCGGTTACTGAACCGATGATGGTTGCCAGAGGCGTTCGCAGTTCATGTGAAAGCGAGTCCAGCAGCGCGGTACGCAGCTTCTCTGATTCCGCGGTTAACTGCGCCACCTTGGCTTCATTCGCAAGTTTAACGCGAGATATCGCAACGGCTGCAAGATCCGAGAGTGCTTCGATGATCCGAATAAGTTCCGACATGTCTGACAGATTTCTATCGCCCACATGAACAGCAAGCACGCCATGGACCTGCTGATCCGTAGCTAAAGGGACATGCAGATCCGATGATTCCCCCAATGTAAGAGTCCCTCGACCCGCAATGGAATTATGCTTGTTCACCCATGCGGCTATAGACAGGTGGGATTCATCATAGGCCCAATCTCCGCCATCCTTGGAGTAGGCTTCCAACTCCTGTTCACCCAACTGGTTGGGTAAAATGATTGCAGCCTTGGCATCAAGCGTATCAGAAACATGCTGAACTATTTGATTAAGTAGGACATCTAAGTCTGAAATAGCGGTAATCTTACTACTTAGCGCATACAGAGCAGCCGTACTTGCTTCTCTCTGCTGAGCTTGATGAATTTGACTCCGCAGTTTAGAAGCTAAGTTTGCCGTTAGGGCAGCAACTGATAAAAAAACAATAAACGATATCAAATAACGCAGATCTGAAACCGTTAGACTAAAAGTGGGAGGTACAAACAAGAAATCAAACGATAAAACCCCCATTCCCGCAGCAAAAAAGGAAGGTCCCCTCCCCCATCGTACAGCACTAAAAAGAACAGGAAATAGATATAGAAGGGCAATGTTAACCAGACCAAAAAAAGGGCCAAAAGCTTTTAGAAATAAGGTTACAGCAGCAATAAAAAGAGCTGTATTAACATAAGATTTCCAGCTTCCAAATTCATTTGTTTTATTTACCATGTTTTCATTTTACCCTATTTCCAGAAGTTTGCCACATCTCATAATCGGCAACAATCAGCACATCCATCGTACTAGCAAGCGGCACAAGCCTTTTGACAATAGCGTCTTTCCACACAATGATTTGAGTGGCTCCCGCTTCACTTGCTCTGGAAGCAAACACCTGCGGAATTTGGTTGCGGTTAGCCACCTCTTGATACGAAAACTCGCCTCCAAGCCTATTCGTCAACCTCTCTAATGACTCTAGCTTCTGCTTCCACTCCTCTGCGCCTCCCATCGCAATAAAACTTACATGCCATATTGCTTTAAGTCGATGCGCAATCCGAAAGCCGCGACGAATTAAGCGATCGGCTTGTGAGATTTCCGTGACACACACGTAAATAACTTCTTTTCTTCGCCATGGGCCGCGAAGTGAGCTCTTGCGCTCCATAGATTCCAAACGTTCATCTACATCATCGGCGATTTCGCGAAGCGCGAGTTCCCGTAAAGCGATTAGATTCCCCGTTTTAAAGAAATTGTTCAACGCTTGATCTACCTTTACCATCGTATAAATCTTACCTTCTCTCATCCGAAGCTGTAAGGCCCCAGGGGCAACATCGACTAACTGCACTTCATCCGCCATACGAAGAATACTATCGGGAACCGTTTCCCGAACGCGAATACCCGTAATTTGTTCCACGGCATCATTTAAGCTTTCCAAGTGCTGTACATTAACGGTTGCAATGACCGATATACCCGCTTCCAGAATTTCCAGCACATCTTCATACCGTTTTTTATGCTTACTGCTGGGTACATTCGAATGGGCTAATTCATCAACCAAAACCACTTCAGGTCGAAGATGTATAATTGCTTCTGTATCCATTTCCTCCAGCTTTACACCTTGATACTTAATTTCTGCCCTGGGTATGACTTCAAGTTCGCCGATCTGTGCGACTGTCTCTTTTCTTCCATGGGTTTCAAGTAAGCCAATCTTCACATCAATCCCCTTTTTGAGCAGATCATTGCCTTCCCGCAGCATCGTATACGTTTTGCCGACTCCAGGGGCAGCTCCAATATAGACTTTAAATCTCCCGCGTTTGATTTTTTCGATTTTCTCCTCTACTTCTTGTTTGCTCAAACGCTTATATTTGTAAGGTTCCTTCAGCGAGTGGATATGGGCAGGCAGAATGCGCTCACCCTCCTGAGAAGCACGATCAGCAATCAAGAACACATCGATATTTCTAGTTCTTTTTAACACGCCATTGATGACCGATCCTTGTATAAAAGTTTGCCACTTTGTTTGCTTAGAATGACCTAACACAATGCGGGTTACATGATGAGCTATCGCATAGTCCACCAATATTTGAGGGATGCTGCGACGGTTCCGAAAAGGCAGTTCTTCAAATTTGCCGCCTACTTTTTGGACAAGCTTCATAATGGACCTGCGAAAAGCGGCCGCTTCTTTGATGAGCGGTTTATTGAAATTACGCAGCGTAACCACATGAAGATCACCATTCAATCGTTTAGCGATCTGTTGTCCTCTGCGCACATAAATAGAACCGTTCCAATGATACTGCGTCGTAACAAGGATGCGTTCTGTCGCTCCAGATGGACCCAGAATCCCCATTTGTTCGCGATGTTCTTCCAAAGAATCATTAACATCCTCGGCAACAAGACGAAGAGCCAGTTCTCGCAGCACGCCTAAATTACCGCGTTTGAATAAAGCCGTATCTTTATTCCCCTTTAAATGGCCTTCTTCCAATCGATTTAATATTGTTTCCGGCGTCGCGTCGATTAACCGAACCTCATCAGCGAGTTCCAACGTATCCGAGGGAACACAGTGTCCCACCTCAACACCTGTTAGTTTATGAGCAACCTCCATCGCCTCTTCCAGCTCATACACATTTACCGTGGTAATTACACTAATATCATTTGAAATTAAAAACTTGATATCGTCTAACCGTGACGGAAACCGTGCGCCTTCTCGATTACAATGAGCTAACCCATCTACAAGGACGACCTCCGGGTTTCTTTCGATTAATGCATCCAGATTGAGATCTTTTTGCTCGACCCCATCTTTGACCCAATGAATACTGGGGACCCTTTCCAGATCCCCCAATTGTTCTACGGTTTCCGGTCTTTGGAGCGTCGATACGGCGCAAATAACCACGTCGATCCCTTGCTGCTTAAGGTTCTGCCCTTCGCGAAGCATGTGATAGGTTTTACCTGAGCCACTGACTGCGCCGATATAGATTTTCAAGGTGCCGCGGTGCAGTTTAGAGATGGATAATAGAATTTCTTCCGGTGTTTTTCTTTTGAAACCATCCAAATGGCAACCTTCTCCCTATCCCTAAAATGGGCAGAAACCACTCTCATTATAAACGAGAGTGGCTGCCTGCTTACCTCACAATTTCACTTGCTTAAGCAGTTCCATATTTAATTCGGTCACATTGACTCTAGGCTCACCGAAAACCCCGAGTTGGCGCGTTTTTGAAAGCTTATCAACGAGGTCATTGAGATTTTTCTCAGAGATCCCCGTTTCCTTGCTAATTCTCGGCACTTGGGCTTTAGCCCCTTCCGGAGACAAATCCGGATCAAAACCGGAACCGGAGACAGTGACTAAGTCGGCTGGTATTTCCGTTAGATTAGGATTTTCTTGCTTCAAGGCATCAATTTTCTCTGCCATTGCCGCAGCATAATCGCTTGAAGCCACCGCTGTATTGGAGCCCGATGAGGCAGTCGGATCATACTTGGCAGCCGATGCTCTTGGTTGGAAAAGCTTTGGAGACTCAAAGGCTTGAGCCAGCAGTTCCGATCCTATCACGACACCGCCTGATTCTATGAGACTTCCATTCGCTTGTTTAGGGAATAGGATCTGAGCAACACCTGTCGTTGCGAGTGGATAGATAAGCCCACAGACGATCATGAAAAATATAGACACACGAACAGCTATCAAAACCGATTTCATAAAGCTATCTCCTCGTTTCTCTTTCTCTTTAAACGATATTTAATCCGTGAAGTACCATATCAATGATTTTAATCCCGATGAAGGGCACGACCACACCGCCTAGACCATAGAGCAGAATATTACGTGACAACAATTTATTTGCTGACATCGCCTGGTACTTAACACCCTTCATGGCAATAGGGATGAGCAGTGGGATGATGATTGCATTGAAAATGAGCGCTGATAAAATGGCCGATTCCGGCGAAGCCAGATTCATAATATTCAAGGCCTGCAGCTGCGGCATAGCTAAGATAAACATTGCAGGAATGATCGCGAAATACTTGGCAATGTCGTTGGCAATTGAAAATGTTGTTAAAGCTCCGCGAGTGATCAGCAACTGTTTACCTATCGAGATGACAGAAAGCAGCTTGGTCGGATCGGAATCCAAATCGATCATGTTGGCAGCTTCTTTCGCAGCCATCGTACCTGAATTCATCGCCAAACCTACATCGGCTTGAGCAAGCGCAGGAGCGTCATTCGTTCCGTCCCCTGTCATCGCTACCAGTTTACCTTCTTGCTGCTCTTTTTTAATCGCTGCAATTTTATCTTCTGGCTTCGCCTCAGCGATAAACTCGTCAACACCCGCTTCAAGCGCAATCGTCGCAGCTGTTAGCGGGTTATCCCCTGTACACATGACGGTTTTGATTCCCATGGCGCGAAGCTCAGCAAATCGTTCCTTCAAGCCAGGTTTTACCGTATCCTTGAGGTAAATAACGCCATAAATCCGTTCGTTAATTGCTACTGCCAGCGGAGTGCCTCCGGCTTTGGCAATTCGGTTTGTGATGGCTTCTAAATCACTAGGAATTTTCCCGCCTATAGCTGCTACATATTTCTTAATTGCGTCGACAGCACCTTTGCGGACTTGTTTACCATCCGTTAGATTAAGCCCTGACATTCGTGTTTCAGCAGTAAACTCCACCACTTCAGCATTTTGATAGCTATCTGCTTGCCACGTCTCCCCAAGCTTATTCGCAAGCTCCACAATGGAGCGTCCCTCAGGAGTTTCATCTTTCACTGATGCTTGCAGGGCAGTAAAGATGATGTCTTTAGCAGTTAATCCATTCACTGGGACAAACTCCGAAGCCATCCGATTCCCGAAGGTGATCGTCCCTGTTTTATCTAGGATCATCGTATCGATGTCGCCTGCAGCTTCAACCGCTTTACCTGACATGGCAAGTACGTTAAACTGTGTCACACGGTCCATACCAGCGATACCGATAGCTGACAAGAGACCTCCGATTGTAGTAGGAATGAGACAGACCAGCAGAGCAATCAGTGTGGAAATCTCCAATTTCACGTCCAAATACTTCGCCATCGGCACCATGGTCACAATGACAATTAAGAAGATCAAGGTCAGTACAGCAAGCAGCGTTGTTAACGCAATTTCATTCGGTGTTTTTTGTCGTTTGGCGCCTTCCACGAGTGCAATCATGCGATCTAAGAATGATTCACCGGGATCCGTCGTCACTTTGACAACGATAAAGTCAGAAGCGACCCGTGTTCCACCTGTTACGGATGAGAAGTCGCCACCCGCTTCCTTAATAACAGGAGCGGATTCGCCCGTAATCGCTGACTCATCAATTGAAGCTAAGCCTTCAATGATTTCACCGTCGGATGGGATGATCTCACCGATTTCAATGCGGACCACGTCTCCCTTACGAAGAGAAGTCGAAGACACTTCCTTATAAGAACCATCCTTTTGAACCAAACGAGCCATCGTATCTGATTTCGTCTTCCGTAATGAATCGGCCTGTGCCTTACCTCGCCCTTCAGCCAAAGCTTCCGCGAAGTTAGCGAAAAGCAAGGTGAAAAGCAAGATCAAAAACACAGCGATATTATAACCCCGCCCTACTTCTGTGGAACCAAACAGATCTGGTGCAAGTGAAAGCAGAAGCGTAATGACCGTACCGATTTCAACCACAAACATAACCGGATTTTTGATCATCACCCAAGGATTTAATTTTTTAAACGAATCAACGATAGCTTGATTCATGATTTCTTTTGTCATTGTTTTTTTACGTTCCACAGCCATGTAAATCCTTCCTCTCTATCTCGTTTATCCTTTAACGCGCAGCCAAGTGTTCAGCAATCGGCCCCAATGCTAGCGCCGGGAAGAACGTTAGAGCACCAATAACTAGAATAATCATGATTAAAATTCCCATAAATAAGGGTGTATTTGTGCGCAATGTGCCTGTCGTAACAGGAACTACACGCTTAGTAGCAAGTGAACCAGCAATGGCCAACATCACGATGATTGAAATGTAACGGCCAAACAGCATGACCATACCGATACCCAAGTTGTAAAAGTTCGTACTGGCGCTTAATCCACCAAAAGAGGAGCCGTTATTGGCAGCACCTGACGTGAAAGCATACAGCACTTCCGACAACCCGTGCATCCCCTGATTGGCTATCGAAGTAACGGATTCTGGCCGAATAAGCGCCCACGCTATCGGTGCCAAAATGATAAGCGGATGAATCAGAATAGCGATTGCCGCCAACTTCACTTCTTTCCCCTCGATCTTTTTACCTAAAAACTCTGGCGTTCGCCCAACCATAAGTCCACAAATGAAAACCGATAAAATGAGGTAAAGCAAGCCGTTTAACAACCCAACCCCCTTACCACCGAACACATTGTTCAACATCATTTCTGCAAAAGGAACGATACTTCCGAGCGGTGTGAGCGATTCATGCATCGCGTTTACACTGCCTGTTGTTGCAGCCGTGGTTACAGCTGTAAATAGGGCAGTCTCAGACAACCCGAACCTTACTTCCTTGCCTTCTATGTTGCCGTGTACACCCATCGCATCAACCGCAGTTATACCGCGATACTCGGCGTAGAATACCGTAGATAACATCACGATAAAAATGATCCCCATAGCAGCAAAGATCGTCCAGCCTTGCTTTTTGTTCTTAATCATTAGCCCGAATGCGTACACCAGAGATGTTGGCAGCAGCATCATACAAATAATATGGATTAAGTTAGACACAGGGGTTGGATTTTCAAAAGGATGCGCAGCGTTCGTACCGAACCAACCACCACCGTTCGTACCAATATGCTTAATGGATTCGAGCGAAGCCACTAACCCACGAGTAATTGTTTGCTGAGCGCCTTCAATTGTTGTAGCTTGTACGGCTCCCAGCAATGTTTGCGGAATACCTTGAAATACTAAGACTAAGGCAACAATGAAGCTAAGCGGTAGAAACACCCTTATAATCGCTCTGGTTATATCCACATAGAAGTTACCCAGATTATTTTGACGGCCAATTAAACCGCGAATAAATGCAACCGCCACTGCAAATCCAGTTGCAGCCGATGTAAACATGGGGAACGTAATCCCCACCATTTGAGAGAAGTAGGACAATGAATTTTCACCGCTGTATGCTTGCCAGTTCGTATTTGTAATAAAAGAAACAGCTGTATTAAAAGCTAAAGCCGGAGGCATATTACCAATGCTGTCTGGATTCAGAGGCAAGTATTTTTGAAGTCGAAATACCGCATATATCGAAAGCATCATGACCAAATTGAGTAATAAGACGGCTCCTACATACTTTTTCCAGCCCATTGCTTCCTCTTCTTTAACCCCCATCAAACGATAGGATACACGTTCAAAAGGACCAAAAACACGATCAAGACGACTCTTTTCATTTCCAAACACTTTAACCAAATAACTCCCCACAGGCTTCACCAAAAGTATGATAATACCCAGTGTAATGACCACCTGTAACAATCCCATACCCATAGTAGGTTCTCTCCTTGCTTATATAAGCTTATATTCTACGCTCAAAATTTCTCTGGTTTCACTAGAACAAAACCGAGATACACCATGATGGCAAATGCAATTAGTCCGATAACAATCATATGTTTGCCTCCTAAATGGATTGGTCAATAACCTCGTTGCAGTACATGAGCTCACGCTTTTTCACAATAGTTTGAAAACCCCCAAAATCCTAGAAATGTTAATGCCATTAATAAAACCATCGTTACATCGTTGTACATAACACACCTCCTTGAAGTCAGACAGAACCAAGTGCTTCCCTGAAACATTGTAACGCCGAACCGTATAAAAATGAGGTAAAGAATCTATAGCATCCGTATAAAAAAAGCATAAAAATGCTGAAATTAGAAAGAGATATACGCCACAGAATGCTCAAATAAGTAAGTGCGATCCGAAAGGAAGCTAAGTTCTTTTTTGCTCGCAGAACCCATTGTTTACATACAATCAACTCCATTTTGGGGCTTACCTTAATCCACGACCAAGGATAAGCTCAGAACCTCTAAAGACTCTTATCCCGCTCCTTTAGTCACTTTCTTCGCAAATAGAAGCTCCCAAAGGCTCTTATTTCTCTGAGTAGCTAGCTTTCCCACCCTATCATCGACAAATAAGAGCCCCTAAAGGCTCTTATCCCGCTACTTTAGCCACTTTCTGCGCAAATAGAAGCTCCCAAAGACTCTTATTTCTCTGAGTAGCTAGCTTTCCCACCCTATCATCGACAAATAAGAGCCCCTAAAGGCTCTTATCCCGCTCCTTTAGCCACTTTCTGCGCAAATAGAAGCCCCCAAAGGCTCTTATTTCTCTGAGTAGCTATCTTTCCCACCCTATCAACGACAAATAAGAGCCCCTAAAGGCTCTTATTCCGCTACTTTAGCCACTTTCTGCGCAAATAGAAGCTCCCAAAGGCTCTTATTTCTCTGAGTAGCTAGCTTTCCCGCCCTATCAACGACAAATAAGAGCCCCTAAAGGCTCTTATCCCGCTCCTTTAGCCACTTTCTGCGCAAATAGAAGCTCCCAAAGGCTCTTATTTCTCTGAGTAGCTAGCTTTCCCACCCTATCAACGACAAATAGGAGCCTCTGAAGGCTCTTATCCCGCTCCTTTAGCCACTTTCTGCGCAAATGGAAGCTCCCAAAGGCTCTTATTTCTCTGAGTAGCTATCTTTCCCACCCTATCATCGACAAATAAGAGCCCCTAAAGGCTCTTATCCCGCTCCTTTAGCCACTTTCTGCGCAAATAGAAGCTCCCAAAGACTCTTATTTCTCTGAGTAGCTAGCATTCCCGCCCTATCAACGACAAATAAGAGCCCCTAAAGGCTCTTACCCCACTCCTTTAGCCACTTTCTACGCAAATAGAAGCTCCCAAAGACTCTTATTTCTCTGAGTAGCTACTATGAAGTCACCCTACTATTTTTTCAAATGATACGGCACGGTCGTTACGATAAGATTCCTTCTGTAAAGCAGGAAAGCCCTAATAAGTAAGCTGGATTGATTATGGAGAATATTCTGCCAGCTTTTCTTAGGAATAAACTGCGGGATTAGGACGGTGACCCGAAAATTGGATTCAGCCGCCTTATGCTCGACCGTATCAATAAATTTCGTCAATGGTTGAACAATGCTCCGATATTGGGAATGCAAGGTCACCAGCCTGATATCGGGTTGCCACGTATTCCATTTCTCCTCAAATTGTTTCTCGGCGTCTCGTTCGAAAGCCACATAAACGGCGATGATCTGATCAGGCGAAAGGGATTTGGCATAATTCAAGGAGTTCTCTACCACATGCGTAATGCCCGCAACAGGCACAATCATCACATTTCCTTCAATAGGAATCGCTGGTTCACAAGTTGTAATTCGTAATTGTTCGCCAACGGCCTCGTAGTGTTTTTTGATTTGATGAAAAATAAAAACAATAAGGGGCAAGAAAATGAGTACGGACCATACCTGCCCAAACTTGGTAATAAAGAAAATCATCATGACCGTAAAGCTCATGAATGCTCCAACTAAATTAATCGTTAATTTAACCATCCAGCCTTTCGGTTTCTCACGGATCCATTTCATCAGCATGCCCGTCTGAGCTAAGGTAAATGGAATGAACACCCCGACAGCATACAGAGGGATTAAATGCTCTGTTTTTCCTTTGAAAAGGATGATTAACAAGATCGATGTAACCGCCAGGAAAATGATCCCGTTTGAATACCCCAGCCGATCTCCTCTAATCGTAAACATCCTTGCTATAAATTTATCCTTAGCCAGATTAACAGCTAGTAAAGGGAAAGCAGAATACCCCGTATTCGCAGCGAGAACAAGAATCATAGCGGTTGTACCTTGGATGATGTAATACATGAAATTTCTGCCGAACGTTGCAGCAGCAATTTGTGAGACAACCGTTTCCTTTTCTTTAGGAGATATCCCATAGTAATATGCTAGATAAACGACTCCCGCAAATAAAATGGCAAGTAACAAGCCCATAGCCATCAATGTTTTGGATGCATTTTTTGGAGCTGAATCTTCAAAGTTTGGAATGGCATTAGAGATAGCTTCAACCCCTGTTAAAGCAGAACTGCCCGATGAGAATGCTCTTAGTAATAGAAACAGGGAGATTCCTGCAACAGGCGTACCAATTGGTGCATGCAGTTCAGCTGAGACATTCCCAGTTACAATGTTATATAATCCGACACCAATTAAGATAAACAAAGCCAGAACAAATAGATACACAGGATAAGCTAAAATAGAAGCCGACTCCGTTATCCCCCTGAGATTTAAGATCGTAATGAATATAACCAAAGCAATGGCAATAACTACATTATAAGGGTGTAAGTGCGGAAAGGCAGAAGTAATGGCATCCGTACCAGCCGAGATACTGACCGCCACCGTTAGTATGTAATCAACTAAAAGAGATCCTCCTGCAAATAAACCCGCGTTCATCCCGAGATTTTCTTTCGATACGACATAGGCCCCGCCTCCGTGCGGATAGGCATATATGATTTGTTGATATGACAAAATAAGTGCTAATAAAAGAAACAGAACGCCTATTGCGATAGGAATTGTGTACCAATAAGCTGCAGTACTTACAGTAATCAAAACGAGTAGAATCTGCTCAGGCCCATAAGCAACGGATGATAAAGCGTCGGAAGAGAGGATAGCTAAAGCTTTCTTTTTATTAAGCTTCTGTTCCCCTAGTTCGTTTGACTTTAATGGCTGACCGATTAAAAATCGTTTAATTACAGATAACATGATTTACACCTGCCATGTTTTTTTAAGTTCATTTCATTTTACCCAATTGTGTGACAAAAGAATCATAAATTTTGGGAACAGATCTTCAACTTAAAATAATCAAACTCGGATGCAGCAGCAGACAAAGGATATTTTGAACGATCGAGCGAGCTGACAAAAGTAGTGTTTTTTCATCAAAGGATTCGACAAGACTCAAATTGAATAAATATCGTACTACACATAGAAAGGTTGTGGCTTCCGTGTACTCACACGAAGATTTAATTTCAGTTCGACTAGGGATCATGCTCATTGTGGTTCCAATACTGGGCGTCGCATCACTTTATTTGATTAGTTAAATTGTTAAACATAAGAGCCTTACACTCCACACGAAAGGTTGTGCAGCCTTGAAACGGATTTTCTGGTGGCTCAAACCGAAGTCAGTGAATGTAATGGGGTACATTCGGCTTCACGGAACTTGGTATGTGATACATGAGTAGAATACATAGCAGCATGAATATGGACTGCAACTATTACTGTAAAGCCCTTCGGGGCTTTTTTTAATTCGCGGTTAAAAACAAAAAAACGACCCAGCGCCATTAAAGGCGTTGGATCGTCTTTTGAATACAAGTGAGAGTATTGAACTAAGATTTTAAAGCTGGGATGCGGTCGGAGGGATTTGAACCCTCACGCCTTGTGAGCGCCACCCCCTCAAGATGGTGTGTCTGCCGTTCCACCACGACCGCGAGGTAGTAAAGTAAAAATGACCCGTAGGGGACTCGAACCCCTGTTACCTCCGTGAAAGGGAGGTGTCTTAACCACTTGACCAACGGGCCACGAATGTCAGTAAGCCTTTGCAGCCCATTTTGACGACAATTGTAATTATAATAGATTCTGTCGCAGTTGACAAGTACAAAATCTGGAATGCTTATGGGCAAATATGGTATGCTGAGTCCAATTCAAAATACTCGAGGTGCTTGTCATTCATGCTAATTTATGAATCTACCCATGGAACGGTCCATGAGGAAACGGTACGCGTTCCCGGTCCGAACGAAGTAGCTTGGGTGCGAATGGAGAACCCCTCTCCTGACGAGGTTAAACATGTCTTAGGCGACTTATACAAGTGCCACCCTCTACTCGTTGAGGATGCGATTAAGCTGAACCAACGACCGAAGATGGATACATATAAGAATCACGTTTTCTTAACCTTTTTCGCGGTATCCAAGCAGCTTGAGCCACAGGAAATAGGGATCGTGATCGGATCAAATTTTGTGATAACCGTATACAAGGACAACCTCCCCTTCATAGATCAGCTATACCATACCTGCCAAGAAGTCGAAGATCGATTACGTCATCCAGGAGCCATTCTTCATGCGATTCTCGATCGTTGTGTCGATGATTATTCCATCGTTGCGGATCATTTTGATGATCGCCTGAATAGCATGGAACAGGCCGTGTATAGCAACCCTAGGATTCGCATAGCACAGGATATTTTCCAACTCAAACGAACTATGCATCAGCTGCGCCGCGTCATTGTGGAGGAACGAATTACCCTTTCCGCTATCGCGCACCACTCCTTCCCCTACACACGTGAAGAAGATGATGTCTATTTCCTGGATATTATGGATCACATCTCACGAGTCGTGGATTCTTTGGACATTTTCCGGGAATCGCTAACTGGTCTTCTCGAGCTCCAAATGAGTATGAAGTCCGACCGGATGAATGAAATTATGAAGACTTTGACGATCTTTAGTACGATCTTTCTTCCTCTGACTTTTATCGTCGGACTGTACGGTATGAATTTCAAATATATTCCCGAGCTGAGTTGGGATTATGGGTATCTGTATGTCTGGATTCTAATGCTCATCTTAAGCGGTATTATGTGGTACTACTTCAAACGTAAGCATTGGTTTTAACGAAAAAAGGCACTCCACCGTGAACCACCAATCACAGGGAGTGCCTTTTTAGCAGCTATTTCATTTTAAAGTAAGCAACAGATTCATTCAAAGTATTTACTACAGACCTGAGCTGTTCGGAGGCAGCAGCAATATTCTGCATCATCGCTAACTGCTCCTCAGTTGCAGCAGCAACCCCTTGGGATTTGTTCAAAATATGCGTGGAACTCGCTGCCGCTTGGTCCATAGTCGCAGAAATCTCCTCGGAGCTTGCCGACATTTGCTGGGTGATCGCCGAAGTCTCATGAATTTGGGTCACAATGTGTGTCACCGATTGCATGATAGTATGGAAGCTTTGGTTCACTTCCTGCATCATGCTCGATCCGGCACTAGCCTCCTGCTTGGTTGCATTCATGGAATTAGAAACACTGGCGATCTCGACTCTCGTCTCATGAATCAACTGATTAATTCCCTCTGCTGACTCGATAGATTGCGAGGCAAGCTTACGAATCTCATTCGCAACAACGTTGAACCCTTTGCCGTGCTCACCCGCTCTAGCTGCCTCGATGGAAGCATTCAGTGACAACAGATTCGTTTGATTCGCAAACGTGGTAATGCTCGATGCAATAAGACCAATCTCATCGGATTTACGTGTTAAGGATTGTACCGTTTGTGAGAGCTGCTCGACCGATTTCAGCATGTTCACGATCTGCTGCTGCAGCTTCCCAAGCAAGTCATTGCCAAGTTCGGCATGACGTGAAGTTAGGGAGGAGTGCTCTGCCATAACGCCTGAATTTTCAGCCACCCTTTGAATCCCAATTGCCATTTCCTCAATCGCTCGGCTCGTTTCTGCGCTGCTTCTTGCCTGCGTCTCGACGTCCTGCGTCATTTCTTGAATACTGGTAGCGACATGCTCAGAGGCCGTTGCCGATTCCTTAGAACTATCTGAGAGCTCGATGGAAGCGTCATGTACGAACTGCGTATTGTGAGCGATCGTACCGATCAACCCTTTAATTTTCGAAACCATAATATCTACTGATTCTGTAATTTTCCCTAGTTCGCACTTGGTATACTTAACCTGAGGCTCATGACGAAGATCTCCTGCCGCTACTTGGCCGGTAATTTTCACGATGTTTTTGACCGTTTTCATTATTTGACTAATAACCATCCAGCCTGCTGTCATGAGCAAAATGATAATAATTGCGATAGATATGTAGATCGTTTTTGCCATTTTATCATTTTGATTCTCAATCTCTTCAATACTTGATTTCGCATAGGCATCCAAAATTTCACCAATTTGATTCATGCCCTCGCGGCCTTTTTCGAAAGTTGCTAATAATTTAGCGTCATTAATAATCCCTTTTCCTGTGCTCGAAGACTGAACAACAGCATTCGCTTCTTTCGCCCATTGGTCAAAAGACGTATGAAAGCCAGCTATGTTCTGCTCAATGGTTAGCTTCGTCTCTGTATGTGCTGTTTGTAATAACTGTTTAGCATTCATAATATCAGCTGCTTGTCCAACCCTTGTATTCGTTTGATCGATATTGTCTTTTAAAGCTTTAAGCTGCTTCGTCTTCTCTTCCGCAGTTAACGTTCCCGAAACCAACAGCTGGTAGGCTGTCAATGCCTGATACATATCACGATCGGCATTCAAGATAAGCGAAGTGCTTTTATTCGTGGTTTCATAAAGGGATGAAGCCAATACTTTCGTATTGGACTTACTTTGCTGCAGCAAAAACACACTTGTGCCTAAATACAGCATGGATGGAACTATTAGCAATAAAAGGAGTCGTACACGTATAGATAACAATTTTGCCACAAAATTTGCCCCCATCATTCATCTATTTTTGATTACTATAACGGAAAATCATTTGATAGATGTTAGAAAACTGTTAAAAATGAATGTGATTACCTAACAAAAATAAGCTCAACGGCATGAATGCCATTGAGCTTATTTCCAGCTAATTCGGATACGGAGAGAGAGGGATTCGAACCCTCGCACCGCTTACGCAGTCTAACCCCTTAGCAGAGGGTCCCCTTATAGCCACTTGGGTATCTCTCCAAAGATATGGCTCCCCGAACAGGACTCGAACCTGTGACAACTCGATTAACAGTCGAGTGCTCTACCAACTGAGCTATCAGGGAATGAACAAGTTTTATTTTATTATGAAGGCGTCCCTAAGTCAAGTGTATACGATTTCAATTTTCCCTTACATTTTCCACATGCATATTTCCGTACATCCATTTTGCGTTTGCGGAAGTATTCGGTTTTGCAATTGACGCATTCCAGCCTATATTTATAGGACTGTTTCTGGGGAGCCCGCGGCAGCGAACGACAGAACCGGGTACCTCCGACTTGCGCCAGCAAGGTTTTGAAATCATTGTCGCGATGCTGGTAGCCACGCTTTAATATATGCAAATGATAATGACAAAGTTCGTGCTTAATGATCTTCTCAATCTCATCTCGTCCAAACGTCTCCCACTGCATCCAACTGATTTCGATATCATGGGATTTGGTAAAATAACGCCCGCCCGTCGACCTTAACCTCCGGTTAAATCGCGCCTGATGTACAAAAGGCCTCCCAAACGATGCCATAGAGATCTGCTCGATCCATTGCTGCAGCTCCCGATCCTCCATCCCCATTCGCTCCTTTGACAAGTTCTCACTTGAATTTGTACCGTATGTACGGCTATACTGTCAAGTAGAAAAGAAGATCGAAAGCTTTCTAAAGAAAGGATTTGAACACCCTTATGCCGCAAATGCGATATGTCATTCTTAAGCTCGAACAACAAGTAGAATTCGTTGAAATGCCATCTTCCTACTCTTATCAATTGACAGCTCTGAATCAAAGATTACACAAAGAATTAGAGAAATTGACCGCTGACTCTGTCCCTCAGCTTCCACGTGTTATTGCAGAATGCGACGACTTGGAATTGGTTGGCACAGCGCATACCCTCATTCAAGGTTTAGATTACATCAATCATTTGGAAAAGACCTTCGCTGGCATCCAGGAAAAGTCGTATCCGCTTATTTCCTTATTGACTGAAATTCGCGCGCTTCAAGCCCAACTGGAACAGTGGTATGAAGAGGAATTTGAGGGTTAATCTTTAAGAGTACGATTAAAAACACAAAGCAAAAAGTAGGACAAAGCAAAGAGTAAGGCAAAGCAAGAGTAAGGCAAAGCAAAAAAGAAAGACAAACCCAAAAAGTAACGCAAATCAAAAGGACCTGCACCCATCGAAGAAATCCTTCATATGCTATTATTACATGGCGAAGAAGGGGATGGGCATATGCCGCAATGGCTCTGTAATCAATTAATGCGGGCCTTCCAGAACAAAAACCGCAGACAAATCCGATTGCTGAATGATAGCTGGTACTTTTACCGCACCCGCCGCTCACAAGAAGAGTGGCCTGATACCCAATCGACGGACGGACCGGGCAAGCGTAAATTTTGATAAAAGAGCTAGTACTTGCGCGGAGCGGGTGCTGGCTTTTTTGCAATTCTGATTTATATAGTGAAACAGGGTAAAGTGTTATAATCAGAAAAAAGTAAACGTTTGTTAAAAAAAGGTTGCATATTTGAAATGTGCCCTCTATACTGTAAATAAATGTAATAGATTATCGGAGTGAAGCACACTCGATCTTGCAGAATTTCTGCGGTTCGGGTGTGCTTTTTTTCGTACATAAAAAAGGGGGAGTCGATAATAATGCCACGTAAAACAAGAGGTTGGTTAAGAAAAATGCGTGAACTTGGATTGGGGCGTCATGGGTTTGGTGGTTGGATGAGTGGTTCTGAATGGATGGTTCATCGAGGGAATTTAAGAGAGATGGCGGTAGTTCAGGAGAGGGAGGGCAGGAACAGCGCTGTTCTTGGGCACTTGGGATTGGTGCAAGGTAAGATAAGTGAAGTTCATGAGCAAGTAGGACTAGTACAAGGTAAGAACAATAATGTTCAAGAGCAACTGGGATTTTTGCAAGGCAAGATGAGCGTAGTTCAGAAAGATAATGTTTATCCATTGTTACCGAGAAAGGCTGCTGCTAAAATACCGCCTCTCTCACCTATCGCCTTGCTAGAGGCTGACAAGTGGGTGTTACGGAAGCAACTAATCATCCAAATAGCCAAGCGTCGCAGCGGCAAAGTACGACTTCAGGAAGTTGCTGCCGAATGCAATGTAAATATTCGTATCGCTGCAGAATGGTTGAAACGACTATGCCTGGAGGGGATGCTATCTCTTGTCGCTGGTCAGCGGAATGTGATGGTTTACTCCTTAAAGGATGTGGGGCGAGTTCATAAATAAACTCTTTAACCTCCCATGCTGGGGAGTATTGAAGATACTAGTTGGAGAGGATGATGTCGGGTAGGTGATGAAGATGACGCTCGGAGGTGGGCGTTATGAGTAACTTAAGGAAGGATGATGTGGAGATTGGTTGATGCGGGTAACGCCTCTTGGTTGGGCGTACGAGTAATTTAAGAAAGGATGATGTGGAGTTTGGTTGATGTCGGTATCGCCTCTTGGTTGGGCGTGAGAGTAACTTAAGAAAGGATGATGTGGAGTTTGAGTGATGTTGGTAACGCCTCTTTGTTTTGGCGTAAGAGTAACTTAAGGAAGGATGATGTGGAGTTTGGCTGATGTTGGTAACGCCTCTTGGTTAGGCGTACGAGTAGCTTAAGGAAGGATGATGTGGAGTTTGGCTGATGTTGGTAACGTCTTTTGATTGGGCGTATTAGTAGCTTAAGGAAGGATGTTGTGGAATTAGACTGATCTTGGTAACGTCTTTTGATTGGGCGTGAGATTAACTCAAGGAAGGATGTTGTGGAGTTTGGCTGATGTTGGTAACGGTATCGGTTAGGCGTACGAGTAACGCCCCACTCTAAACCCCCTCGATCCCGAATAGGAGTCCCTAAAGGCTGTTATTTGAGCAATTTCGATCAAAAATATTGAAATAGAAGTCTCTAAAAGCTCTTATTTGTAAATTTCATTATTAAAATTCTTATTTATATCAGAATAAGAGTCTCTAAGAGCTTCTATTTATCGAATATGGCATAACACAGGAGGAATAGCAGCCTTTAGAGGCTCTAATTGGCCAGCGATCGGCCAACAAAAAAAGCAGCTGGGAGCATAACGCTACCAACTGCTGCTGATTCTTATTACTGAGGCTTTTTCATGGTCAAGCCAACGCGACCTTTTTTCTCGTCTACGTTAAGCACCCAGACTTGGACGATGTCCCCAACGGACACTACATCCATGGGGTGTTTCACGAAGCCGTTTTTGAGCTGGGAGATGTGCACCAGCCCATCGTTCTTAATGCCGATATCGACGAAGGCACCGAAGTCGATAACGTTGCGCACCGTGCCGGTCAATTCCATGCCCGGCACAAGGTCTTCAAGCTGCAGCACATCGGTGCGGAAGATCGGCGCGGGGACTTCGTCCCGCGGATCTCGCCCAGGCCGCTGCAGGCTGTCTAAGATGTCCCGCATCGTCGGGACACCTACGCCTAGCTTAGGAGCCAGTTCCTCTGGCTCCAGCGTCTGCAGCAGCGCTAGCAGCTGCTGTGAGCCAAGCTGCGCCAGTTCCAGGCGCAGCTCCTTGAACAGCCGATCCACCACGTCGTAAGACTCCGGATGGATCGGGGTGTTATCGAGCGGGTTCCGACCGCCCGGAATCCGCATGAACCCGACACACTGCTCGAAGGTTTTCGCGCCAAGGCGCGGAACCTTCGACAGCTCCTGTCGGGAGCTGAACTTGCCGTTCTCCTCGCGATACTTGACGATGTTTTTCGCCAGTGTCGCGTTCACGCCCGACACGTACGAGAGCAAGGACGGGGACGCCGTGTTCAAGTCCACGCCGACATGGTTAACGGCCGACTCTACGACGGCCTTCAAGTTCTCGTCCAGACGTTTCTGCGAAACGTCATGCTGGTACTGCCCGACGCCGATCGCCTTCGGCTCGATCTTCACAAGCTCCGCGAGCGGGTCCTGCAGCCTCCGCGCGATCGAGATCGCGCTGCGCTCGGCTACGTCGAGCTCAGGGAACTCCGTCTGCGCCAGCTTCGACGCGGAGTATACGCTCGCCCCCGCTTCGCTTACGATCAAGTACTTGAGCTTCTGCTCTTTGATCTCAGCAATCAGCTCCGCAACAAACTGCTCCGTTTCACGGGAAGCCGTCCCATTACCGATCACGATCAGCTCGACGCCGTGCTTGCTGATCAGCTGCTTGAACTTCGCCTTCGCTTCCGCCACCTTATTATTCGGTGGCGTCGGGTAGGTGACGGCGATTTCAAGCATTTTACCGGTGTCGTCAATGACGGCCAGCTTACAGCCTGTCCGGTAAGCTGGATCGACACCCAGCACCACGTGCCCTTTGACCGGGGCTTGGAGCAGCAGATTCCGTAGATTTTCCGCGAAAATCTTAATCGCTTGCTCCTCGCCCATTTCGGTCATTTCACCGCGCACTTCGCGCTCAATCGAAGGTGCGAGTAACCTTTTATAAGCATCCTCTACAACGGAGCGAAGCACTTCGCGAACAACAGAATCGCCTTTGACGACCTGCCTAGCCATATAATCGTGAATTCTATCAACGGCAACATCCAAACCAACCTTCAAGACATCCTCCCGCTCCCCGCGATTAATCGCGAGAATGCGGTGAGGCGGCAAACGTTTAACAGGCTCTTGATAGGCATAGTACATCTCATATACGGATTCAGCCTTAGCATCTTTGGCCTCGGTACGCAAAATCCCCTGATCATGCGTATACCTACGCACCCAAGCTCGAATCTTAGCATCATCCGCGATATTCTCCGCAAGAATATCCATTGCGCCTTGAATCGCATCTGCGGCGCTTCCTACCTGCTTGTCCGCGTTAATATAACGCGCAGCTTCTTGATCCAGCGAGCCTTGGCGAGGCTGCTTCCAAATCCATTCCGCTAGCGGCTCGAGACCGCGCTCTTTGGCAACGCTCGCTCTCGTTTTGCGCTTTTGACGAAACGGTCTGTACAAGTCCTCGATTTCCTGCAGCTTCGCAGCGCCTTCAATCGATTTACGCAGTTCATCCGTCAGCTTGCCCTGCTCATCAATCAAACGAATAACCTCGATCTTACGATCCTCTAGGTTGCGCAAATACTGCAAGCGCTCCTCGATATCTCGCAGCTGATTCTCATCCAGCTCGCCTGTCATCTCTTTGCGGTAACGTGCGATGAACGGAATCGTGTTGCCCTCATCAAGCAGCCCCATTGTTGTCTTCACTTTGCCTGCGGGCAGCTGCAACTCAGCAGAGATCTGCTTCAGGATACGCTCCTGGATCTCTGCTTTCTTTTCTTCAGAGATCTGTATTTTCTCCCTTGGTTCCTCATACTCACTAGCCTTTGTCTTTTTTCCCTCTGTCTCATCCACTTCACTAGCCTTTATCTTCTTTCCCTCAGTCTCGCTCAACTGTTGCTCTTCCATTTCATTAGCCTTAATCTTCAACTCTTCCGTATTTGCCACAAACAGTTCCCCCACTTCTATTCATTTTTATTCCTATGTATGTATACAAACCAAAAAACGAGGGAACCAATCACCCTCGTCCGTTCCTGATCTTATTCAAAATTCTATCAGTCCCACACTAATTTGCAAAGCGTCGTCCACCTTGCGCATCGTTTCTTCATCCAAATGCGTAATTTTGTCCGTTAGCCGTTGCTTATCGATCGTTCTGATTTGTTCAAGCAGAATCACCGAATCTCGGTCGAAACCATGCGTTTCCGCATCGATTTCCACATGCGTGGGAAGCTTCGCCTTCTGGATTTGAGCGGTAATCGCTGCAACAATCACGGTTGGGCTAAAGCGGTTGCCGATATCATTTTGGATCACTAGAACAGGACGAACCCCTCCCTGCTCCGACCCTACAACCGGCGAAAGATCTGCGAAAAAAACATCACCACGTTTGACAATCACTGCTTACACCCCGCTTACTAAGCGATCAAGCGTACCGTCCGCTTCTTCCTCCGCTTGAAAAGCTTCAGATGCCATGCTGAGATTTATTTTCGCCATCTCCATATACCCACGCTGCATGGATTCGCGTAGACTGCGCTTTTTACGTTCAATTAAATACAGCTTCATTGCCTGGCGAATAAATTCGCTGCGATTAGAATTCTCCTTCTCGACAATACCATCCACTTCTTGCAACAGATTGTCAGGCAAGCTAATCATGATCCTTTTCGTATTATGCGCATTGCTCACACTTTCGCACCCCCAGAAACGATACAAAGACAATATTACCAGTATGTCATTCCAAAAACCAATTTATACAATAGATATATGCATCCAGTATATCAAATATGTTACACACTTGGATATAAGAATCCTACTTACATAGTATTCGATGGCCAATTCGGAAAATCCTCTCCATGCAAAACAAAAAATAAATGGTAATTTAATCTGATATTTTTAGTAGCGATGCCGCATGAGAGGATTAATTGCATCTATACGTTTGCCGTCGCGAACATACACGCGAGCAACACGATGTGAAATCATACAAATAATTTCATAGTTAACAGTACCGAGCTGACGAGCTACATCTTCAGCCGTAATACGTACTCCGTCTTGCTCCCCGATCACCACAACCTCGTCCAGAGACTGGACATCCGGTACATCCGAGACATTGATCATACATTGATCCATACAGATTTTACCGACGATTGGCACTCTTTTACCCCGAACAAGAACCTCCGCTTTACCCGAAAGCATCCGAGAATACCCATCCGCATAGCCAATCGGCAGTGTCCCAATTTGTTCGTGGCCCTTGGTGTGATAAATCGTACCATAGCTAACTCCAGAGCCTGGCGGCAGCGTTTTAAGATGAACAATCCCTGTTTTGAGACTAAGCACTGGCTTTAATTCAATTTTCGATTGATCGACTTCCTCAGAAGGATACAAACCATACATCGAAATCCCCAAACGCACCATCGAATACGTCAATCCCGGCAAATCTATGGCCGCTGCACTATTGCCCGCATGTATATATGGAAATGTAACACCTTTATCCGTAAAATAGCTCACAATTCGCTCAAAACGGCGATATTGCTCCATTGTATAGCTCTTATCTACTTCATCTGCATTCGCGTAATGCGTGAATAAACCCTCAACTTCCACATTCGGCAGCGTCAACGCTTCCTCAATGAATGGAATAGCATCCTCTTCCGTGTGCAAACCAAGCCGCCCCATGCCAGTATCCAGCTTAATATGGATCTTTAGCTTCTTTTGAAGCGCCTCGTCTTTCATTTGCCCCTGAAAACAAAGCTTTTCAAGAACATCCCTACTATAGACAGCAATCGTCACATCGAGTTCACGCGCTCTATCAACCCCTTCTGGAGGCGTATAGCCTAGTACCAGAATAGGTGCTGTGATCCCTGCATTCCTTAGTTCCAGCGCTTCATCAAAAAACGCAACACCCAAGTAATCCACACCCGCATCGAGAGCCTCTTTGGATACTTCAACAGCCCCGTGTCCGTACGCATCAGCTTTAACGACTGCCATCTGTTTCATTCCTGCCGGCAGTACCTTCTGAAAACCTTCAATGTTGCTTCGCAGTGCATCTAACGAAATCTCTACCCACGTGGGACGATAAAAAGCATCCACCAGCGTTCACCTCATTTATCCATTACAAGTAAACCTATGTTAAGCCTAATCACGAAAAACTGTCAACACTACTTTTGCAGACTTATAAACAACATTTCTTATATTTCTTCCCGCTACCGCATAGGCAAGGATCATTGCGTCCGATTTTACTTTTACCAGAAACAGCCTTTAGATCAGTCGTAGAATGGATCATACGAGCTACCGCCGGTTTCTGCTGAGTTTGAACACTTTCATTAGCAAAATAGCGGAATACGCGCATACCCGAAGCTTTTACAGCCATACTAATTGGCGTTCTCTGAAAAGCATACTTGATTTCAGACTCCGGCCTAAATTGTGCACTAACCAGTTCAAAACGTCCCAATAGAGCAACAACGGAATGCAGAAACACATCAGCGCTCTCGTCAAGAAGCTTCCCAGATTCCCTGTTACGCTTCCACTCAATCGTAACATCCTGCGCCTGATCTACAGGCCAGCTTGCTAGCACACTTGCGATTGCCTCTCTTGAGGCCTGAATCCTCTCAGGATAACCACCCTCGTTAGCTTCCTGCAGCTGTTCCCACGTAACCTTATTCCAAAGCGAATCTAATAGAACGACCGCTTGTTCCATATTTGTTAAATTAAGATAACGTGCTGCTTGGTTCGTAACTACACACTGTTGCTTGCTCTCTGTTATCAATCCAAGATTCTCAGCTGCATAGAAAAAGAATTGAAACAAAGGCACCTGATCCTGGTTCAAAGTCGGTTTACGAAAAAGCGCCAAGCCAAGCTTCTCATCAAGCTCTTTCCAAAAATTCCGCGGCAAATGTTGTCTTGCAGTCGTCAGTTTAATATTCTTTGCATCCTGCAAGGAAGCCAGAAACATTTGAAAATCTGCAACGATTTGAGGCACAGCTGTCTTTTCATCCATCCATTGCTCGAGCAAACTTTTATCTACCAAAATAGGTCTCATCTCAACCACGATAGGTGCAGATTCAGACGCCTGAAGAGCCATATAAGCCTTAAAGTCATTTGAATTATGCCAATTTTCCAAGGCTAGGTCACTATTTGCCTCCATATACTGTTCAAAACGCTCTACGAAAAATTCTTTATTCTTACATACATCTAATACATCAGCACACTGTTTAGCCGAAATCTTTTCAGATTGCTGAAGAAACTGCACCCATTTTTTTATCGAAGGTAAATAAGCACTTATATCAGACTTAGAGCTATTCAGTACATTGCTAATGTAGAAACGACCAAGAAAATCAACAATCGTCTCTCTTTGCAGCTGTTCATAATCAATTTCGTAATTGTTAAAATAAACCGTCGTCATAAATTGCATGCGATCCATATGTTTGTCAATCGTATCTGCTTTTAATTTGCCTTCCTCCGCAAGATACTTGCCGAATAGGGCAATCTCATTTTCCCAATATTGCTGTTGCACGTCCATTGTTAACTCACCAGTTGTTTTCATCAAAGACACTCCAATAACTATTTACTCCAAAGTTGCATTATACCAAAAAAACTCCCTTTATGGGGAGTTGGTTAAATCTTCTTGCTTAAAAATTGGATAAAAAAGGGGAAACACCTACACAAATCGTACAGAGTTTCCCTTTTTTCAGCTTATATTGACACAATATATTCTTATTTCCCGGACTGCCCCTCAGTCGCCATAGCGACTTTGATCATTTCATTCGTAGGCAAATCGCCAGTCGACAATCTGAACTCTACGCCGTCATTCGTCCAAGTGAGCGTCTTCTTCTCATCCCCCGTGAGCACGCCAATCGTGAATCCAAGATCAACAATCGTACCCGGTTGTAAGGACACTGATTTGGCCTGTGGTCTCACCTCGATGAGACTGAAGTTGTACTTCCCTTTGTATCTCAAAAGGACCGCTGCGTCCTCACCAAGCTTCATATCCGTGATATCCTGCTTCACTACATCTTTTGGCAAATAGGACGGCTCGATGATACCAATACTTTGCGCTTTGCTTGCCGCGGCAGTTGACTTCGTCGTATCTGTTCCAGGTTTAGTCGCTGTAGCCTTTTGCCCATCTTGAGCTTGGCCAGCTGCTTGATCAGATTGACCGCCTGTTGCTGACAGATTCTTATCTGATACAGACTTATCACCTGTTGCTGGGTGATTGGCATCCGCTGCACCAGCCATCGTAGGTAAAGACTTCAAATTCCAGCTGGTCATATTGCGCTCCATTTGGAAATAGTCCTTGTCGAACTTAGCATCGAATTCAAAATTCGTAAAATTCACTTGAACCAATACATTCTTATTCGCATCCGACACCTGAACCTGCTTAGGCGCGAGTGTCTTCTTATTCAGCCAAATTTTTTGGCGTGACAGCTGCTCATTTTGATAATTGGCTGCAACATCGAACACGTAGGCATCATTATCCGTCGTAAATTGGCGATCCTTATCCGCAATTATACTCTTCGCAAGAGACTGGAACAGATACACCTGCCCCTGATTCTCCGGCCAATCGCTTTGGAAGCGGAAGCTCTTCTTGAGATGCGGGGTAAGTACAAACACGCCCTCCTCATTACGCAGCACGATCTGCGTGACGTCCTTCCCCGCATTCGTAAGCGAAATGCGGTAGAAATGTTCCGGCGAGTAAGCCACCTCCACCTGATACTCCTGCGGCTGCTGCCCTGTGTTCAAAATCATGCTGCCTGAAGCCTGATAACTGCCCGACTTGCTGATCACATGATCCAAATCCTTTACGATAGATCCTGCATCCTTCTTGCCCATCCCGCATCCCGCGAGAACCAATGCTAAGCACATCACCACTGCTACCACCCATGTGACCCGGCGCATTCGATCATCCCCTCACTCATGATTAACATCAACATAGTACATGCATATGAGGGGACTTGGCCGATTATGCAGACGAGTTGGGGCTTGGCCCTGAAAAAGGTTTTATAAAGGAATTATTAAACATTTCAGCAGCCTTTCAGATTGTATACATAATTTATTCATAATCTTCTGGCATGATGGTTTGTAGGATCAATACCATGAACCGGAGGGTTTTTATTGAATAACAATCAGAGAATCGTGCTTCAAGCTTCACGAGGAGCGGCAGCATTTTTTGTGCTGCTGTTTCATACATCAGCCATGTCCTTCAAGTACTTTCAATACAACTTACTGGGGATCAGCGCTATAGGACGATCGGGTGGTGTAGATTTCTTTTTCGTACTTACTGGTTTTCTGCTGTATCATACATATGGCCATAAGATCGGAACCAAAATGAGCGTTCTTCCCTATCTATCGAATCGGCTAATACGTATCTACCCTTTCTACTGGCTAATTACACTCGTTGTACTGCCCGTTTATTTTATGGTCCCGAGCTTTGGCTACGGATATGAGACACATAAAGATACCATCATCAAATCATTCCTACTGCTGCCTCAAGCTCATGGTCCGGTACTCCCAGTTGCCTGGTCGTTAAGTTACTTTGTACTCTTTTACTTGGTTTTCAGCCTTCTCATGGCACTTGGCAAAAAGCCAGCCTATCTCTTCCTTTCCATATGGGTTACATTAACCCTTTGCCATTTTCTACATGTACCTCTGATTGGTGCTGATATTGACCGTCATTTCTATTTAAACTTCCTCTTCAGTGATGTTAATTTGGAATTTATTACAGGCTGTTTATTGGCCAAATGGGTGGAGCATCATAGAAATAAACACTACAAATTGTTGATTGGTATAGGTTTGTTTGGCTTTGCGCTAATATGGGTGAACAACAAATATCTTTTTGCCCCTTATCACAATTACCTGCTTTACATCATACCAGCTACATTTGTACTATTAGGCGCTTCATCTGTTCCTGAACAACTCCAGTTGCCTTATTGGGTGGAAATCCTGAGCAAGCTAGGAAATGCCTCATATACGATTTTGCTAACGCATCTATTGTTTATTTCAATCTTAATGAAATTGAGTGTGGCGACACATTTGGTTAACCAGCTTGGATTTCTAGTTACGGATCTCATTACTGTGGCGATGGTCGTGCCCCTATGCTATGCAGCTTATAGACTTGCTGAGAAACCGCTTGTTACTGGGCTCAAAAATACAATGAAATTAAGTCCTTCCAAGGCATCTAATCCTGTTTCATAGGTAAAAAGGCTGCATTGGCTTTGATTAGCCCATGCAGCCTCTTTATGTGTTAAAAAAAGCCAAGTAAATTAGATGCTCTCGTCTTGTAGTTGAGTAGAGAACTGAAATTCCTTTGCGAACGCGTATGCAAAAAAAAAGCAAGATTAGGTTAGCTAATCTTACTCATTTATTTTACCAATTTGAGTGTACGTATGCTTGCCGGATGCTCCATCATTGGAACACCAATACCTGCAATCTGCTCACCTTGTTGTATTTGAACTTGTTTGATATCTTGTAAAGTTTCTTCAATTTTTATCAAGCTATTTTCAACACCTGAGAGACGATCCTCTACACCAGTGAGATGATTCTCAACGCCAGTGAGCCGATCCTCAACATTGCCCAATCGCCTGTCTATACTTTCTACCCGATCTTTAATGGCCGTAACATCAGCGCCTATCTCATTCAATCTCCTGAGTATCGCACTTAGAAATTCACGGTCTATCATTTCACTCATCAAGATTAACCTCCACACCAGAAGCTATATACATTTCATTATACCCGAGAATTAATTCAAACGATATCCTTTCTTCCTTCTTCAAAACCATCCATTAACAGACTTCAAAAGCTAATTTTTAAAAATTGATCTCCGCATCTTTTAGCAACGGGTGCTTCTGATCCTTCTCCGATAAAATAGGATTAGCTGTCGGCCAATCAATTCCAATAGCCGGATCGCTCCACAAGATTCCCCTATCATGTACAGGAGAGTAATACTCATCCACCTTGTATAACACTTGAGTTTGGGGCTCAGTCGTACAAAACCCGTGAGCAAAACCTTGAGGAACAAGCAGCTGGCGCTTATTGGCCGCACTTAGAAAGATACCCACCCATTCACCGAAGGTAGGAGATTTTTTACGGATATCAACAGCCACATCATAAATTGCACCTGAAACAACCCGAACTAGCTTCGTTTGAGCTTTAGGATTCAACTGAAAATGAAGTCCCCGCAAAACTCCAACTTCTACAGACAAAGAATGATTGTCTTGAACAAAAGGAATATCTATTCCATGCTCCGCCAATTTCGCACGATGATAACTTTCCATAAAAAAGCCCCGATGATCCCCATGAACATCAGGCTCAATAATAAATAACCCTGGCAGCTTTGTGGCAATAACATTCATCAGCTAGATCACCTCTGTAACTAACGTATGCATGATTATTTATAATTGTCTCTAGCTAGTGCTTCAGTTTCCGACACTTTCAAAACAAAAAAAGAAACTGCCAGGAGCTATAAATAGCCTCAGCAGCCTCTTTATTTATGAGATACGTCTACCACATATACACAACACCGGCAATAATGGCCGCCCAGATCAGGGAGCCGAACACAACACCAACAATCAACCCTTTGCCAACCGACAAATGATCATCCTGGTAAGCGTCTTCATGATCGATCATAATAATAACCTCCCCGCATACTAAGTATATGCATAGTATGGGGAAGATGTTGACGAATCATGCGGTTGATGCGAAAAAATTTTTAGTACGCATTTTTATTAATAAAACCGTTAATAATCGTTCTCCAAATAATTTTAATATCGAATAAAAAAGTCCAATTTTCAATATAGAAAATGTCGTGCTTGATGCGTTCTTCGATTGAAGTATCTCCTCGCAAGCCATTGCTCTGCGCCCAGCCTGTAATCCCAGGACGAATATGATGCTTCACCATATACTTCGGAACTTCTTCCTTGAATTGTTCCACGAAATAAGGACGTTCCGGTCTTGGACCGACGACACTCATATGTCCAAAAAGCACATTAAAAAACTGCGGCAGCTCATCAAGACTCGTTTTGCGGAGGAAGGTACCGACCTTCGTTCGCCGCGGGTCATTTTCAACCGTCCACTCCGTATTGGAGGCACTCTCTGCCAATACATTCATACTGCGGAACTTATACATCATAAACCTTCTACGGTTTAGACCTACGCGCTCTTGCTTAAAAATGATCGGACCTGGAGAAGTTAACTTAATAGCAATAATGGATGCAATCATAACGGGCAAAGTAATAAGAATAGCCATAGAAGCGAAAATAATATCGAAAGCTCGCTTGAAAAGTCGATTTCGGAACTCATCCAGTGGGATATCACGTACGTTAATCAGCGGCATATCGGCAAAATTATCGAAATAAGGACGGGACGGTAAGAAATCATAAAAATCCGGTATGATAAGTGTTTTAACGCCTATTTTTTCACAGACATTGATAATGCTGCCGAACTTGCGATGCGCATCTAAAGGTAGTGCGATAATGACCTCATCAATGATGAGATCGTTCAATATGGACTCCAGATCGTCGATCTTTCCTATAATTGGCTTATAGCTCTGGTAAGTTACTTCGTGTTTCTCCTGATAATCATCAAGGAATCCAACGACTTCATACCCTAACTCTGGATGCTGTCTCAGCTTCGTGTAGAACTGACGGCCGAGTGAGCCTGCACCGAGAATAAGAATGAATTGCTTGTTGTAGCCTTTTTGCCGGACACGCTTTAGCGAGATTTTAATCATATAACGATAAAAACTGATGAAAAGGATATTGTTGACTAAGAATAATAAGAGATAAGAACGTGAGACGTCGACTTCTTTTAAAATGAACAATACACTTAACAACAGTAGCAAGCTTAATACATGGACTTGTATAATTTTCAGAACCTCATAGGAGAATTGCTTCCTTCGCTTAGGTGTATAAAAGTTCATCATATAACTGAGTATAATTGCTATTATTGCGTAACAGACACTCCACATTATGTAATGCTTGAACGGAAGAGGTGGATCAAAAGGAATCCAGCCGCTTCTAAATTTCAGCCACCATGAAAGTAGGAACACGAGCTGAATACATATGAAGTCGGCCAGTGCATATAGTTGAGTCAAAAACCCTTGACTCTGTCGAATCAATGTAAATCACCTCGCTGGTTTTAGTTTATTTTTGGCTAATGAAAGTAAAAACTTTAGGCCTACTCCGGCGTAAACCATTGCATTCGTCAGCCATGAATACTTTTTACGATAATGCTTATTATGAAACAAAATCATAGCCCTGTGGAACTCATATATGATCTTAAAAGGCTTCCTACGACTGCTTGCACCTTTGTAATGGACAATTTGAGTGCGAGGGTAATAATAATTCACCCAACCCGCTTCCTTTATTCTATAACACCAATCTATATCTTCACCATACATAAAAAATTCCTCATCTAGCATGCCCACTTGCTCAATAGCCTCTCGGCGGATTAGCATGAAAGCACCAACGAGTGAATCGATTGGGTATTCTTCGTCAGGACTTAAGTAGCCCAACTGATATTGATTGAAGCGCGGGACCTTAGGGAATAACTTCGAAAAACCAAACGCATAGTAAAAAGACGCTGAGGGCGTTGGAAAGCCCCTTTTACAAGCTTTATCCAATGAACCGTCTGGAAGTACGATTTTGCAGCCGCTGGCTCCCAGGTTGGGGTTCTCGTCCATGAAACGGAGCATGACTTCTAATGTATCATCTTGAACGATCGTATCGGAGTTCAAAAGTAGGACATATCGTCCTTTGGCGATGCGGATGCCTTGGTTATTGGCTTTGGAGAAGCCAACGTTGTTGGTGTTTGCGATGGAGACCACTTGTGGATACTGCTCGTTGACCATAGGGATTATGCCGTCATTGGAGGCATTGTCGATTAAGATGACCTCATACTTGTAATATGTAGCTGACGAGAAAACAGATTGTAAACATGCTAACGTCAGGTCGCGTGTTTTATAATTTAGTACAATAATACTTAAATCCACTTGAAAACCTCATTTTTATTAATTTCGTTACTTTGATTATAACATGGGTTTATAAATTTTAGATTAAAAAAAGACTAGCTTCATTTAGCTAATCTTACTTGGGTTATTTTATAAACCATCTATTGATATCAGAAAGTTTTACTTTTTGCTTACTTTGAATAATGCTTCGTTTCTTCCTTAGCTCCGAATACTTGCGAAAAAAATCATCCCAAGCCCCTAACAGCTTCGGTTCCCGCACGAAAGCATAAGCAATGCTGAGGCACTCATATATGGCCAGAGGAATGATATGCTTTAGAATCATCGTTGCGTGATCATTCTTCACCATCATTTTATATCGATTAATGTATGATAATCTTCTGACAAAAAGCGGCTTACTGCTCCTACCGCCTTCCTTCCAGCCTCGTTCGTGATACGCGACAGCAGATGGCTCATAGTAAGCCTTCCAGCCTAGTAACTGCGCCCGCCAAGCAACATCCACATCTTCCTTATATGCAAAAAAATCCTCATCAAAAAATTCGCCATTCAAGCTAATGTCATTAATCATCTTACGAGAATACATAGCCGCAGCGCCAGATACACCAAAAACTTCTTCAGCGTGATTGAACTGATCGCTTGTCTGATGTGCACCTCGATCAAAGGCTCTACGTGCTTTGTTAATGATTAAACCAGTACTATCAATTTGATTGGAATCAGCTTTGAATAGTAGCTTTCCTGTTGCGCTGCCCGCTTGAGAATGATCTGTTAAAGATATAACCGTATGAAGTACATAATCTCGCTCAAGAACCACATCAGGATTCAAAATTAGACAATAATCCGTGTTTGTCATCCGAATAGCTTGGTTATGTCCGCCAGCGAAGCCATTATTAACTCTGTTTTCAACAATTGTACATTGCTCAGACCATTTTGCTAACTTAGTTAACGTATTGTCTTTTGAGGCATTATCGATTACTAATATTTGTTCAATGGGCTGTGATTGCCTAAGTACAGCTTCCAAACAGTCATCAATATGTTCTGAACTATTATAAGTAACAATGTGGATACTAACCGTTTTCATCCTTACTTTCTCCTAGCTCCTTCAAAAATGTCCTAGCACCTCACGTCAAGACCGTAAACCTCAAAACCATCAGTATGGATTGCTTCATGTTCAATAGCTGAATTTTGCGTGTCTTGGAGCAGGTCTAGGGAACTCTGCTGTTTGTTTTTTTTATTAAAAATTGGTCTCACAGGCTTATATTTTTTCTCCTTATCAGCAACTGTTTAATAAAATCGGTTAATTTTATTTTAATATATTTATACGACAAATGGGAAGTAATAATCGACAAAGCAATAGTTAAAACTGCAAAAATAATAAACGTAAACGATGTGGTGTTTACATATAAGCTTATTTTTGGCGTTAACTTTTTTAAGGGGAACATAATCAAAGTATGCCACATATATAAACTATAACTAATTTTCCCCAAATACTTTAGTAAATTGATTTGTAGGAACTTTGATATTAAACCATGCTCCGTAATAATCGATAAGAAAAACAGAAAACTTAGTAATGCTGGAATTAGATTGAAAGGTTCCCTGTCATAAGATAAATAAATTAAAACAAGAAAGATACTACCGTTAAAATATAATATTTTCTTGGGCTTGTACAACTTCTTTATCTGGTCTTCACTTAAAAATAGTGCTATGCCAACAATAAAAAATAAAGTATTGGGTCGTATATAAATGATTCCTATGCAAATAAGTACAAGAAAGACATAAAAAATATATTTCAAATAATTATTCAAGTACTGATTTCTGTAAATAAAAAAAACAATTCCCGATAGTACATAAAATGTAAGTTCATAACTCAATGACCACGCCACGATCTGCGCTATCGGAAGAGGAAACATCCCCGGCAATAAAAAAAATTTGAGAAAAAGTGAATACTATACTGTATAAATCCAATACCAAAAATCCATTTATAACCAATCAAAGGACCTACCGTGAAAATGAACAAATGTATTGTTAAAAATACAGGATAAATCCTTAATAGCCTATTAAGAAAAAAAACTTTATGGTTTTTTTATTTGTTAAACTTTTAATGATTAAGAAACCGCTAATTACGAAAAAAATATTTACTGATATCGGTCCTACATAATTAATAAAATAAAGTAAATTTTCTTTCGGGTATTCATATATATATTTTTCCAAAACTCCAGATATATAAATATGATATATAACTACAGACAAGGCAAGGAATCCTCGTAATCCTAATAAACCCTCATTTGAAGCCTTCACCTTTTCTTCAGTTAACAAACAACTCACCATCCAACCTAAAATACTCTCTAATATTACAGCACATCGAATATATAAAAAAAGACCACCAAACTGATCCCTCAGTATGACTATTACAGACTATTACCTCAATATGTTCTTCGAATAACCTCACGCCGGGATTACACAGACTTTATTAGATACGCGCACAAAACAGCTATCAGAACGCCTAAAGGCATACTAACAGCTCTCTAGCCTCAAATCTATCACGAGAGAAACGAATAGATCTATTGGAATGGGACTGCCCCGAACATGCAATCTTGGTACAAGCGGATCTACTAAACTTGAACCGCTCCAGCCTATATTACAAGCCGGTTCCACCATCCTCGGAGGAATACGCCTCACTCAAACACCGGATTAATGAGCTTTACACAAAACATCCGTTTATGGGTTATCGAACAATAGCTTCCATCATGAATCGTGAGCACGATAAGATTTATGAAAATACGGTTCGGGGCTATTGGAAGAGGAAACATCCTCCAATAAACATAAATTTGAGAAAAAATGAATAATGTAATCTTTTCTTCCGTTAACAATTAAACTCACCATCAAACCTATAATACCCTCTAATATTATAACAGATCGATTATCAAAAAAAACCACCAAACTGATCCCTCAGTCCAGTAGTCTCAAAATTCACCAAACAATCATCATATTTCTTTTCTATTTTGTTAATACAACCTGTTTTAAATATTCAAGCAAATCCTCTTTTAACTCTTCGCGTTCCAAAGCAAAATCAATTGTTGTTTTTATAAAACCTAACTTTTCCCCGACATCATATCTTGTCCCAACAAAATCAAAAGCGTAAACAGTCTCGATTTGGTTTAATTCGGATATTGCATCAGTTAACTGGATTTCTCCACCACGCCCAATTTTAGTAGTTTCTAAGATATTGAAAATTTCAGGAGTAAGAATATATCTGCCCATAATAGCTAGATTAGATTGAGTAACATCGAAAGTAGGTTTTTCAAATAGTTTATTTGCCCTATAAACTCGATCACTAACTTCCTCAGCTTCAACAATTCCATATCGGCATCGTTCTTCATCACTAACTTGTTTTACTCCAATGACAGAGGACTTATAATCGTGAAAGAGATTTATCATTTGCATTAAACAAGGTGTCTCAGAAACCACAATATCATCTCCAAGAAGTACTGCAAAAGGCTCATTTCCAATAAACTTACGCGCACACCATATGGCATGTCCAAGTCCCTTCGGTTCCTTCTGTCTGATATAATGGATATCTACAAGCTTTGAAGGTTTTTGAACTTCATCCAAAAGGTCGAATTTTCCCCTATCAAACAAATTTTGTTCTAATTCAAAATAGTTATCAAAGTGATCCTCAATGGCTCTTTTTCCTCTACCAGTAACAATAATAATATCTTCGATACCGGAAGCTACTGCTTCTTCAACAATGTATTGAATAGTTGGCTTGTCTACAATCGGAAGCATTTCTTTTGGCATTGCTTTAGTAGCAGGAAGGAATCTTGTTCCTAATCCAGCGGCTGGAATAATAGCCTTTTTGATTTTCATTAATATTGCCCCAGTCTACCCTTTACTTGATATGAGAATTAATGATAGTTTAAACTTTAGCTCATTCATCATTAGCTTCTATGATATTGCTGTAGGAAATTCCTCAGCGCTTCTCGCCAGGGCCTTAAATCCTGAAATCCATTAACCCGAATGGACATATGGTCCATCACCGAATACCTAGGCCGCGGAGCCGGTCGAGGAAACTCTTCCGTTGTACACCGCTCTAGACGAACGACCAATCCCGCTTCTTCAAATATTGCTTGGGCAAAATCAAACCACGAACAAACACCAGAGTTAGAAGCATGATAAATACCATACTTATTAGTCTCAACTAAATCTGCCAAGAAATTTGCCAAATCCACCGTATACGTGGGCGAACCTACCTGATCGCTGACAACCTTAAGCCTATCCCTATCTTGGGCCAACTTCAGCATCGTTTTCACAAAATTCGTTCCATGAAGTCCATAAACCCACGAGGTACGCACGATAAAATAGTTCCGAGAAAAATTCTGTACCATCCATTCTCCGGCTCTTTTGGACTTACCGTAAACACTCTGGGGATTGGTATTGTCATACTCTGTGTATGCCGAATCACCCGAACCATCGAAAACGTAATCCGTGCTTATATAGCACAGCTTCGCTCCGATCTCTTCAGCAGCCACCGCTATATTTCTTGTACCGTAAGCATTAATCAAATACGCCTTGTCCTGCTCTGATTCCGCCAAATCCACCGATGTATACGCTGCGCAATGAATAATAACATCCGGCCGCACACTGTTCAATACCTCTTTACATTGCTCAAGATCGGACACATCTAACTGTTCTCTTCCGACCCCATACATCTCGAACCTCGACTTCAGTACAGAAACAACATCCATGCCCAACTGCCCGCTAGCACCGGTTACTAGTACTTTCATCGTTACACTCCCAACCGTGACCCGTACTGCTTCGCGTAGTAGTTTTGGTACGTACCCGACTGGATTCTCTTCCACCATTCCTGATTGTCCAAGTACCACCGAATTGTCTCTTGAATACCCGTCTCAAAATGATACTTCGGCTGCCATCCCAATTCAGCAGTAATCTTAGTCGCATCTATGCCATAACGGCGATCATGTCCAAGACGATCTTGCACATAAGTGATTAACGATTCAGTCATGCCCAATTCTTGTAAAATAGTTCTTACAATCTGCAGATTCGTCCTCTCATTGTTCCCACCTACGTTGTAAACTTCTCCATTTTTCCCCATATGAATTACCAAATCGATTGCGCTGCAGTGATCCTCTACATACAACCAATCCCTGATATTGAGCCCATCCCCGTAAACTGGCAACGGCTTATCGCTCAGAGCATTAGAAATAATCAGAGGAATTAACTTCTCAGGGAATTGATACGGTCCGTAATTATTTGAACATCGTGTAATGTTCACAGGCAACCCGAACGTCTCATGATAAGCCCGAACAAGCAAATCCCCCCCAGCCTTACTAGCTGAGTACGGACTATTCGGCTCAAGCGGAGTAGATTCCGTAAAAAGCCCCGTCTCCCCGAGAGAGCCGTACACTTCATCGGTAGAAACCTGCACAAACTTCGAAACCTGATGAGCCTTCGCCGCTTCCAAAAGCACCTGAGTACCCACCACATTTGTCTTAACAAAAATACCCGGATCCAGAATACTGCGATCCACATGAGACTCCGCGGCAAAATTCACTACTATATCAATACCCTGCTGGAACAGCTCATTCACTGCCTCAGGGTCAGCAATATCCGCTTTAACAAAAGTATAGTTAGGATGCTCTTGAACTTGTCTCAGATTCTCCAAGTTCCCCGCATACGTTAAAGAATCAACATTGACAATTTGATAATCGGGATACTTATTCAGCATATAAATGACAAAATTACTCCCAATAAATCCCGCCCCGCCAGTTACTAGTAGCTTCAAGATGAATCCACCGCCCTCTAATCAAAATTGATTTCTGCATCTTGCAATAAAGGATGCCTTTGATCTTTGTCAGAGAGAGTAGGCTTCGCCGTAGGCCAATCAATCCCAAGCACAGGATCGTTCCAAAGGATGCCCCTATCGCATTCAGGCGCATAATGCTCATCTACTTTATAAAACACTTGAGTATTGGGTACTATCGTGCAAAATCCATGAGCAAATCCCTTCGGAACGAGCAATTGCCGTTTGTTGGTATCGCTAAGAATAAACCCGACCCATTGACCATAACTCGCGGAGCTAAGTCTAATATCGACCACCACATCATAAATTGCTCCAGAAAGGACGCGAACTAGTTTCGTTTGCGCCTTCGGATTCAACTGATAATGAAGCCCACGAATAACACCAGCATCAACAGAGAGTGAATGATTGTCTTGAACGAAAGGGTAGTCAATGTGATATTGTTCAAACTTCCGACTGCTATAGCTCTCCATAAAAAAGCCACGTTCATCTTCATGAACATCAGGCTCTACAATATAAACTCCATCCAACACTGTCCCAATTACTTGCATAGATACACCTACTTACAGCTTTAATTTACCAAACTCATCGGGGAAAATGATGTCCTTAGCCAATTCATTGGCTTTAGCAAGAGAAGCATGCGTCCCAGCATCCGTCCACCAGCCCTGAAGAATATCATAGGTCAATTGCCCCCTTGCGATATAAGCATTATTAACATCTGTTATCTCTAGCTCACCTCGACTGGAGGGGCTCAATGTCTTAATAATATCAAAAACCGAGCTATCGTACATGTATATTCCGGTAACGGCATAGCGACTTTTAGGAACTAGTGGCTTTTCTTCGATTGACACAATTTGTTTACCTTGTAGCTCCGGAACCCCGTATCGTTGTGGATCATGTACTTCTTGAATTAAGATCTTTGCTCCTTCTTGCTGTGAAATAAAATTCTCGACATAAGGAACAATACTATCTGAGAACACATTATCCCCAAGAATGACTACCATCTGATCATCACCAACAAACTGTTCTGCTAACCCAAGCGCTTGAGCAATGCCTCCGGCTTCATCCTGGACTTTAAAAGTAAATTTAACTCCTATTTCACGTCCGCTACCCAAGAGACTAACGACATCTCCCATATGTTCTATACCGGTTACAACTAGAAAATCATGAATTCCAGCATCTTTTAATTTATTTATAGAATGAAATATCATTGGGTATTTACCTACTGGTAAAAGGTGTTTGTTTGTTATTTTAGTAAGGGGAAATAAACGAGATCCCGTCCCACCTGCTAATATTATACCTTTCAGATCGATCTCCCCCCCTATTTAATTAATCATTTTGACATTATGTTTTAGTTGGAATAAATCTCCTTCTTAAGAACTTTGAAAATGGCTTCTCAAAAAATTCAAACGATATTATTGAAACTATTAATGTCAACAATACAAATCCAATAAACACCTTTTTAGAAGAATAATTAATATGTAATTCTAGTATATTATCCAATGTATTTACCATAAGTTGCAAGGGAAAATGCCATAAATATATAGAATACGATACCTCACCAATATATGCAAAAGGCTTTAAAGAAAGTATTCCTCTTAAGAGCCCAATATTTAAAAGAAGAATTATTATTATGGGGTAATACATAATAGTATAAACTAATGCCCAATCACCTAATACTTTATGACCATAAAAAATGGATGCTATCACCGATAATATTATTATTACTCCAATTCCAATTAATACTAAATATTTCTTTATAAGTTCACCTAAATAATTGTTAAAATCACATGTTAAACAACCAATAAAAAAGCCAATGAGTACTCTAGCTATTCCTTCATTAAAAAAGGGGGAATTTAATTTTGCATGATAAATAGTAAGTCCTAAAAATATCATAGCTATAAAAAATAACTTATAGTATTTACTATAATATATGATGAAAAAAAACAATATATAAGCAACTACCTCTGAAGAAATAGACCATGTAGGAGCGTTAAATGAAAATCCTAATTCAAACCAACCATGTTGAATAAACAATAAATTTAATATTAAATGATACACATCATTATACTGATAAATATAAAAATTATGTATTGATATATACCTAATAAATTGAATGATTGCTACTACTAATAAAGTTACAATGTGAAGAGGATACAACCTGCTTAATCTTAAAACACTAAATTCTTGAAATAATAATTTTCTTTCAGATATTTTTTGTTTATAGACATAAGTAAAAATAAAGCCCGATAAAACAAAAAAAAAGTCAACTAAGTTCCAACCAAAATGATAAAACCAATAGCCTATATGACTAAAAGGATATCCTCCTTCTGGTTTAAAGTGTTGATAATGCCAAAAAAAAGCAACTCCTATTGCCGCTATTCCCCTTAATGAATCGAGTGCCGATAATCTTTTAATTTCAATCATGAACCATAGCTCCTCATACACTAGGAATCCAGTAAATGTTAAAATGTTTGGACAACATAGAAATTTACTTCAGTTTACTATAAATAAATGCATTTTCAATTCTCTCAATAAAGACTTTAGATGATATTTCAACGAAAAAAACTATTATAAGCCTTTAATGTATTGTTGACCATTGACTCAACAGTAAAAACATTCAATAGATTATCATAAGCATTCTGTCCTAGCTCTTTACGTAGATTCTCGTTCAATATTAGCTTTACTAAAGCTAATTCAAGTTCACTTATGTTACATGGCTCAACTAATAACCCTGTCATTCCATCTGTTATGACTTCTGGAATCCCTCCCACATTACAACCAATAACAGGTTTTTTGTATTTCATAGCCTCTAAGTAAACTAAACCAAATGACTCATACCTTGAAGGAGCCACAAATATATCGCATTCTTGGTACTTCTCTTCAAGTTCTTCATTTGATACTTCCCCAAAAAAAGTTACTCTATTTAATAATTCTGATGAAGCCTCTTTCTCAAAAATTTGTTGCATTGTCATGTTTTTATCAAAAATTATGCTATTATTACCTACGATATTAAGTTTTACATGTAAATATTTTTGAGCAATATTATGAAAAGCCTTCAAAAGAAGATCTATTCCTTTTCTTGGTTCAAGTCTTCCAACAAATAAAATGTTAATAATCTCTTCTTTCTTTTTTTGTGATACTTTAGTATTAATATAATCGCTCTTAAGTAACCCTAACGGTACGATTTTCGTATTAATATTACTCCAATCGATATTATACAACTGAGAAATAATAGTTTTAACATTATTGGAAATGCTAATAACCCCATCACAAGTTTCAATTAATTTTTTCTCTAAATGAGCAGATAATTCCATATCATGATTCCAATTCCAACCCTGCATTTCGGCTGCTTTCCTCAAGGGTGTTTCAAGTCTAACAATTGTTTTCAGACCTTCAATTTGCGTCGTTGCTAACCCCTCATAATCCCATAAAGGAGTTTCTACGATTTTAATTAAACCTTGATTATATAATTCTTCAATTTTATTCGAGATTTGTAAAGAACTTCTTATGTTATGGTTTGTTATTGGGTATTGATCCACAAGGAAATTTAATTCTTCATTGACATTATTTGAATCCACTCGTATTACACAAACTCCATTAATTTTTTGTTCTTTAGCTGGCACACTAGTTGTCAAAACAAAGACAGGAAATCCTTTTTCCACAAGTCCTTCCGCTAACGCCCTTGTATAGGTCGCTACTCCTCCACTACCAAAGGGAGGATAGTGTCTACTAATAAGACAAATACCAAATTTTTTATCATCAAAAGCTTCCTTACTATTTTCAATAGTGATAATAGATCTATCTAGTTCTGCAAATACTTTGTTAAATTTCATAAATACTTGTTCATTCTGTAGTTGATAGTTTGTTTTTCTTTTTCTTAAAAACCCATCTATATACCCACGGAAAACGCCCTTCCACCACATCTTCATAAATAATCTGTAATCTTCGATAGTTATATTTCCATGACGACGCCACTGATCAAACTCAATTGCCCTTTTTCTAGCAGTGAGGAATGGTTTAATTAATCGTTTTCCCAAGCTTTTTATTTCAATTGAGTTTTTTACACCAAAATAAACTGTGTTTTTAACTATAGGATACCAATTTAATTTATAATTAGATTTTCTAATATGGGATCTTGCAAACTCATGGTGAACAAATGCTTCTTGATGGTGATAAATCGGATACCCTGATCTAGTTAATCGGGCACACAAATCACTTTCATCGTGGAAATATTCATAATACTCGTCGAATCCCCCAACATGCATTAAAGCATTTCTGTCAAATGTACTATTAACACCCATCATTATATTATATTTATCCGAGTTTGATTGAACATATATGCCGGGTTCTTCTAATTTAGTGACAGCTTCGCCCCATACATCTATATAACCATTATGGAATTGGAAATGATCCCCTCCAGGTCCATATACTCGACCACCAGCACCTCCGATAGGATCATATTTATCATATAATTCTTTAATCTGGTTCAGCCAGTTTGGTTCTGGAATAGCATCATCATCTAAAAATGCAACTATATCTCCATTTGCAGCTTTAATTCCAATATTTCTCGAAATGGACAAATTGGCGAAATCATTTTTTTCGATTTTAATACGGTTACTATACTCTTTTAATATGTTATCTGTTCGATCTGTAGATGGTCCATTCACAACTATAACTTCGAAATTCGAATATGTTAAATTATTTAAACTTACCAAAGTTCTTTCAAGAAATTCGTCCCTATTATAAGTGCATATTACAATAGAAAAAGAAAGTTTTTCCTCATTCATGAAAGGTTCCTCACTTCCTCCAATATTTCTGCTAACAATCCAATTGATTTAGCCCTCGTGAAATTATCTAGCCAAAGATATTGTTTTTCGACAATTTCTCGAGCAATCTCTTGTTTGTTAAGAAGTATATCAATTAATTCAGCTATATCATCAAACCTTTTTTCTGTTATAAGCACACCAGAAGCTCCCATTGTTGAATTAATTGCCCCACTATCAAATGCAAAGGTAGGTAAACCATAAGACATACTTTCTAACAGAGGAACACAAAACCCCTCATGTTCACTCATACAAAGGAAAACATCAGCTGTCTTATAATGATGCACTAATTCATCGTTGGAAACTTTACCAGTAAAAATAATTTTCCTTCCACTTGTTAAGTTCGATCTAATATTCAATAATTTTTCATAGTAAAGCATGTAATCATTATAATTCCCAACGAAATAAAGTATTGCATTCGGATCAATGTAAGTACAGTAATAGTCAAAAATTCGCATGACATCTTCATGTTTTTTATTTGGAGCAACTCTACCAACAAATAAGAACTTCGTACCGTTATTCGATATCGTATATTTTCTCTTACTAGACTTAATTTTTAAATCTACAATAATTGGCATAACACGAGAAGGTTCACATCCCAAATTTAATAATTCACTTACATTGAATTGTGAATCCCCTAGATATAAATCGAACATTCCTACCAATTCTTCCAATTGCATACGTCCATCTAAACATTGTGTATAATGAGGTTCCATGCCTTCAAAATAATGATGAGGTGTTATATTGTGATATATTAAAACTTTTTTACATCTTAACCTATTGATTTTATTTAAAAGTGAAGACTTCCCGGAAAAATGAAATATAATTACGTCATCTTTCTTAACTTTTATCTCATTTATTGATTCTCTAAAAGTATCAACTTTTTGATGTGCGTAAATAGAATAAATTTTTGTAAAAATACCCATTTCAATAAGCATATTATTTATCTCAATAGCATGATTACTTACTGCATCACCATAATCTAAAGCGTCGAGTAATTGAAATACTCTCATTTAACTCGTTCTCCCTCAATTTCCATTTCAAAACACAAACCATTCTTTCTGCTTTCAGAAATAACATTAATATTTGAAAATCCAATTTCCTCCATAAGAGCAATCAATGTCAAAGGAGTAAACATATTAAAATGAAAATTCCCTTCATATTCTTGGGAACCAAAAGTCACTTCTTTCAATTCATCATATGTGATCTCGCCAGAAGCATATGAATTCAGCATTGACTCCCAGTTAGGACATATAATTTTTATTTTCCCACCAACATCTAGAATGGAGTACCAATGAGGTAATATATTATTTCTCATTTCTGATTCAGAAAAGTGTTCAATTACATGTGATAAGAATAATTCATTAACACTATTCTGTGGGAAAGGCAAGTTTCGTGCATCTGCAACTACATCTACTCCTTCCAATTCACGCATGTCAACATTAAGATATTGATCGTTAACAAGAGTACCAGAACCCAAATTTATTCTTACATCTTTAGCGTTTACCATATTATGATATTTGGTTTTATTAATAATTCTCGATTCAATATTGCTAGTTTTTTCCAATTTTGTTCCATTGAATTTTATTTCAGCAAATAGTTCTTTCCTGATACGGTCTTGGAAATTTTCCGTTTTTTCTGCTCTATTACTGATTAGTTCAACCCATTTATTTAAGTTTTTATGAGACTCATCCAAGCTCTTCAGCCATAAGTTTAATTGATCAATCCTTTCGAATCTATCTTTTAACATATCAATTGAATTGTCCATTTTGCGATAAGATTCATTTAGATTATGTATCCAATTGTGAAACTTCTCTAACTCATTAGTTATTGTTGTGCTTATTCTCGAATCAATTTCACTTATTACTAACTCATTTATATTTGAATACTGAATCTCTAATTCCTCGAAACTTATCATTTTTTTATCTTGCAAATTAATACTTTTTTCAGCTTCGGAAATATACATCTCCTGATTACTTTGTAGTAAACGGACTTTTTCCTCTAAATATTGTATTTTTTTGAGTACTTCATTACTATCTTGTTTATTTCTAGCATACATATTTTGCAAATGGTGTAATACAAGTTCACCTAAAGAAGTAATTGATTGATTGAAATGAACTTGTTGTCGTGTATAGGTCCTGATTAGCTTCCCTATTACCCTTTTTATAAATCTATGCCTTACATTTTGTGGTACTGGAATAGTGTTGCTATTATCTTTAAGTTCCTTAATTTTCCACTCTAAGTCTGCAAGAGGATTCTCATTAATTTCCTCTTTCACTAGAAGCTGTTGTCTATTTTCTTTTTTCTTTTTTATAATATCCATTATTACATCCGCTTGAATATCAGCATCTAAATTAAAAAAATCCTTCACAGTTTATACGCCCCTTCTATATCCCACATATGTGGAATTTTATAAATGCCAACATCCCTTATATCTGATATAACTCTGAATTCTTTAATAGCTGTTTGATAGTCGTACATAAGTCCATTCTTATCATGAACTGCAATATCTATCTCATAATCTCCATCAACTAAATTAAGGTTCTCAATAATAAAACGTATCGTACCTACTTTGGGAATTTTCGATAAATTTAAGTTATCAATTATTGTATTCGTTCCGTAAACTCTTATTTTATCAAGGGTATGAATCGCGATCCCAAATACAGGTTCTGCAACTGATTGATTATTTTGTTTATAATCCATTTCAACTATTAAAGTATCTCCTGGATTAAATAATGTTTTATTTTGATTTTCTTTTAATATTCTTGCACTCAAAACTTCAAAATCCCTTGTTCCCCATCGATTACTATTGGAATTTCCATCTTCAGTAGGTACCATATCTACTTTTAAACTATTCCCAACTAAATCCTTGGAAATTTCATTAATCGAATCATCTTCTTTTGCTGCATCCTCTTCAGCAAGGAATTGAAGGTATTTATTTACCACTTCTTTTGGAAGTCCATCTGATTGTATTCTTCCTGAATCGATCCAGATGGCACGATCACAAAGTCTTTCAACAATTGAATGGTCATGAGTAACTAAAACTATAGTTTTTCCACTATTTTTTAATTCTGTGATACGCTTTAAACATTTTCTTTGAAATGAAGCATCTCCAACTGCTAATACCTCGTCGACAAGTAAAATGTCTGGCTCAACATTAATGGCAGTTGCAAATGCCAATCTCATATACATTCCAGATGAATATGTTCGAACAGGATTATGAATAAACTCATCGAGTTCTGCAAAATCAATTATTTCCTTAAGCTTTTTATTTATTTCTTTTTTTGTCAATCCAAATATTGAAGCATTCATGTAAACATTTTCTATACCTGTGAAATCGGGATGAAATCCAGCACCCAATTCTAAAAGACTAGAAACCCGGCCATTGATTTTTATCGAACCTTTCTCAGGAGAGATAATTCTTGTAAGCAATTTTAATATTGTACTTTTACCTGAACCATTTTGACCTATTAAACCGACCATCTCGCCTTGATTGATTTCAAAAGAAACATCATTGACAATGGGTATTTCTTTATATAAATTTTTTCTTAACAATAAAACTTTTTCTTTTAATGTAGTAGGTTTCTCTATATATATTTTAAAGGATTTACTCAACCCTTCTACTGTTATTGCATGGTTCATAATAAACATCCCTTCAAATTTATAACTCTTCTGCAAATTTCTTTTTTAATATTGTAAAGGTAAAAAAGCCAACTATAAATATTACCAAAGAAAATAGAAGTGACATAAAGAGAATTTGTAGATCAGGAAACTTACCATAATAGAATATTGATTGGTAGGCTTGCTCAATACGCGTCATAGGGTTTAATTGAAAAAGAAAACGATATTTATCAGGCACCATTGAAATAGGATAAAAAATAGGTGTAAGATAAAATAATGCCATAAAAAAAATATTCACAATATGTTCTACATCTCGAAAATAAACATTTATTGATGAGAGAAGTAAGCTTAATCCTAAAATTAATATCATTTGTATTAGAAGAACCAAGGGAAAAAACAATAAAGATAATGTAAAACTAACTTGAAAAAAGATCATTGCAGCAAATAGGGCACATAGCGTCAATAAATAATTTATTGCACCTGATACTGTTGCGCTTATTGCTAGAATTTCATAGGGGAAATAGACTTTTTTTATAATACCGCTATTGTTTACTATAATTGTGGTGCTCGAGGATACAACAGTTTGAAGATATAACCAAGGGAGCAGACCAGAAAACAGGAATACGCTATAGTTAGGCATATCCATTCTTAGTATTGTTTTAAAAGCAATTGTATATATAACTAACATTAACAGTGGATTTAACAATGTCCAAAAGAAACCTAATATTGATTCCCTATATCTTGTTCGCAAATCTCTTATAATTAGATTCTTCAACATCTCTCTATAATTGTACAATTCTATAATTTTTTTAAACATAGGGTAACTCCCACTATAAAATAAGATTTTCTACTTTTTTCATTGAATCTAACGATTTCAGCCATTGATCTTTTGAGGGAATGATGGACCATAATTTACCTCGGTGCCGATGGGGGAGCAGAGATTGGAAGTTAATTCCAAGTCCTTGAATGCGAATATGATCGCACTTTGGATCTCCACGTATCACCCTAGGGGATTATCTTCCCATACCGCACCGGGTCATTGCCCTAACATTCCTTCGTTCATCCTCTCAAGGGGTGAAGGCCGTTTCTTGCTCTTTTACGGGGTCGTTGCCTCTTATGGTGAATAAACTACGGCTTCTCCGTGCTTTAATTGTCTCTTGGCTTTCTTTGCTGCATTTAGGAAGTAAACGAAGTTGAAATTGTTAAGCTACCATTTGTAACTGAGTGATCATTTGAGGACAGAGTACATTGACTATGTTATCTTCGTAGTTACCATTTCGCACAAAATCCGCTATGACCTTAGCAGTCCATTAGCAGTCGCTTTTCGTTGGCGAATGTCTTCGATTCTTTGCTTTTGTTCACATGATGCGAATTGACAATGACCACACGCCTTCTTCTTAAAGGAATTGGGCTAGTGGAAACCAGTAGTGTCCGGTAGGTTCAATTCACAAAACAATGTTTGTTTGTGAAGAACCAGCCGCATCTCCTTTATCCATGTCGCTAATTTCGTCAACCCTCACGGTCATTGTTAAACTAGCAATCCCTCCTTAACTCACCTCGGGTAATGTCTGCACCTACAACCAATGTCGAATCGGTAATTCTTTCAATCCGTTGATTTTGCTTTTGTTTCATTTTATACTTCATCTTGAACGTCCTCCTTTTAATTAGGGCATGAATGTGAACGCATTCGAGACCCAGCATACAGGAGGCGCTCTTTTTGTTCAAACTCCAAATTATTTCATTATAGGAATGGTTCCTTAGAAATACTAAGTTCTTTTCTCCAATAATTTAATATGTCTAATAGTGATTGGTCCAATCTTATAGAATTTGTCCAATTTGTTCTTGTTTTAATTTTAGTTGGATCTCCAATATAACATGGAAAATCTGACAGTCTCATTTTATTAGGATCTTCTATAGTTTTAATTTCTTTACATGAACTTAATTCAATAAATTTTTTCAATATAACTTTTATTGGCACTGGTCGTCCTGAACATACGTTATATATCTTTCCGATTTCTCCAATCCTCAGTAGCAATTCATAAGAAGCCACAATATCTCTTACATCTGTAAAATCTCGTTCCGATTCTAAATTACCCACGCTTATATTAGGCGATATTTGCCCGTTTTCTATCTGTACAATTTGTTTGGCGAAATCTGAAGTTACGAACCCTTCCCCTTGACCAGGACCAATATGATTAAAAGGACGGACATGGATAATCTGCAGATTGTAAGCATCAAAATATTGCTTTGCAAGCATAGAGACAGTTGCTTTAGAAATTCCGTATGGGCTAATTGGCTTCAGGTTGCTATTTTCGTTAATAGGCATTTCAGTAGTATCTACTTGACCATATTCTTCAGATGAGCCTACTGTTAAAACCTTTACCAATTTAGAAACAGTGCTTTTTCGAATAGCTTCAAGAAGGCATATTGTATTTAAAACGTTCGACTCGAAAGTACTATGTGCATTCGCCCAAGATAACCTTACAGAACTCCAACCAGCCAAATGAAAAATATAATCAGGCTTAATCAAGTCAATTAAATCCGTCATTTCAGCTTCTTTATCTAAATCAACACTCACAAGATTTATTCCATTAATATAAACAGAAGTAGGGGAACTCTTACGAGTTATCCCCCATACTTTATAACCCTGATTTATTAAATACGCTGACAGGTGTTTTCCCACAAATCCAGTTACTCCAGTGATTAAAGCTCTCACTCAAATCCACCCTCTATCTCAAACTTTTTTGGATTTTTTCAAGATCGCTCTCAACCATCATAGTAATCAATTGTTTAAAACCTACTTCTAGTTTCCAGCCTAATTTTGCTTTTGCTTTTGAATGATCCCCCAGCAGTAAATCAACTTCAGCAGGGCGAACGAATTTTTGATCAATAACAACATGATCTTGCCAATTTAATCCTACGTGCCCAAAAGCAATATCCACTAATTCCTCAACTGTATGTGTTTCACCTGTGGATATAACATAATCATCAGGAGATTCTTGCCGAAGCATAAGGTGCATCGCTTTTACATAGTCACCTGCGAATCCCCAATCTCTTTGGGCATCTAAATTACCCATACGAAGTTCCTTCTGCAACCCAAGTTTAATTCGAGCAGCCGCATCAGTTACCTTACGTGTTACAAATTCAACCCCACGTCTTGGAGACTCATGATTAAATAATATTCCAGAGCAAGCATACATATCAAAACTTTCACGATAGTTCACTGTTATCCAGTGCCCATACACTTTAGCTACTCCGTATGGACTCCGCGGGTAAAATGGTGTTGTTTCAACTTGTGGTGTTTCCACTACTTTACCAAACATCTCACTGCTTGACGCCTGATAGAAACGTGAATCAGGTTTAATTAATCGAACAGCCTCAAGCATATTAGTAACACCAATTGCAGTTGATTGCGCTGTTAGAACTGGTTGAACCCAAGATGTCCCTACAAATGATTGTGCTGCAAGGTTATAAACTTCATCTGGATTAGATATCCGTACAGCTTGAATAAGTGAGCCAAGATCTTGCAAATCACCTTCAATAAACTCAATTTCATTAGCGATATGTTCAATGTTCTCCATTATAGGAGAACTTGTTCTTCTTCTAAGACCATAAACTTTATAACCTTTCGAAAGAAGTAACTCTGCTAAATATGAACCATCTTGACCAGTAATCCCTGTAATTAATGCGCTTTTTTGTGACATTATTAATATCTCTCCTAAGTAGTTTTATAAGTATTGATCTAACTTTTGGGTTCTTAATGCTTTAAGAAGTAATTTTACTTCTTGTGCTTTGTCTTTTGTACATATTAAAGTAACATCGTCTGTATCAACAACAATCAAATCTTCAATACCTAATGTCGCTATTAGCTTGCCATTATTACTTTCTATAATGCATCGTTTAGTATCTATATTAAGTATATTACCGCGGATAACGTTGCCATCATCGTCACGGTCATTAATTCTATCCAAAGCAGTCCAACTACCCACATCATCCCATCCAAGTTTACAAGGTATGACATAAATATGTTCTGCTTTTTCCATTATGCCATAATCAATTGACTGATCTGGCATTTTAGTAAATTCCGATCTAATTATTTTTTGTCGACTTTGTAAGTTAAACCCTTGCTTCATGGTCTCTAAGATATCATGCATTTCCGGCATGAATGATTTAATATAGTATCTGATTGTCGAAACCTTCCAAATAAAAATACCGCTGTTCCAATAAAAGTTCCCTGAATTAAAATAAGCTTCCGCAGTTTCTGCATTTGGTTTTTCAACAAATCGATTTACTTTATAAACTTCTAAATCATCAATAACTTGTAGTTCTCTAGTACTTTCAATATAGCCGTACCCTGTTTCCGCATATGTAGGTGAAATCCCCAACGTTACTAAATTATCATTTACTTGAGCCACTTGCACAGCTGCCTTCAAGATCTTAATAAATCCCTCTTCATTTTCAATGATATGGTCTGAGGGCAATACAATCATCGTACTATCCGGAAATCTTTCTTCAATTATTAATGATGCCAAACCAATACATGGTGCTGTATTCCTACCAATAGGTTCAATAATAATGTTCTCAACTGGTAAATGTGGTATTTGACCACGAATCAATTCAGCATACAATTCATTCGTCACAATAAATATTTGACTGATATCAATCAATGATTCAAGCCTTCCAACTGTCTGCTGGATCATTGATTTATTACCAGATATATTTAAAAACTGCTTAGGTAGATTAGTTCTACTTTTGGGCCAAAACCTTTCACCTTTGCCACCAGCCATGATTACAGAAGTAATCGTCTTCATTATTTTACCTCCGCAACTTAAATCTTACATTATATATTTCAATCTTTTTTGAATAAGAGTCCCTATCGCTTCAGGCGAAAATTGCTCTTTAATCATTCTTTTTCCATTTCGAGCTGTTTTCAAATAAAATTCCTTATCTTCTACAAGTTTCCTCATATAAAAAGCTGCATGATTAACATCAGGCTCAGCCCAGTACTGATAAGACTGATAGGGGCCATAATCTTTATCCAGTTGTACCAATTCATAGTCAACTAAACAGGAATTATCATGCTTCATAAAATCAACATTAGAAGACCAATTTGTACCTATCACAGCCTTCTCTAGGTACATAGCTTCTGCTAGTCCTAGTCCAAAGCCTTCTGAACGATGTAAGGAGACAAAACAGTCAATTACTGCTAATAGAGCATTAACATCATTTCGATCATATGTCTCTTTTAGTAGATAAATATTGCTATAACCTTGAATCATTTCTTCTAAACGCTTCATCTCAACCGGAGTTGATCTTGAATTGTTAACTTTGATAACTAATCCTACATTTACATCTTCAGGAGAAAAAGCATGTTTAAATGCTTTAACTGCAGCTTCGGGGTTTTTGCGCTCTTGATAACTATGCGCATCATACATGGACAAAAATAAAAAAGGGCCCTCGGGAAGATCAAAATATTGTCTAGCACGATCTTTTTCAATGATAACTTCAATACTATGTGGAATTTTAATTACAGGAACAGGACTCTTCATGGAGATAGATTCAAGTACAAAATTGGATGGTACCCAAACTTCGTCAACAAATTTAAAATTTTCTACCCATTCATCAGGAAAATCAGGTAATTCCCAGTGCCAATAACCAATATTATATCTGCTCTTAAATATTTCATTTCCTTTGCTTGAATAGACTTCCATCATTTGTTCAGCATTTATATGAAAAATATTGAATCTATATAACGGATCTTTAATCTCTCTATGCTGCCAGGTATTATCCGACATTCTTGAAGAGTTCGTTCCTTTAAAATTAATAATTCCAAAAGGGAAACCCACAGCATTTAAGCTCTTAGCAGCGATACGACAAGATTCTCCAATTCCCATCTCAGCTCTTGAATAACCAACTAGATTAATTCCTAATTTCATATCTTCCAATTGATTAAAATCCATCTCTTTTTTCAAGGAAAATTCATCAAGTGGATATGCTTTTGCAAGCAGTGTTTTCTTAACTAATTTCTTTAGTTTTGGAGAGAGTAGGGGATTTAAAATTCTTTTTCCGTATACTGCTGTCTTGTAAAGCAATTTAAATATACCATTATTCATTTCATTAGTTCACCGCCAAAAAGTCTACCAATATTGTCGATTTTTGTCTATTGGAAATTTTGTAAATATTAATATAGAAAAATAGCGCCTAAGACATTTACATTTGGAAACCCTCTTCCAGTATGCTAAAATAAAGTCGAACTTTAGCGAAGAAGGAGACTGTTTTGTCATGAGTGCAAGTAAGAATGCCTACGCGGCTTCGCGTGCAAAAGCGAATGGAACGATTACGACAGAGAAGAGCTCTGTTATTTTTTGGATTTTAGTAGTGTTTACAGGCTTGTTTATGTTCTGGGCGCCGTTTCAACGGGCGTTGTTCAATGGTGGAACTTACGATTTTGAGAGAACAATTTACTCCGCTTCCGTATGGTCCTCAATCATATTACTACTAATTGCAATCCTCGCATTCTTTGTATTTAAACTTCAAGAACAGAAAGATGTTTTGACCATTCTGGTCTTGCTGATGCCGCTAACTTACGTGATTTCGCTATCGAATTCGGCCTCTCATTATTTGGCAACGAATATGGTTTACATCCAAATGCTGTATGCAACCTTCTTCATTTTAGGTGTATTTCTGACAAAAAACAAGCTTGGCACGTCGATTCTTGCCAGTTTGTTAATTATTTCCGGTTACTTCATTGTCCTCTTCGGACTTTTGTACTGGTTAGGTAATGGAAACTTCGCTGGGCACTTGGTAGGATGGTTCGCTCTGATGGATGCAGCTAATCCATATTTATACCGTGATGCGATCATGACGGACTCTAACGGTTTACGTTTAACATCAGTTTTCCAATATGCAAATACGTATGCTGCCTTTTTAATCACATTATCTCTTGGGGCACTGTTCTTCATTGTGAAGTCTCGTAAATGGTACGTAGTTCTCCCACATGCAATCATGTTAGTGCCTATCATTGTTTCATTCTGGTTGACACTCTCTCGTGGTGCGATTGTAGTTATTCCGGTTGTTTTCTTAATTATGCTTTTCTTCTTTTCGATTAGTAGACAAATTCTAGCACTTATTCAATTCGGTTTAGCTTTCGCTGCATCTTTGCTTATCCTAGAAAAAGTAACAGATATCGGAATCGGCTTACAAAAGCAGCCTAGTGCTTCAGAATCCTGGCACGGTTGGTCAATCTTGCTGATAGCATCAATAGTTTTCGCTGTCCTAGCTATCGTTATTCAACGCTTCGCTGCTCCTTGGTTAGAGCGTATAACGGCTCGATTCGATTCAAAGAAATTTGCTACTTTCATTCTTCCAATCGCAGCAATTGTTATTGGGGTAGTAGGAGCCATTCTTATCCTAAGTGACACTGGCTTTAAAAACATTCTTCCAGACAACGTGAAAACGCGTATCGAAAATATTAACTTCCAACAACATAGCGTTCTTGAGCGCGGTACTTTTTACAAAGATGCAGTGAAGCTCTGGTCGGATTATCCGATTATTGGAGCAGGCGGTGGCGCTTGGGCTTCTTTATATGAGAAGTATCAAAACAACCCGTATACAAGTCGTCAGGCTCATAACTTCGCTCTTCAATACTTGGTTGAAGCTGGAGCGCTCGGATTCCTTGCTTTTATCGGTTTCGTGATTGCTGTCATGGTATTCTATATTCGAAGCTATATTAAAAGTTCACAGGAGAAAAGAGATCTTCACTTCCTATTTTTCATCGTAACGATTTCTCTCTTGATCCACAGTATGATTGACTTTGATTTAAGCTATGTGTATTTGGGTGCTATTCTGTTCCTTGCTCTAGGTGGGATGTTGAGTAACAGTACTTCGGCTCCGATACGATTAAAGTCTAATTCACTTGCGCTTCACAAAATGTTCCCAGCGGTCCTGGCAGTCTTGTCGATCGTAATGTTTTATATCTCAGCTCAATTAGTCTCAGCGAATAGTTCTTATAAACAAACACTTGAAGTTGTCAAAAAAAGTAAAGATTACAACCAAGTCGTCGCTCCTTTGGACAAAGCGATTTCTCTGCATCCTGCTCATCCAGACTATTTATTAACAGGACAGGTCAGCAGAATCGGCATTCTTCTTCAAGTTTCTAATCAGATGCAGAAGGAAGACCCGAAGAAAGCAGAAACCTTTTTCAATCAAGCACAAGATCTTCTCAATCAATTGTTGAAAAAGGAACCGCATAACCGCATGGTGGCGATGCAGCAGCTCAATATGCTTCTGATTAAAGGCAAAACCCAAGAAGCGTTAGATTGGTCCACCGCTCAAATTCCTAACTATCCTTGGTATATTGATCTCTATGAAAAAAGCATGTCTTTAAATATCGAACTCGCAAACCAAGACATTCAAAAGAATAATATACAAGATACGAATAAAAAGCTCGACAATGTACTTGCCACTTACAATGAGGTTCTGGCTCGCATTGATTCCCTGAAGAATCTGCCTAAAGAGCAAGCACAAGGACGCGAGTTCGCTTTGACTCCAAGTATGTCCCTCAATGTTGGTCAAGTTCACTACATGCGTGGTGACTATGCTGGTGCAGCTAATACGATTAAACCGTATGTTAATGATAAGTTCGATGATCAGACGAACCGGGTCGTCGCTAGGTGGTATCTGGCTGCTCTTCAGAAGCAAGGAACTGCGGACAATGATTTATTAAACAAGCTTATTGTCAAGGATCCAGCGGAGAAACAGAATATTGATGCAATCATAGCTACTAATTTTCAGTTGAAATAGAAAAAAGGCGCCACAGTGATGTGGTGCCTTTTGCTTTTCATTTATCGTCCCGTCCACATATCCATCACACTGTCCGGATCCTGAAACATTTTATAAGGAATGTAGCAGTAACCTTGATCTCCCCAGTCCTCGCCCCAGCTGTTGCGCACGATGACATGACCTGACTGGCCACGGTCCACATACCCTACTGCCAGCATGGCATGTCCACCCAACACACGTTCACTCTTTTTCTTCGGAACCGGAATTTTACCTGTCTGGGCTGTTTCAGGAGATTGGAAGCTCTCGTATAACATCATGCCGATAACAACGGGTGATTGCTCAGCCAGTGCTGCCTTAAGGGCATATAAGTCGGTGATCCGATGATAGTCGTTAATTTTGTAATTTGCTGCATCCCGTTCTGCTTTGGGACCGGGAATATCTCTGAAATCTGCAATATTATATGGATAATCATCCTCTGGACAAACGCCAATCTTCTGGAGCACTTTCATCCCATCTCGGATATATGCCCCTGAATCTTCACCCACATGACCTTCGAGCTTACGTTCGTGCCAATACAAGAAAAGCCGAGAAAGGGCTGTCCACTTCTCCTGACCGCTTACGAGTAAATACTCTCGAAGCCCGCTAGCTATGGCGTTGGCGGTGCAGCTTCCGAGTGCACCTTGATCGACAATGGGGGACATGTCTGAACGCAAGTCGACCTTCTTGGGCAGCTCGCTCGGGGACTTAAACGCTGTGCTCATAAAATGATAATCGCGTAAATCACGCTTTTCCCGTTTCAATGGGAACACACGATTCGACATAACCACACACCCTTTCCAATATGATACATAATTATACATTTTATACTAAAATGTGTATACAATCTGTTTCGCTAGAATAAACGAAGCCATGCGTGACTCCATACGGAATCAACATGGCTATATGAATAGCATCTTATCTGTAATTTAAAAATAGTTCACAGCATGGTGTTTTATTATTTCTTCAAAAGCCCTTTCAATAATCCCGTGCTATAACAAAAATGAATGGATATCAATATTCTCGATAACAAAAACATCTTATTAATTTTCGAAAGAGACATTATAAAAATAATAAATAAATACAGTAGGGGAATCAGTAAAAAAAAGGGATAGACTGTCGTTAAAAGTATGGATAAGAATAGCCCTGACAAAAAAACAATTGGAAGTAGATATTTCCATTGCACGATTTCCTTATGCTTTTTCATTAGTTTGGCTCGACCTTGGCCGTAGTTGTACATTTGCTTGGCGAAGGAACGGAGTGTTGGTCTCATTTTATGAATGACAGTTGCCCCCGGAACATAATACAGCTCGTATCCTTTCTTGCGTAACCGATAGTTGAGATCCCAATCCTCACCCATGTTTCCAAGGTTGTCATCGAATCCCCCAACTTGTTTTATGGCTGACTTTCGGTATAACACGTTTAGACAAGCCAAGCTTTCTACTCTTTTGTTAGTGGTCCATCGGCAAGTTTGTGCGGATCCCAGTGAAGCTAAAGGAAATTCAAAAGCGATAGCAATGGTTTCCGCGGCTGGACCTTGATCTGCACCTGCTGTGTTTCCTCCGCCAACAGCTGCCAGATTTTTAACGTTTCCTTCAAGATTATTGAACGCTCCAGCAAGAATTTCTAACCAGTCAACCGGGCATATACAATCCGCATCCGTAAACGCGATGAAATCATAAGCTGCCTCACAGACTCCAACATTCCGATTCGAACTAATGGTTTGTTTGGGGTTGCTAACCAGTTTAATTTGATCTTGAATTTCTGCGTACTTCTGAACGATTGCTGCGGTTTGATCCTGTGACTCTCCGTCCACGACAATGATTTCGAATTTCCCCAAAGTATATTGCTGAGCGATTAAAGAATCTAGGCAATCCTGAATATTATCCTCTTCATTGTAGGTAACCACTATAACAGAGATATTCACTCGGATTTACCCTCCTCATGCTTCACCCAGGAATGTTCATGATGAAGTAATTCTATCTCTTGTTGCATAAACGCAATCGTTCGTACGAGTTCATTCGATTTATTCATAAGTTTGGAAATTTTCACAAACTGTCGATAAAGAATTAAGAGAATGATCAGGATAGCAATTAGAAACAAAGTTGTCGGCGGATATTTTATCCCCATTGATATAGACAATATGTGCAAAAGCTTGGGAAAAAAAGCAAGGATCACCATACTGAAACAACTCAGCATCCAGAGAAGCGATTCAGTTTCATTGACGCGATTTATGCGAACTTGGTTTATCATATATACGGTTATCAACACGGCAATAATCCGAATGATCAGCATCAGCTTATCATCAATCATTCTAACATTCCCCTATCTCTAAATGTGGTTGCTTTCAAGGCAGAAAACAAAATGGAATAAAACATGTTGATCGTATACTTGATATTACGAATCCATGAATCGTGCATACCTTTGCCGTGAAGTCGGGTGTGCATCGTAACGGGTATTTCCCGAATTCGGAACCCTAATTTAAGCATGAGGATAATAATATTGGCATCCGGATATTCAGGGAAATTCCCAGATCGAATGTAATATCTAAAGGCGTGGTTACGAATAGCCTGAAATCCGGACGTTGGGTCTGTGATAAGTTTCCCAGTAATCCAGCTAATGGCAGTGGTGAATATAGAAGTTCCGATTCTTCGCAGAAAAGCGTGTTTGTACGCACTCGGCCTCAAAAATCTTGAGCCGATAATTACATCGGCATCGGATTTTCTCAACTCTTCAAAAATTTTTGGAATGTCATTCGCATCGTGTTGGCCATCTGCATCAAAAAGGATAACATAAAGATATCCATGCTTATCTGCATACTGAAGGCCTGTTAATATTGCATTACTATATCCAAGGTTGGTGCAATGGCTAATAACTTGTACATGGTGCTGTTGGGCAATCTTTGCGGTTTGATCCTTGGAAGCGTCGTTCACTACAATGACATCCGCAATATAAGAAGTCGTTGATATCAACTTTAGAAGAACGTTCCCTATAGACGCTTCTTCATTGTATGCAGGGATGATAATTAAACAGGATTTCTTCAAGCTATGCACCTCGATGTTTGGTTTGATTCATCCATTGAATGATTAACCCGATTATGAATAAAGTTATCAGCAGCAACAGATAAATTAACTTGGCGGATATAGTTGCAAGTATGATCACCTCTTCGGGATAGCCATACTGCTTAGCCAAATAGACATAACTGATAGCTCCCGTACCGATTCCCATAGGTACAAATGTTAAGATGCTGAATACAATTGAACCGATATGGAATATAACCGAATGCAGAAACGGAATTGTTACTTTTCCTATGGCTCGTATTATCAAGTACAGATAGCTGAAATCCAGCATCCATACCATGAGATTCAAAGCAATTTGTCTCGTTCTGGCGAACCATGATAATGAGCGCCAGGTATCAACACCTTCAATAATCCAGCTTTTGAATCGTTTCAAAATCCATATTATACATAACCCGACAAGCGTTAATAATATTAGAAATACTGGAATGTAAATTGAGAACGATAGCGAGAATAAAATAGGAAACAAATAAATTATGCATACTAGACATAATACCAATAGAACTATACCCTCTATTAATCTATCAAGCGCCAGTGCGATGTAAAGCCGCTTTCTCTGTTCTCTATCGGTAGAAATAGCAAATGGCGCAAAAACATCCGCGCTTCGCATGGGAGTAAGTGAGCTAATAGAGAAATAGATCAAGTATTTTCCGGCAAAAGACAGCAGCGATAACTCTCCGCCGATAGCAATAGTAAGCACATACCATTTGACTGCGCGCATAGTAATCAAAAACAATTGTATGGCTATAGCCGTAAGGAGTAAGCCAAAATCAGCCTCAAATAAAGCGAATCTTGCTGCATGCAAATCCAACTGAAATATTAAGAAGATCAAAATACCCAGACCTAATGATAAAAGAAGTGACCAAACTCCCCATTTCTTCATATATGAAACCCGTTTTGTATAGAGTTGTGGTATTCCTTGGCTCTTTCTATTAATCGGTGCGTAAGTTCGTTTTTGTTATGAAATACGGATCGAACCGTATCGATCAATTTGTCGGTAATGGGCAGATCTTCTATTGAAACAGAATGTATATCCGGTATATCCAATTCATTGACGAACGCTTCAACCTTCTCATCATATATTATCGGCACAAAAGGGGTTCCGGTTAATACGGCGAATATGATTGCATGCAATCGCATGCCGATAAGCAGATCAGCACAAGAAAGAATTTCCTTGATTTGATAAGGAGACAGAATTTGTTCAATGATTATGATTTTATCCGGGTATGCGCTCTTCTTTTTAATCCTCCGGCATGTATCCGCATCCTGATGTACGACTGTGTTGATAAATACAATAGAAGTCCTGTATTCTTCGATTAATCGATCTACAAAAGAACTTGTCCAACTGACTCGATCCATGAAAAGATCTGAATCAGGCTGCCAATATTGCTTAGAGTGAAACCAACCGCACACATTGAAGGCAATGAAGTTGTCCGGCAATGGAAATGGGATCAAAGTTGATGCCTTCTGTGATAATGAAGAGACCAGGTTCATAAATGCAAAGTCCTTTTGCACCTGGAAGTTTAAGCTATTCGAGAGTTCTTTAGCATGACGATAACTTAGTTGATCACGTACCGTGATGTGTTCGGAAATACGAAATAACCTTCTCGCAAGTACCTTTCCCAAGCGCGTTCGAATACGGGCTATACTGACTCCCATTAAATAGACTTTTGATCCTGAAAGCTTGGCAAGGCTTGCAAGTAAGCAGTAATAAATTAAGTTATATGAAGTATGGTCATGTATGATTGACCCTCCACCAATGATTACCTTATCGCTGGATAAGATCGTTCGAAGGATTCCGAGAAAATCAAATTCTCGCCAGACATTTAAAGTTAGCCCTCTCCCCAACAGTTGACTGACAGTAGAGATTCCATAAAGAGATTCTACATAGTCTTGGTCTGCTGCGAATGCGACGATTTCAGCATTCGGATCACGACTCCGAATTCCGGTGATTATGCCTTCCAATATAGCCTCGTCTCCGACGTTGCCGCAACCGTATGCACCTATAACGGAATATTTCATGGATTTACTTCCTTTATCTGATAGATGGAAACCTCTTTGTTGCTATAAATGGTATCGAGATTCGGGTTTTGATCGAGTAGATTCCGATCGAGTCGGTGTTTTCCTTCTTCCAGAACTTGAGCATGATAAAAAATATATTTTAGTTGAAAAGTTTTCAAAAGTTCTGTGACTTTTGGATTCATAGGATATTCGTGGACATGCTGCACAAGATATAATCTGTCGTTATAATCTGCGCTCTTTCCCTGAGACTGATTAAACAGGACGAGGTGTCCGCTTATTGAAGGAATCCAATATGAGCCGTCGTCAAGATCGTTCAATACAGCTTCTTGGATCGGAATATGGGTTTCCATCCAATGTATGGCATTGATCCCTTGCGCAGTCAGAATGACATACCGTTGGAACGATTCCAAAAAATCTTTGATCTGTATCAGGCTGAATAAAAAGCTTACGATAATGAATAGTTTCAAGACATTTTGTATCAATGCCTTTCTCATTTGTTTGATTCGTTGCAAGATCATGGATAGTCCTAGAGCAGTTGTTGGAACGGTAAGAAATTCTGTAATAAATAAGATTCGTTCCCAATTGTTGTAGTAAGGGAAACTGATATATTTAATAATCGAATTTGGATAAACAGCGACTGCCAAATAGATGGCACCTACTGCAAGCATTGAATAAATTAGTGATCGGTAATATTTTTGACAGATTAATGCAACACACCCGACAATAAATGCTGGTATTCCTACATAAAACCCGTTTTTGCCGAAGATCCGCCAACAGCCCATAAGGAATGCATACCCAAGGGATGGCAGTTGGTTAAAGTCCGCCATATATTTTTCGCTCGATAAGAACATATTTACCAAATAGGGTAGAGTAGGCGAGACGGCAAGAACAAATATTAGTGCACTTATACAAGCGCCTAGCCACCATTTTCGTGATAATATACAATTTTTTACATGGAAAATGATAAAGGGAACCGTTAATAAAACCACGGTAAAAACTTCACTGATATGGATGTAATACAGCGCTGCAAGTGACATAGCCAATATGCTGAATGTCGTGATGCAGTTGGATTGGCCACGCCCCATCGTTCGCAAAAACAAGGCTAGCACAGCGGGGACAAGCACAAGAGCTGTTATTTGCGGATATGCTCCCCAAAGTAAAGGTTGGTACATAAAAAACACAATACTGACGAGTGCAGAAATCAGTGAAGTTGATATTTGATTTGTTAGCTGGTAAACGTATTGATACATAAATAGCGGGAAAAGACACATGAGCAACAGTGTTATATATATTACAGATTTATAAGCAGGAAGTCCTGTTAATTGCATCCATAGAGCCGCATGAAGGTGAAGGGCAAATGGATAAAGTTTCCCCAACATAGGCGGAGTGAACTCAGAGCCATTCGTCACCTGGGGGAGAACACTTTCCGTATCCGCAATACGCTGCGTCAATAATCCGTGAAAGCTAGCGTCCCCAAGATGCGACGGCACGATAAAGTTATGAAACGATACAACGATCAATCCGGCCATCGAAAGAATGGAGATTAAGATATACAATGATTCTTTGGTAAAAGAAGGAATACGAAAGGTTCCGGGTTTCCTCCAAACTGCTGAAATGATACATATCACCAACAACGGCATTAGTGCGCTATAAGCGTTAACAGGAATCCCAAGATAACTCCAAACCATGGCAATTATTGAGTTGATTGTAATAGATATTGGTATAGAATAAACGATTTTCTCCGTAAGGCTTAATTTGTGTAAACATACTCGCAGTATGCTATATCCAGGCATGAATAATAGTAAAGAAGCAGCCACAATGCCCCACGGGAGCCATAAACCATCCCCAAATATGAACACGTCCATTATTCTTTCGACCTCTTCGCGATAATAAGATAAAGTAAATAATAACAGATAGACGCCTCTTCGCCATATGATATGGGCTTGAAAAGATAGAATACTTACCACGATAGGGATAATCTATGAGAATTACTAAATAAAGGAAATGACATTAATCGCAAACATACAAGAGGAACAAGAGTGACCACGATACCAATTCTTCATTGCCTTCGTAAAAACTTCGAAGGCAGGCTAGAGATCATTCTGTATACTAGTAATCCAGCTTTTTGTTTGACCTCGGCCACTATCTTCGACATCAGTCGCCCTCCATGAATCAAAAATTACCTATCCCTCTATCATACAGGAATGAAGGCCCTCATAAACAAACAAAACCCTAGCCGAATCTTTACAGATTCAGACTAGGGTGGCGTAAACTAGTCCCGCAGCATACCCTGATGCGGATGCGGGTGTGTACCGCAATATTCATCAGTCTCTTCACAAGTGTACACATGCTCATAGACAGGTACACAGTGATGTCTATTCACGATTTGAATAGGATGAATAACTTGAACTTTTTGTGGGTGGTAGAAGTCTCTTACGATTCTTTCTGGACTTGTCATGATCGGGTCAGTCGGTGGACATTGATATGGTTTGCCTGGGCCAGGTTGGCTAGGTTGGCTAAGCGGGCTGAGCGGACTGAGTTGGCTAGGTTGGAACGGTTGGCTAAGCGGGCCGAGTTGGTTAGGTTTGTAATGATCCATGGATGGGTCAACTCCTCTATAGGTTTATGTTAGTATACGTTTATCCCCAGTCCAACGAGTGTACAAATGCCTATTTATCCAATAAATAGGCGGATTATGTGGGCCAAGCAGGTTAAATGTCCAATCAGGACCGAAAAAGGCAGGCTATCAGCACTATGATGCCTCTCCCCTTTGCTTCATATATTTGGTACAATTGAACAATGGTATATACTTAATGGTATCATCCCATCCCCTGCGCTTGAATCCCCATACCTTAGAAGGAGGAGGGAGTATGATGAATCATACAACTCAAAACACGAAATCCGACTTTCGTCATTTAACATACTCTCATGCTCCTGATTATTCGGAGATGTATCTCCATCATAAGCTTTGGAATTATTTCCACGAAAAACAAATCGAGACTCGTTTGCGCTCTTGGACCAAAGCCGCTAAAGGAGATTATTTCCGTCAGCCGCTGGATTGGAAGCTTGTCGAGGGCAATCTCGTCGTTCAGCTTTGTCCATTACCAGAAGGCTATTTGCCGTTTTCACATATAGAAAAAGCTGCTTTAAGTGATGAATCCAAAGGAAAATTGCTGATCTCCATTTGTAGAGCGCTTTCCATTTTGCATGAAGAGCAGTTTTATATGGGCTTCTTGCTGCCAGAGCAGCTTTTTTTCAATCCACATACGTTAACGATTATCATTGATGTCCAGCCCTTCCCTTCCGCTATCGAATTTATTAATCATTTATTGACGGACTTTTCATTTACTTCATTTCCACGTTATGCACGGCGATTTCTTCTTTCCCGAGCTGCTGATTTTGAAGCTATCCATCTACTGATTCATACAATCTATGGCTCCGATTCCGTGCCAAATAACCTGCAGCAATTATCAGAGGGTCTGCGTACTGAGCCAGAAACTATGTTATTCGCAGATGAGATTGCCGATATCATTCGAGCAGCCTTTCAACTGCCTGAGCAGGTGCAACCGCTTATTTACCATAGCAGCCCACAATGGCTGCACCCTGCCGCTGCGCCAATTACGCAAGAGCATCAAAAGCTTTTTCGTTATTTTTTACAGTCAAATAAGAAACGTTTATTAGGGCTCGTTTGTGAGGATGAGGCTATTCGATTTGATGTTTACACTCAGAATGTCAATGAGATGTTAGAAAGAGGCTATTTCTTCAAGATTGTCTCACAAGGACTTCCTTACTCAACCTTGCGTGAAGTGGTCTCCCGAACCTTACATCTGGCTTATGGCTTATTTCCTGAATCAATTACCATGCTGAGGAATCTTTCTCGTAAATTTGACCAGCTTCTTAAAAAGCACTATGAAGGCGACGATATCCTTTATTTGCTAACCGAGTGGTTGTATCAATTTTTATCTTCCGTAATCCCGATGTTCCCTGTTCAAAACATGTTCTATATTCTTGAAAACTGCGAACACTTCGATGAAGATTCCCAGCTTATTCTCCTCAACTTTTGGCGGGAGCATGGCCACGAGATGACCGGATTGCACGTAATTTTCAGCGGCAGCAAGATACCTTCTCAATTCACTGGCCTTACCTTTCAAACGCTTGAAATCCATCATTCGGACCTAGCGATCTATGAACAGCTGTTGTCTTCACAATTTGGACGAGCTGATTCCACCTTAATATCCGAGTTGAAAAATTGGTTTTATGAGCAAAAAATCAACTTCAGTCACTGCCGCATCATTTTGGAGGAGCTTATTCTATCCGGAAGTATTCATCTAACCAACAAGGGCTGGAACAAAACAACTTCATTCCATCTTGATTATGAAAAGCTTCACTCTCTTCACTTGTTTTCTAAGCGCATCTCACTTTTGGACCAAGAGGAAATAGAGCTATTACGGCTCCTATGCTGTTTGCCTATGCCAATAAGCGTGTTTTCCCTGTTTAAGGCTAACGAAGTGGATTTAGGGAACATCCTATCATCGGTTACGAAGTTGGCAGAGCTTGGACTTGTTCATGTCAGTCACAATGATAGCTTATTTATCTCAACAGAAATTACCGAATTGGTCTTGCAGCAGCTGCCGGCAGTTCAACTAATGTCTTACTACCAAAAAGCTCTGGTCTACCAGCAGCAATTCCGTCCACTTGGTTTACCTCAACTTATCACACTGTCCAGCCAAGCGAGTGAGTATAAAGTAGAGTATTATTTGCTTTTAAAATATTATAAACAAATCCGTTCCCTCCTCTCTTATGGGCAAAAGGTTGAATTATTAGAACGCATTAAATATTTATATGAAAAATTGGGAAGACCTTATCTCATTTTCCTAGACAGATTGCTAAGTAGAATGTATTTACTGCTTAACCAATTTGCTCTTTCCGAACAATTGGCACTAACCGTATACGAACGAACAGGTAAAATCACGGATCGCTTCGGGTGGATATATATACGCATCTTGCAAAATGATTTGGATGTTTATATTTTACGTGAGCAGCTGTTCCCCTTTATTTTCGATGAAAGTCAGGCATTAGAAGACCGGGTACGGGCTGCATTTCTACTCAACACCAGTAATCTCTGTTTCCCTCTACAGGATGAAGAGGTGCGTAAGCTTCATGACTTCTATACCGATTTCGTCTATCCAAAGAGAAATTTGCTTTCGCTTCGCCATTTTGCGGAAATCACGAACTATTATACGATAAATATGTTGATTCATTTTCCTGAAACCGAGGAGTGGGCTTTATCCATTGCAGCTAAGTTAGAACCGCTTTTGGAAACGTCACCTCATACGGACCTCATGCTCCGTCTTTATGATTTATATTCTTATCAGAGCAACAATAAGCTGATCAATACATACGTATATCGCGGGATTGAAGGTGCCAAGCGCTCTGGCTACACGATCAAGGAACAAGTAGGCCATCTGAATGCCATGGAGTTTTCATTAAATCAAGGAGACTTGGCCAGCTACCACTATCACAAAGAACGTGTCCTGCAGGTTGACGAATTGCGGCGCAAGGATTTGGCCGAGACTTATTTAACGAATCAGTTGTTATACGCACTTGAATGGGAGCAGTGGGAACTGTTTCAAGAACTTGAAACCCTCCTGTTCGAGCAGCAAATCACAGAGTCGAGTTTGGCTTTACTGTCCGTTTTTCAAGGTTATGTCGCCTTCCGTCAAAATCGACCAATCACCATCCCGGGCTTTTTGAAACATGAGAACACCTCGTTCTTCTTGGACGCACTTTTCCAATCTAGGGAGGGAAATCTGGAGCTAGCCTGCAAGCTTTTTGAACAATTTATTTCGAAAAATAACTCAGGCATGTATGCTGGTTGGGCTTATCGAGAGTTGCTTACGCTCCTCCTAGAACTTCGCTCGGAGAATATGGGGATTTGGTTCGAAAACTTTGAAGCTTATCTCAAACGATGCTCTTTTGACATCTTTTGGCCTGATTATTATCGACTTTCGGCAGAGAGGTCCATGTATGAGGGCGATGTTCAAAATGCGATGCTTTACTTGCGACGGGCGTTAAATGGTTATCAGATTATTCAAAAGGAAACTTGGCGTCCCTACTTGACCGCTTGCATGGAACGGGTTATTCGGCCCACCTTTGCCCCGGCATCACCTGCTATTATGCAGGATGATTTTGTTCAAAAAATGATTGCGGACCGCGAGCAATGGTTGCTCCTGTCCTTGGATTTACAAATCATTATCGAACTCAGTGAACAGGTTACCGAAACTTTGGATCTAATGACAACGATGCAGAGGCTAACCAAGGCACTTTTTGACTACTTCCCAGTGATTCAACTGGCCATCACTTACAAACTGCTGCATTATAAACACAAGGTTTTCGTTACAGCTTCGGGTCTAAGAGACCACGATGAATTGATTGCCTATCAAAGCCGAAGTGAAGATAGCTGGGCACATACTTTCACTCTCTTTCAACGAGGTGATCAAGCTATTACGCTCCAGGTTTTTGTAGATGGTATGACTAAAACAAAGCTTCAACATATGGAGCATTTTCTTTCTTTCATCAAACCGCATATTATCAACGTTCTCTTGCATAGGGAGATGGTGATTGATAACCTGACCGGCTTTTATTTACGCGGTTATTTCATGGAAAAGCTGAGGGAAGAATTCGATCTCTCTAGACGTTATAACCTCGACTTATCCGTGATCATGATCGACGTCGATAATTTCCGCAGGGTCAATGAGTTCGGACACCCGGAAGGGGACCGAGTTTTACGAGAAATCGCGGATATTTTCCGGTTTAATCTAAGAAAAAGTGACATCGCTGGACGTTATGGTGGTGAGGAACTTATTCTAATTTTACCTAAAACGGATGGGAAGGAAGCCCTCAAGATTGCCCATCAGCTGAGAGGCGAAATTGAGAGAGAATTTGCCTTCGGGCGCCCTTACCAAATCACCGTCAGTGTGGGCGTATCTTCCCTAGAGCTCTGCAGTCCAACTTCGATAGAGGAACTGATTGAACAGGCCGATACGGCGGAGATTACTGCGAAGCAGACGGGGAAGAATAAGGTTGTTGCGGCTTGGGATCTGAATTGAAATCAAGCAAAAAAAGACCTTTCACAAGCGAACTTGTGAAGGGTCTTTTTTTTCTATTAGTGAAAGCTTGGTGTATTACGAGGCTCCTACTGATATTTGTCGGTTAATTTTTCTATAGGCCTCACCCAACTAGGAAGAGGAGCTTTTTTGTATTTAATAGTACCCTCCACTTCTAACACCATTTCACCATCCAAATTACTGTTATCTATCACAAATAGATGGTCAATCAATTCGAGATGCTTTAGCAAATTTTGAATAGAGGTAACGTGCCGTTTCAAAATATCTGATGAAGGGATGTGATGTCCACCATTTCGAACTCGTGCCGCTACCCTTTCGATGTTCAATTTCGGGTCACCCAGTCCAACATAAAACATTGTAACCAGAAACCCATTTTGCTTAGCTTCCTGCATTTGACGAAGTACATGACCGCCAGATAGAGTGGTTTCGATGGAGAAATCACGCTTATGAAGAATGCAGTCACGAGCTAAACGAATACTTTCTTTTCCGGCTGAAACCCTATAATTTTCGGGATTCACAGCGTCGATGCGCCTTGCTATTGAATCAGGGTCAATATTGACACTAACACCTAAGCGATCGATGATTAGATTTCGAATCGTGCTTTTTCCGCTTCCATTATTTCCAGCGAAAACATACATCACCGGTACTGGTTCAAGCACGCCCCGATTCCTCACCTTTTAAAAATTCTGTTATTCCGTTGGCATGTTCTTTAACGAGTTGATTTTGGTTATTCTTATATACTACATAGGTGCCATTCGCTTTGGCATCAATTTTAGCTCGTTCTCCTGTCATTCTGATCAGTTTTTTTAAAACCTCAGTTTGCTCCATTTAGGTACACCACCTTGTCTGGATTTTATTTAATTGTACCATAAGCATTAACATCAATGTAATCTGCAACAAAATGATCTTACATCATGTCACCCATTTAAATGTTGAGATTATTGTGTATCGCGGGAATGTGATTTTCTTTGATTCTAAAATAAAAAGACTCCCGAAGGAGCCTTTCAATAGAGCTATTTAATGGGCTGATGTAAAAAATTACATCATGCCGCCCATTCCACCCATGCCGCCCATGTCAGGCATGCCTGGTTTGTCTTTTTCTGGTTTGTCAGCGATAACAGCTTCTGTTGTAAGGAACATAGCTGCAACGGAAGCTGCGTTTTGAAGTGCGGAACGAGTTACTTTAGCAGGGTCAACGATACCTGCTTCGAACATGTTCACCCATTGGCCAGTTGCTGCGTTATAGCCGATGCCTACTTTTTCGTTCTTGAGGCGCTCAACAATTACGGAGCCTTCTTGACCAGCGTTAGCTGCGATTGTGCGAACTGGCTCTTCTAGGGAGCGCAGGATGATGTTAACGCCTGTTTGCTCGTCGCCAACAGCTACTACTTTAGCTACTGCGTTGTACACGTTAACTAGGGCTGTACCACCACCAGAAACGATACCTTCTTCAACAGCTGCACGAGTTGCGTTCAGAGCATCTTCGATACGAAGTTTGCGCTCTTTCAGCTCAGTTTCAGTTGCTGCGCCAACTTTGATAACAGCTACGCCGCCAGAAAGTTTAGCCAAACGCTCTTGCAGTTTTTCTTTATCGAAATCGGAAGTTGTTTCTTCCAATTGTGCGCGAATTTGAGTAACACGTGCGCCGATGTCTTTTTTGTCGCCAGCGCCATCAACGATGATTGTGTTCTCTTTAGTTACGCGGATTTGACGCGCGCTACCAAGTTGGTCAGGAGTCGTGGATTTCAGATCCAAACCAAGCTCTTCTGTAATCACTTGACCACCAGTTAGAGCAGCGATATCGCCAAGCATAGCTTTACGACGGTCACCGAAACCTGGAGCTTTAACAGCTACGCAAGTGAATGTGCCACGAAGTCTGTTAACAACAAGCGTTGCTTGAGCTTCGCCTTCAACATCTTCAGCAATGATCAGAAGTTGTTTACCGGATTGAACCACTTTTTCAAGAACAGGCAAGATTTCTTGGATGTTCGAGATTTTTTTGTCAGTGATCAGGATGTATGGGTTGTCGAGGACAGCTTCCATTTTATCCGTATCAGTGATCATGTATGGGGAAGTGTAACCACGGTCGAATTGCATACCTTCTACAACTTCTAGTTCAGTAAGGAATCCTTTGGATTCTTCAACTGTGATAACACCGTCTTTACCTACTTTTTCCATAGCTTCAGCGATCAATTCGCCTACTTCTTCGTCAGCAGCAGAGATTGCCGCTACTTGTGCGATGGATTGTTTGCCTTCGATTGGCTTCGCGATAGCTTGAAGCTCTTCTACAGCCGCTTTAACAGCTTTCTCGATACCTTTGCGGATAACCATTGGGTTAGCGCCTGCAGTTACGTTTTTCAGACCTTCACGGATCATAGCTTGTGCTAGAACCGTTGCAGTTGTTGTACCGTCACCAGCAACATCATTTGTTTTGGTAGCAACTTCTTTAACAAGTTGTGCTCCCATGTTTTCGAAAGCATCTTCAAGCTCGATTTCTTTCGCGATCGTAACACCGTCATTCGTGATCAACGGGCTGCCAAATTTTTTCTCAAGAACAACGTTACGGCCTTTAGGACCGAGGGTTACTTTTACAGCATTAGCTAAAGCATCTACCCCACGAAGCATCGCGCGGCGTGCGTCTTCACTGAACTTAATTTCTTTTGCCATGATAGGAAACCTCCTCTAATTTAGAACCTGTACATAGTAAGTAGTAATACGGAAAAACTAAATATACGTGTTGCCGATCTATATCCTGCTAAATTTAGGCTAATACAGCGAGAATGTCGCTTTCGCGCAAGATCAACAGTTCGCGGCCTTCGTATTTCACTTCAGTTCCAGCGTATTTGGAGAAAATGATGCGGTCGCCTTCGCTTACTTCAAGCGGAACACGTACGCCATCTTTCAACGCGCCTGCGCCTACGGCTACAACTTTACCTTCTTGTGGTTTTTCTTTAGCTGTATCTGGCAGCACGATGCCACTTGCTGTAGTCTCCTCTTTCGCAACGGCTTCAATGATTACTCGATCACCTAACGGTCTGATCATGGAAAAATAGCCTCCTTTAGAAAATTGGTAATGGGTGTATTCGGTTATTAGCACTCGAATGTGTTTAGTGCTAACAACAATTCTTATGATACTCATTCTGGGAGTAATTTGCAAGTCCTTTTACACATTTTTCATTCTTTTGGACACCCCCCTCATTCTACCCAAATGAAAAACAAATATTCCCTTCGAAAAAAGAAAAACAGCCTGCACGTTACGCAGACTGTTTTATCATTTAGGACCGAACTCCCGCTCCCACTCAGCATCCTTCGCCAACTGTTTGCGATAGATGAATCCAGACATAAAGACGCTAAATTCATACAAAACAATCAGCGGCAAAGCCACTAATATAGCCGATATCGCATCCGGCGGCGTGATAACCGTAGCTAAAATAACGAGCAGCATGTAAGCATATCTTCTGAACTTGTGCAGACGCTTCGGGTTCAAAAGACGAATCTTCGTGAGGAACATCACAACAATCGGCATCTCAAACACAATGGCCAATGGAAGAATGATGTTGAACATGAATGTAAAATATTGCGCCGCCCCATACATCTCTGTGATCTCGAGACTCCGGCTAATGGAGGAAGTAAAATAAAAAGCCATCGGAAAAACAACCCAATAACCGAAGGAAAGACCTACTAAAAATAGCAAAAACGCATAAGGAATATAAATGATCGAAGCCTTCTGCTCAGCCTCACGCAAGCCTGGCTTAACAAACGCCCATACATGATAAAGAATAACCGGGAGGGTAATTAGAATCCCTACGGCCAATCCAAAATTCATATACAAACGCAGGGCATCCCACGGGGAAAAAACGTTCCAACTGATGCTGTCAGCAGGCGGAATGTTTTTGAGGTAACGAATGATCGGCTTCGCGCAGATTAGTCCGCCTACCATCCCTATGACCAGGACGACCAGTACCCACATGATTCGTTTGCGCAGCTCACCAAGGTGCTCTACGAGTGACATTTCTTCGTTCGTTGTCATATTTCACCAACCTGATCTAGTGGATCAAACCTATACGGCTGAAGCACTTGTTATGCTGAAAAGAAAGCGGCTAGTCTGGTAGACGCCGCGTGTTGCTTGACGGCGTGATAGGCGTCGCCCTGGGGGTGCTTGTCGGTGCTGGTACCCCTGAGGAGGCAGGTGCTGCGTCCACAGAGGACACTGCTGCCGGCGAAGCAGGTGGTGCATCCGTCCGAGCAGGAGCCGCCGATGTGTCCGACTGTGCTTCCACAGCGGAGACTGCTGCCGGTGAGGCAGAAGGAACATCCGTTGGGATAACTGTAGGGACAGATGCTGCCGTTGCAGCAGACGAACCCGACTGTGCAGAAGAGGCGTCAACCGATGGCGTAAGAGCCGGTGCTGCTGCCATTGCCTGCTCGGGCTGGACAGCTGCATGGACAGCTTCAGACTCAGAAGTCGCGGAAGTGTCTGACTCCGCTACTTCTGGTGTAGCTGTACTCGGTTCGACAGCCATTTTGACTAATGAAGGAGCTGCCGTTACAAATGCCACTGCCGCTCTCTCGGAAGGAGAACCTGCTTCGACAGCGTTTGACGAGGCTGCTTCGCCTTGAGTCGAAACCTGCGGAGCAGGTTTGACCTGGGCTGCCGGCTTTGGCGCTTCCTCAGGCTCATCGTTCAGCAGGGCGTGAGCGCCTTTCTTAAAATCCCTGATCGTGCGCCCAAGCACGCGGCCAATTTCGGGCAGCTTCTGCGGTCCAAATAGGACAAGAGCAACGACTGCTATTAATAAGAGCTCGGTGAAACCGATATTTTGAAACATGGACTTCATCTCCATCATTTGTTGCGACATCAAATAAACCGTAAAACAAATTAGCAAACAGACAAATCGGCAACGAAGTCTCTAGTCTAGATAAGAAACAAATTCACCCAATTACATGCACAAAATGCAGTAAAATGTCCGAATGTGCTTTAAAAAGGAAGACGCTAGCTGTAGCATTAGCTAGCACTGATAAAACCCACCGTACCCCATCTCCGTAATGTCGCTGCGCACGATAGTCTCGCCCGCGCAAATCCGCGGGAGCAGCACATCAAAGGACGTGTACGGGTCGTGCATCACGCAACCCGGCAAGCCCATGATCGGCACATCGCCCAGATAGGCGATCATCAGCATCGAGCCCGGCAGCATCGGCGTGCCGTAGCTGACCACGCGGGCGCCGGCCTGCTTGATCGCACCCGGTGTGCGATCGTCCGGGTCCACGGACATGCCGCCCGTGACCAAAACCAGATCCACGCCCAGCGCTAGCAGCGCGTGGATCTCACCCACAATCGCTTCGCTGTCGTCCGACACGAACCGCTGGTCTACAACCTCGGAGCCGAGCTGCGCGACCTTCTCCTTCACAACCGGGCCGAATTTATCCTTGATTCGGCCCTTGAAGACCTCGCTGCCTGTCGTAATAACGCCGACGCGCAGCTTGCGAAACGGCTTCACCTCAAGCAAGGTGAAGCCCTCCTCACGTCGAGCGGCAGCCAGACGCTCGACCTCCATAACCTTCGCTTCGTCCACAATCAGCGGGATCACCCGCGTGCCGACTAGCGAAGCGCCTGCCTGAACGACCGTGTTGCTGCGAATCGTCGACAACACAACCTCATCGATGGCGTTCACGCTGTCGACGAACGCCTTATCGATCTTGATCAAGCCGTGAATCGCCGATTTCACGTTCACTTTGCCCTCGTGCGGCTCCGTCAGCGTGAGCCCATCCCCAGCAATCGCCCGCGCCATGCGCAGCGCAGCATCATCCTCATGCAGGTAGCCAGGCTGCAGCTCCATCACATAGATATGCTCTTTGCCGATGCTCAGAAGCGCAGGAATATCGGCCTCCGTCACCTGATGGCCTTTGCGAAACAGGCGCCCTTTGAACTCGCCAGGCAAAATCTGAGTCAGATCATGAGGCAAAATCATGCCGATGGCATCTTCGACTTTAACCTCGCGCAGCATGGATTCATGTTTGCTCATCCTTGGTCACCTTCTTGCTTGACCCCAATGCACTTCATAAGCGATAATTCAACACTCGCATCTTCACCTAACAAGGCTCTTGACTCGCTCACCCATGGTCACCTTCTTTGCCTGTCAGAATCCCTAACGCATGCGGAAGCTGATCGATAATCGCCATCAGATTCTCCTGCACGCCCTTGGGGCTGCCCGGCAAATTAATGATCAGCGTGCGCCCGCGAATGCCGGATACCGCTCTGGAAAGCATCGCTTTCCGCGTTTTTTGCATCGAAATCATCCGCATGGCTTCTGCAAAACCAGGCGCAACTCGATCAATCACATTGAGCGTTGCTTCGGGTGTCACATCTCGGGGGGCTAGTCCCGTTCCGCCAGTCGTTAAAATCAAATCTGCCTGATAATAATCCGTCATTTCTATTAATGAAGCCATGATTTCATCCATCTCATCCGGAACGACCCGGTATTCAATGATCTCGCCTTGAATTTCCTCTTCAATCAGCTCGCGGATTACCTGAGCGCTAGTGTCTTCTCGTTCTCCTCGGTAACCGCGGTCACTGGCTGTCAAAATCGCAACTTTCCAGTGCATCCTTCGTCACCTCTCCCTTGTTAACTGAATGAGATAACCCCACTAACCTGAGTGATCGTCGACTTTTATTTCTATGAAAAAAACTGCTTTATCTGTCTAGTCGCGTCACTGTCAACTATCTTGTCTGTGAAAATCCCCGTTCTTGCCGCCTGTTTTGAGGACAAGCAGCGTGGAGCTGATAATCATATCCTTCTCTACTGCTTTGCACATGTCGTAGACGGTTAACGCGGCGGCGGATACGGCAGTTAATGCCTCCATCTCAACGCCAGTTGGACCCGTCGTCCGGACAGTTGCTTCTATGTAAAGTTCATTGTTGCCATTATCAGCAAACTGAATATCAATGCCCGTCAGCGCAATCGGATGGCACATCGGAATCCAGTCTGACGTTTTTTTGGCGGCCATGATGCCAGCCACTTGCGCAACGGCGAGGACGTCGCCTTTTTTCATTTTACCCTGCCTAATTAAATCAAGTGTCTCGCTCTTCATAATTAAAGTGGAACGCGCAGTAGCCGTACGCTTCGTCTCTGTTTTGTCCGAAATGTCGACCATTCGTGCTCGTCCCTGCTCATTAAAATGGGTTAATGGGGAAGAATCGGGCAAAGCACTCACCTCTGTTTTAGGATTCTGATTTGAAGACCATTTTGCTCTCGGTAACGATCCCGTCAACTCGGAAATCATGCCAGGAAGAAGGAACCGCAGGAATCAATTGATTATCAAAAGCGGCCGCAACCGCAAATGGTCTCTTAAGCCCGCGCGCACCAAATAGCTGCATGAAGCGATCATAAAAACCGCCTCCATAACCTAATCTACCGAAATCCAAATCAAAAGCAAGCCCTGGCACTAAGATCATAGATAAGGTGGACAAATCGTGCTCAATCGGCACCTCGCTGCGAGGTTCTCTGATGCCCCATGCCCCGCTTTCCACATCTTCATAGCTGCTTATGACATGCAAATTCATTGTCTTCGTATCTGCTACAACCTTCGGCACAAGCACACGAATTCCCTGCTGCCAACACCATTCCATCAGAGGGGCAACATCCGGCTCAGACCGAAAAGGCATATAACTCATGATCGTAGGCGGGGCGGACGGTTCATTCTGTCCATGCACAAGAAGCCTATCGCTGCATAGTTTTTTTAATCTTTCATTTATGCGCTGCTGCTTCTCTTCACGTTCTTCAGACATGATGGAGGAGCGCAGTTCTTCCATTTCTTTGCGTAATTCGATTTTCCGCTCTCGGATGTTCATACTAGCTTCAGCCCTTCCCTAACGAGGAGTGGTTTCCCCCATTTTAACATAAACAAGGAAAAAAACTATACTCGCACCGAAGACCCCAGACGAATGAGCGTTATTACGGGAAAATGGTCCGAGAATATCGTCGGAATCGCCCATGAAGATTCGACATTCTTCCTATTTGTAAAGATGTAATCAATCCTTTTCCCATCCACAAATGTCGATTTCACATTATCTCGTAATGGCACATTGGTGAGCTTCGCTGTATCTATTTTTAACGGGATGGCGTCTAATTCCATATTAAAATCCCCCGCGATAACAAGTGGATCATCGTGTTTTGTTACCATTTCTGAAATACGCGCAAGTTGAAGGCTTCGATCCTCTTTGGAAAGACCCAAATGCGTGGTGGCTATTCGAACAAATTCAGAATTAACCTTGATTTTAACCTCTAACAGACTTCTAGTTTCCTTATTACCTGGAAGCAGCGTATAGCTGCTGTCCTCAATCGGATAACGGCTCAGAATCGCATTGCCATATTGCCCGGCCGTATAGATTAAACTAGGTGCAAAACGCATATCCATCCCAAGAAGCTCGGCCAATTCCTTCGCTTGATCCACATACCCGCTGCGCCAGCGATACCGATCCACTTCTTGCAAGGCGATGACGTCGGCTTTTTCATTTTGAATGAGATCAGCAATACGATGTATATTTACTCTACCATCTAAACCTTCACCGTGGTGGATATTAAACGTCATAATCGTGAATGCTGCTGGGGAAGTGGTTGAACTAGACGCGGGAATTGCAGATATGGCCTGCCTCCCAATGTCTGATGAGCTTGTTACTCTTTGACATAGTAATATCAACAGAAGCAGGGGCAAGAACGAATAGCCTATATACTTAGCATGCCTCAAAAGTACCATTTACCCATCCCCTACCCAATCTGATCTATGCAAAATTAAGCATACGATGCCCTCGCGCATGGTGTATACTAGTGAATTGATGGGATTTAAAAGCCAACGAACGGGCGGGCAAGATCAGGTCCTTTCATTAATAAGCAGGAGGTAGCAGCAGATGCTATTACAGGTTTCTAACATTTCCAAAAGCTATGGGGTACGTTCCGTACTCTCCAATATAACGCTTCAGATCGAAAACAGGGAACGGATCGGTTTAGTTGGCGTGAATGGCGCCGGTAAATCGACACTGCTCCAAATTATTGCCGGCGAAATGTCCTATGACAGCGGCGACTTATTCAAAGCGAAGGAAACGAAAATCGGCTATTTGAAGCAAAACAGCGGACTGCAAACGGACAAGTCTATCTGGAACGAGCTGCTCAGCGTGTTTAGTTCCTTGCTCGAGACAGAGCGAGAACTTCGAGAGCTTGAAGCGTTAATGGCAGATCCTGAATTAATCTCGGACGAAAAAAAGTACGAAACTACGATGAATCGTTATGCTCAACGCTCCGAATGGTTTCGTGAACATGGCGGCTATGAAATTGAAGCGAAAATCCGCGGCATTTTGCACGGGATGGGCTTCGGTCAATTTCCTCCGGATACGTTAGTTAAAACGCTTAGCGGCGGTCAGAAAACAAGGCTTGCCCTTGCTAAAATGCTTCTCGAAGAACCCGATCTGCTCATGCTCGATGAGCCGACAAACCATTTGGACATTCCGACGCTAACTTGGCTGGAAGGTTATTTACGCGGCTATCCTGGCGCTATACTGGTGGTATCTCATGACCGTTTCTTCCTGGATGCTTTGGTGACTTCTATATATGAAATAGAGCGAAATGCTTCCAAGCGATATACCGGAAACTACTCCCGATTCATCGAGATTAAAGAAGCTAATTATGAGATCGAAATGAAGCAGTTCGAAAAGCAGCAGGATGAAATTGCGAAGCTGGAGGATTTTGTTCAGCGCAACATTGTGCGTGCTTCCACGACGAAGAGAGCGCAGAGCCGCCGCAAGCAGCTGGAAAAAATGGATCGACTCGATAAGCCGATGGGGGATCTGAAGCGGGCTTCGTTTTCTTTTGAAATCGAGCAGACCTCCGGCAAGGAAGTGCTGCAGGTTGATCGTTTGGCGCTTTCCTATGATGGAAAGAACCGATTGCTGGATGGCGTGTCCTTCCAGCTTCGTCGTTCGGAAACCGCTGCGCTCATTGGACCTAACGGTGTGGGTAAGTCCACCTTGCTCAAAACATTAATTGGTCAACACAAACAAGACGCAGGCACCTTCAAGTGGGGAGCGGGCGTCACAATTGGCTATTACGATCAAGAGCAAACGGGACTGACCCCGACCAACAACGTGCTTGAGGAAGTGTGGAACACGTATCCGCATCTGGAAGAAGCGCGCATTCGCACGGTACTCGGGAGCTTTCTTTTTAGCGGCGAAGATGTTTTCAAAAAAGTTGCTGCCTTAAGCGGCGGTGAAAAGGCCCGTGTAGCCTTAGCCAAGCTGATGCTGCAAAAAGCGAATGTTTTGATCCTAGATGAGCCTACCAACCATTTGGATTTGTATAGTAAAGAGGTTTTGGAATCGGCCTTGATGGATTACGAGGGTACTCTCCTCTTCATCTCCCATGACCGTTACTTCCTGAACAAGATGGCTGAGAGCATGCTGGATCTGCAGAAGGATGGGTTAACGAGCTATCTTGGCAACTACGACGATTACGTGGAGAAAAAGGCCGAGCTCGCCGAGATGGAAGCGAAGCGTCTGGCCAAAGAAGCGGAGAAGAAGGCCGCTGGAGGCAGCGGTTCGGCTGGGAAGAGTGAACCCGCGAGTGGCGGTGGGTACGAAGCGGACAAGCTGGCGAAACGCGAAGAACGCAGCCGTCAGCGTAAGCTGGAGCAGCTGGAGCTCGACATCGCTCGGCTGGAAGACGAAGTGTTGGCCTTGGAGGCGGAGCTTGCTGACCCAGCTGTGTACAACAACTATGTGCTCGTTCAAGAGAAGACCGCTGCGGTTGATGAGCGTAAGAGTTCGCTCGCTGCTTGTTATGAGGAGTGGGAGACGCTTCTCGCATAGAAAGATAGATATTTATCGGTTCATACAAACAGAGGCTGTCCTAAAAGTAGATTGTGAACTGATCTACTTGAAGGCAGCCCCTTTTCATCTATGAGACTTTTGAACCAATAGAAATCGTAATTTCATTGGATTATTCCAATGAAATGGACCCTCTGCGGGCCTATTGTGTAATTTCATTGGAGACTAGAGACTTGTCGATTGATTCATTATGTCTCTCAACAAAACTCCAAAATTCGATTTTAGAGTCAATCAGCTTTCGTTAGGGCAAATGGGCTACAGTGGCTACCAATGTTGTATTTCATACAACAATTCACACGACAAAGGGTTATTTTTTAAGTTGAAGTTGCAGTTTGTACAACATTTTGAGCCCATTTGTTGCGAAATGGCCTGTATTGGACCAAATTGTTGTACTTGATGCAACAACTAATGGATCATTCAACCGCGAATATGAACTCGTTCATCCAGCAACCGCAACCCAGCATGTAGGACAATTGATCCCGATGAAGGATACCTTAATTTAGAGCAAAATTTGATGAATTAATCGACGGTCTCGATTATCCAACGAAATAGACCTTCGGGGGCCAATTGCATAAGGAGGGGGTCCGTCTTCTTTTCCTTGCCAATAACCAGCTCCAGAAATCACCCGCAGACATCAAAAAAAGGAGTTAAGCCTATTTAAACTGCTTAACTCCTTTTTTAATGGTACTTTTGGGACAGCATGCAGCACTTCACTTCAGTCAGACATGGTTTAGAAACGGTTTATTGGGCAAAAAGTGACTGGTTCGGATATGGCGAATCGTTTTTGTTTTTGCCCGCATGACGATAGATTGCGTTTCGGCACGATGCCCTGGTAAAAACAGCACCCCGCCTAAAAAATCTCCAGGTGTTATGCCCGTTGCTGCGAAAATGACATCGCCGTCCCCAACCATTTCTTCCATCGATAATATCTTTAGCGGGTCATGCAGCCCCATTTCCCGGCAACGCTGCTCTTCTACCGGAGAAGACGGCATTAATCGGCCTTGAATTTCACCGCCGAGACATGATAATGCCGCTGCGGCAAGCACTCCCTCCGGCGCACCCCCGGAGCCTACATATAGATCAACGCCTGACTCAGGAAAGGCCGGCGCCATAGCCCCGGCAACGTCTCCGTCACTGAGAAGCTTGATACGTACCCCTAATCTACGCAGCGTCTCCATATGTTCGGCATGCCTTTCCCGATCCAAAATAGAAACTGTTAATTCTGATATTGATTTATTTAAAATTTGGGAAGCCTTGAGCAATGTTGTTTCTAATGGCTCTGATAATCGCAGACGTCCTTTTAACAGAGGTCCGCAAGCGAGTTTCTCCATATAGATATCCGGAGCATGCAGCAAATTCCCCTTGCTCGCAACAGCGACAACAGCCAAAGCGTTGTTGATTCCCTTCGCCACTAGTTCCGTTCCTTCCAAGGGATCGACTGCAATGTCAACCTCTGGGCCGTCTTGATTGCCTACCTGCTCCCCAATATACAACATAGGGGCTTCGTCCATCTCCCCTTCTCCGATAACGACGGTGCCTTTGATAGACACAGAGTCGAACATAGCCCTCATTGCCGAAGTAGCGGCCCCGTCTGCATTATGCTTATCGCCTCTTCCCATCCATTTGGAAGCTGCCAATGCGGCAAGCTCCGTGACCCTCACGATTTCTAATGCAAGTTCTCTTTCGATACCGAATTCCTCCCTTACATAACTAAACTGTGAAGCAAAACAATGCCAGATGAAACGAAGGACAAGGGGCAATCGAGGCAACGATGCCTGCTGATGTTGCAATAGCGACAGTGGAATATCCAACAGCAGCTCGCCGGCGATTACAACGGCCAATTTTTATTAAAGCCGCCGCCTGCTCCTATTATTAGTATAATGGAAGCGAAAGGTCCCAGACAATCATTTGTAAACTTTACAGCTCATTCGAGCTGCTTTTGCTTTGCCGTATGACGTGCTGCCTCTGGATATGAAAGCTCCTGCAATCGCAGGAGCTGCATCGGTACAGCGACGAAAATGATCAACGTCGCAGCTGCAACAATGCCGGAGTCGTTAAGCAGCAGCGCTGCGATGGCTCCGATCATATTGGCCGAGAACCCGTACATCCAATACGGGTATTTGTTCTGCCACAAGCGAAGACGACCGCGGGGACGGAGCACAAGGACAGCCATCACGATGAGGCTGGTGATGAGCACTTTGCTCCACACGGATGCACGAAGCAAGTGCACGTTCATCCGCAGCTTGCGCTCGATCAGCTGTCCGATCTGATCGAAGTGCCCGGCGTGCAGCGCGTGAAACGCACGCCCGACATGGCTCTCCCGCGCGAATGCCGCGGGAGAATCGGCGCTGTTGAGCAGCCACAGCGCCCCAAGCCCCAGCGCGAGCAGCGCCGACAGCAGGGCTGCGCCCCTGCCTAGGCGCAGCTCGCGCCAGCGTTCGCCGGCGAAGCAATGCGCGCCGGCTACGCCGAAGGCGACCGCGGCGCTCAAGGCGCCGCCCGCGTTCGCGCCGAGTGACGGTGCTGCCAGGCAGGCCGTCACGAGCAAGAACGCCCCGCACGCGAGCAGCGCGGGCTGTATTTTCCCATGACGGCGCTGCAAAGCAGCCGTCACGCCAAGAACGAGGGCGCCGATCAAGACGCCCATGTACTCATTCCCGATGCCGTAGTAGCGGGCGCCGATCATCGGATCATAACCCAGAATGGAATACTTCATGGCATGGGCCCCTGTACTGCCATCCAGCGTTATGATCAACGCGTTTCCAAGACCAAGCCAGATCATGGCTGTGGATAGGTGGCATTTTTCCATAACAGCAGAGATTAGCAGCGTGCACACAATAAAAATGGCAATCAGCACCCGCATCGTGCCTTCAATCCCTATTTTTGTTGTCAGAGGAACAACCAACCAGCCCATCAACAGCATAACGGCAGGCGCCGTTAGCAACGAGAAGAGCAGCATACGCACACTTTTGAGCCAAGGCACAGTCCTTTCTTCGAGATATCCAGGGTCTGTCCGTCTTTTTTTTATCCACAGACCATACATCAAACTCAAGAGCAATACGAGCATTTCATAAGTAACAAACGGATATAGCAACAGCGGCCTACTGCGGTAAATCACCTGCATGCTGCTCTGTTCCCTGACAAGCCCAGCAAGAACGTCATTTCCCCCCATATAGGATAAAGGAATGCCCACCAGCCCACTCGGTACCGGGATGCTGAACTCTTTTAGCAGCGAACTTGTGAAATCTTGAGCCGTAACAACACCTTGCCTGCGAGTAGATTCAGAAACTAATATTGCTCCTCTGCTGTCGGCCGTGTAATGAAGGATAGGTGATAGATAGGCCTTGGCTCTTGCCGCCTCACTATTCACTTCCGGAGAGAAAATCCACAAGCTTTCATCTTCCGCCATTCCTGCCACCACTTGCCCTAACCATTGATCCATTTCCCTCAATACTTGTCCTTTTAACTGCGTGAAACGATCCTCGTTGTAATGCTCTTTATCCATGTAAAGTCTGTACAAATCACCTAATTCGATTAGTGTAATGCTGGGCAGCTTCCTTTTTTCCCACAAAGAAAGCAGTTGTGCATAATGGGTACTAACACCGTATGGTCTGTCCACAACCACAGTTAAGATATCATCTCCGAGTGCACCTTTATCCACAAAGCCATTGGAATCCATCAGCATGAGCGGACTGTAGCGCCGCAATTTCTTTTCTTCGATGCCTGATCTCTTCCCTAAATCACTGCTTCCCAGCACGGAACGATATACACCATACTCCTTCAACAATTCCCCTAGGGTGCCTGGTTCATAAGCTTGGTTCTCATTAGCCCTCTGCAGCAATGTGATGTCAGGCACCAGTACGGCGTCAGCTTCAACCGACTTTTCTTCCTGGCAGCAGCCTGTGTAACGATTCATAAGTTCGGAAAAGCGTATACCTTGCCTTGTTTCTTTTGCAGCAAAAGCCTGCACTTCTGCGATTCCTACGGAAGGTGCTCCTGCTCCCAATGAGACATACACATCTCTCATCGTTCGGCTCGATGTGCGAATGTTCATAGCTCCAACTGCACTTATCTCCGTCAGCCGCCGTAAATGGGGCAGCTCCATAGGTTGATCGGGCCGAAGCTCCATGAACGATAAACCCGGTATTGAAACCACCGTTACGTGCTTGGACTTTACTTCATTGTGGATGGATGGGTCGAAACCAGCTGCTGTTCCCTCCGCACTTGTGGACAACTCTAACAATAAAGTCAAGATACCCACAAAAATGCCTGCTATTTTTAATTTCAAGTGTATTCACCCACTGTTTTTGCTTTTAGCATTTTCATCCAAGAGAAAAGCTATCCACTGCCGGATTGTTCCGATAATTTAAAGTGAGATGATTTTATGCCCAATAAGTTACCCACATCGTTATCCACAAAAAAAGAGAGGCAAAATCCGCCTCCCTCTGCGATATTCCTTCGTTTTCCACAATCTTATCCACATTATCCACAAAAAATTATGAAAAAGTTATTCTTCTGCGTATTCTTTTAAAACCGTTGGTAACCGTGGGTTTGCACTAGTTATGCACATTGTACACAGGGTATGTGAATAACTTTGCACACAAGCTGTGTATATATCTAAGTTTTCTTACAATTTGATATTGTTTAGTTATTTATCACGCCGTCGTGGCTTCGGTTGGAGCCGCTGCGTTATTTTGCATACGAATAGCTTGGTTGCAGGCTGAGATAAAAGCTTTCGCTACAGCAACAAGCACATCCTGGTCAATGCCTGTGTTTTTGTAAGTTTGGCCACCCACTGAGATGGTGACTTCCGCTTCTCCTGTTGCTTTTTCACCTGTGGATAACGAATGAAGCTCCAGATCGGAGAAATCCACAGCCATCGGAATCGCTTGTCGAAGGCACTGCACGATTGCTTCAATCGGTCCTTCACCAGTCCCTGAATACACATTTTCAACACCAGTTTGATTGTTCTTTACCGACACGGAGGCGACCCGATTGCGGTCACTGCTAGAAACAACTTGCATATGTGTCAGTGTAAATGGCTCCATTTGCCCATCAACGGTTGAGCCTACAAGCTCCATAAGCTGGTCGTCAGTCACCATTTTCTGATCATCTGCTTTTTCTTTGAATCTGGTATAAAGTGTATCCAGTTCTTCTCCTGTGAGCTCGATGCCAAATTGCCCGACGCGATGCTTCAGTGCATGTCGTCCTGAGTGCTTGCCAAGGATGATCATGGACCGTGGAATGCCCAGCTTTTCCGGATCCATAATTTCGTACGTGTTACGATTTTTCAGCAGTCCGTCTTGATGGATACCTGCTTCGTGCTGGAAGGCATTACGGCCGACAATCGGCTTATTGTATGCAATCGGAAAGCCCATGATGCGGCTGACCATTTTGGATGTGTTGAAAATTTCACTAGATACGATTCCTGTTTCCACACCCATGGTCATCTTACGTGTCTCAATAGCCATAACGAGCTCTTCGAGAGAACAGTTGCCTGCGCGTTCCCCTACACCGTTAACGGTTACTTCCACATGTGTGACTCCTGCAGCAATAGCTGCTAGGCTATTCGCGACAGCAAGACCCAAATCATTATGGCAATGTGCGCTGTACTCCACGGTGTCGCCGCCCCTTACACTTTGGCGTACTCTGCGGAACATAGCTCCGTATTCTTCCGGCAGCGCGTAGCCTACTGTATCGGGGATGTTCAGTATCGTTGCTCCCTCAGCAATGACCGCCTCGAGTACTTCAAACAGGAATTCGTCCCCTGTTCGCGTTGCATCCATCGGAGAGAATTCGATCCGATCAACGAATTGCTTCGTATAGGCGACCATGGAGCGAGCCATCTCTACCACCTGTTGACGGGATTTACGAAGTTGAAAATCCAGGTGGATGTCCGATGAGGACAGGAACATGTGAATCCGTCTTGAAGCAGCATCCTGTGTGGCTTTTATCGCCGAGTCAATGTCTGCTTTAACAGCACGGGCGAAGCCGCAAATCTCTATGTTCTGCAGTTCCCGTGAAATTTGCTGCACCGCCTGAAAATCACCTGGGCTTGAAATCGGGAAGCCCGGCTCGATCGTATCCACGCCCATTTTCGCGAGCTGCCTTGCGATACGAATCTTCTCTTCCGGATACAGTGAGGCTCCTGGCGCCTGTTCGCCATCTCTTAGTGTCGTGTCAAAAATACGAATGCGTCGATTTGTGTTTGTGTTGTTGATTTCCATGTTTATTCCTCCTCAAGGTTGTGCCAGATCTGCTGGCAAAGTTCTTTTATGGTTTGAAAATGAAAATGAATCGTGCTACGACTGACTTATGTGTCTTCTCGTTACTTTAGTGCTGTTTTTCATCGCTAACGTAACCAACTTCGGCTTTTCTGTGACTTTAGGGATGTTTTTCACTCTTAAACCAGGTGATTTGAGGCAGACTCCTTATTGGATTCCCCGTTAGTGATGTTTTTCATCACTACAGCTCCTGATGGGGCTGGGGGGTGTGACCTTATTGATGTTTTTCATTCTTACAGAAGCTACTGTTGAGCGGGCTGTGACTGTAGCGATGTTTTCCATCGTTACAGAAGCTACTGTTGAGCGGAAAGTGACTGTAGCGATGTTTTTCATCGTTACAGAAGCTACTGCTGAGCGGAAAGTCTCTGTAGAGATGTTTTTCATCGTTACAGAAGCTCACCTTGACGGGAGCAGGCCAGTTGGCTGCTTTTAGTCAATTGAGATGCCATCTCAAAAAAACAACAAAAAGACCCGTCATCTCCACATAAGAGACGACGGGTCTTCACCCAGCGCGGTACCACTCTTGTTGGCTCCAAGTCACGGAGCCCACCTCAGACATAGTGCAGCCCAACTAGCTGCTGCTCTACGTCACCCGTTCACGGAGGTCACCCGTTCATCCCTAACAGCGTTTGACTGGCTGATCAGGATGACCGCTTCCAAGCGAGTTCGGGGCATTCACGGTCTGCGTCGCATCAACCCGCAGCTTTCTGTACCGTACAAGTGAGCCCTTACTACTCTTGTTCATCGCGTTTTTTGTATGTTTTCCTTGCTACTATTGTTCATCGCGTTTTTGTTTATGTTTTCCTTACTACTCTTGTTCATCGCGTTTGTTATATGTTCATATTCCTTCTTCACATTTGTTCATGTTCGCTTCAAGTTTCAGAACAACCAAAAAAGCCTGCCATCTCTATAAAAGAGACGACAGGCTTGAACCTTCCGCGGTACCACTCTAATTGATCCGAGCTGTTACACTCGAAACCACTCATGTACCTGATCACGGGGGTCAACCGTCAAGACCTACTTGGGTGCTGGATCCTTGGCATCCTTATCAGTCTTACCGCTCCCGGGCGAGTTCAGGTACCGTTTCGTCTGTGCTTTCACCAAGCGCACAGCTCTCTGAGCGAAACTACTGTTCCTTACTAATCCCGTTCGTTGCGTTTGAAAGTATTGATTGTGATTATAATATGCAGCTTTGGCAAAGTCAATACAGTTGTCAGAAAATTTATTTTATTGCCTTTACCACTCTTCAAGCTTGAGCTGAGGCTCTGCCTTCAGTTCCATGGAGTCGAATTCCTGCTTGTCCCACTTGAGGAAAGCGGCTGCGCCTATCATCGCAGCGTTGTCCGTGCAAAGGCCGAGCGGCGGCACGAGCAGAGGCACATTCAGCTGCTCGCAGCGCTCGGCGAGCCTGCTGCGCAGCCCTTTGTTCGCGGCGACACCGCCCGCGAGCAACAGCTGTTTCGCGCCGTATTCACGCACGGCGCGATCAGCCTTCTCCACAAGCACGTCGATGACGGAGGCTTGGAAGCCCTTGGCAATCTGCGCGACTTGAACGGCCTCGCCGCGCATCTTGCTTTGGTTGACGACGTTCAGCACAGCGGATTTCAATCCGCTGAAGCTGAAGTCGTAAGAGTCTGCCTCGAGCCATGAGCGAGGCATCTTGATCTCGGACTCGGCTTCCTGCGCAAGCCGATCCACATGCGGTCCGCCCGGGTAAGGCAGGCCCATCGCCCGCGCGATTTTGTCGTAGGCCTCGCCAGCCGCATCATCGCGAGTTCGTCCGATGATGCGGAATTGGCCCGGCCCCTCCATCAGAATCAACTCGGTGTGTCCACCGGACACAACGAGAGAGATCAACGGATACTCTAGCTCATGTACAAGTTGATTCGCATAAATATGTCCCGCAATATGGTGAACACCAATCAGCGGCAGGTCTAAGGCACAGGCTAGCGCTTTGCCCGCAACGACACCCACTAACAAGGCCCCGATTAATCCAGGTCCCTCGGTTACGGCAATCGCTGACAGCTCCTGCAGCGATACGCCCGCTTTCTGGGTGGCTTCCTCCAGCATCCATGTGATCGATTCCACATGCTTACGGGAAGCCACCTCCGGCACCACACCGCCATAGCGTTGGTGCGTTTCGATCTGGCTGGAAATCACATTGGAACGAATGATTTTACCATTTTCGACAATGGCTACAGAAGTTTCGTCACAGCTCGTCTCGATCGCCAAAATATAAACCGGCTTCGTGATGCGAGCTTCCGTTTGCTGTTGTCCTGTTTCATTCTTTTGCTCTTGTCCTGTTTTACCTTTTAGCACATCCTTATCTATCTGTTGCCTCGTTCCACTCATTTGCTGTTGACCTATTTCACTCATTTGCTGTTGTCCCGCTTCACTCTCTTGCTCTTGCCCTACTTCTCTAGTCAAATTCGTCACCTATCCGAAAGCCTCAATCCCCGAGACTATCCTTTCTTCTCTTAGGCAAGTCTGCCCACATAATGACAGCATCCTCGCGATTATCCGTGTAATATCCTCTACGCACGCCAACAGAGCGGAAACCGACTTTTTCGTACAAATTTTGCGCAACGTAGTTCGAGGCTCGCACCTCAAGTGTCATCCGAATAGCCCCTAAAAAAGCAGCTGTTTTCATCAGCTCCCGAAGCAAACGTTCCCCTAGCTTACGTCCTCTATACGTATCCCGAACTGCCACATTCGTGACATGCGCCTCTTCCATGATAAGCCACATGCCGCCATACCCGGCGACCTCACCTTCGATATCCATAATCATATAATGAGCGAACTGATTGTTCGTTAATTCATTTTCGAATGCACCTTTTGTCCAAGGCGTCGTGAACGCTTCTTGTTCAATTTCACAAATATAAGGGATGTCTTCCATTCGCATGGAACGGAACACCAACGAGTTTTCGGTTGTTTGCGGTTGTCGCTGCTCCATCATCAATGATCCCCTTTCTTCGTCTTAATCCCGGCCAGTAAATTCGCTTCGGCTTCCGGAAGTCTGGTGTAGTTGGGGACAAATGTATGCACATCGGCCTTCTCCCCTTTGGCCAACCTCGGATAGGCTAGTCTCCCGATATATTCCGCTTCAATGCCATAGGAAAGGACACGAACAACTCCGTCCCAATCCCGCGCGAATTGTTCAAGCTCTGCCATGAAGCCCTCGGTTTCACCCACAAACAGAAGCTCTTGTGGCCTTTGTCCTTGCGAAGATGAGGCTGCTTGTTTAACGATTTGCTCCGTCCAAGATCCAATAACGCGAATGCCATCAGGCAGTACTTCTTGCCAGCTTGCTTCTAGCTCTCCATTAGCTGTCATGGGGGAAGCACCCTCATAGGCATAAACGGCTGTAAAAGCCTGCTTTCTCCTGCCATCCATGAGCGGAACCACCCAAGTTGGCCCATTTCCGGTCGCGCTCTGCTCCTTCATAGCACCGCCAAGTGCCATTGCTTCTAAGCTGGACACACCAATAAGATCCAGACCTAACGACCATGCGAATGTTTTGGCAACAGACACGGCAATACGAACCCCTGTATAGGAACCGGGGCCTTGGCCCACAGCGACCGATTGAAGGTCCTTGGGTTTGAGATGTAAACTCGCAAGCAAATCTTGAATATGGGGAAGAAGCCCGATCGAGTGATTCCGTTCAGCGTGGGAGCTGACCTCGCCCAGCATGGCACCATTTTCCAAAATAGCAACTGTCATTGCAGATGTTGAGGTATCGATGGCTAAGCATCGTCCTAAATTCATTGTCCGTTCTGTCATTGTAAATGTCCGTTCTCCTTCATTTGTACACACCAGCTCTGATACGGGTCTCCGTACGGAGTCAGGTGAAATACTCTGGTTTGATCATCCTTTTGGACAATCGTGATAGCTAGTCGCTCTGTGGGCAGAAGGTCTTCAATTAAGCTTGACCATTCGATCAGCGTAACGCCCGCTCCATAAAAGTAATCGCCGAGCCCTAATTCATCCGCTTCCTCTTGGGAAATGCGGTACATATCCATATGGTAGAAAGGAAGCTCGGCTCCCTCATATTCTTTGATAATGGTAAATGTAGGCGAGTTGACGGTTTCGGTAATTCCCATCGCTCTGGCAAAGCCTTGCGAAAACCTCGTTTTTCCCGCACCCAGATCGCCATCTAATGTAAAGACGGTGCCAGGCTGCAAATAAGCGGCCAGCAATCTCCCCAGTTTATCGGTATCTTCCTCATGCCGGGAGTTATACATAAATGTGGATTGAGGCAAGTAGATCTCATCCCTTTCTTTCCGTTTGCGCGTGCTGCTCCTATTATAGTCCTCGCTAGTAGGCAACATCAACTCTGTAATTGAAAAAGCCCGCCCCGAAATGACTCGGAGCAGGCTTTGCTGTTCTTTCATATCCACTAATGGACCTCTTCTAACTCTTGAACTGCAACGACCCGAGTATCTGCAGGGTTTTCTTCTGCATGAACTTTGGCAACTGCTTTGCCAGAATCCACACTGTCAATCCATACAGGGAGGCCGTTTAACTCGACGTGAATCTTCTCATCTGCGGCTAAAATTTCTTGAGCGCGATGAATGTTCATGGCTCATCCAATACGGATTCCGGATGATCCATCGTATCCGTTGTCGTGGATTCGATTAATCCATTGTGCATGGTGACGTTACCGCCTCCCAAGCCTTCATTAATCATGCGATCAATGTCCATGAAATGATCATCTTTGCCTTCATTGATCGTATCTTGGAATGCATTTGAATCTTGTGCCATCCGTAATCCCTCCTTAGCTTTAGATTAGCTCATGTTGATCAACTTTCGCTTTTAAAGTACCCACTATCGAGGTAATCCATTCTCTTAAATCCCTACCGTATAAAGGAATTAAATCAAGAGAATACTAGTACAATCACGATTATTGGGGAGGAATCATAAGATGCATACGGTTTGGAAAGGCGCGATTAGCTTCGGACTTGTTCATGTGCCTGTGAAAATGTTTTCGGCTACGGAAGATAAAGATATCTCCATGCGTTATATACATAAAACTTGTATTACACCACTCTCCTACGTACGTAAATGCCAGACTTGTGAGAAGGAAGTAGAGTGGGAGGAAATTTCCAAGGGATATGAGTATGAACCTGGACGTTTCGTTATTTTTGAGAAGGATGAATTGGAAAATATCTCAGGCGAAGCGAATAAAGAGATCAAAATTCTGGATTTCGTCAACTTGACAGATATTGATCCGGTTTATTTTCAAAAGACTTACTATCTTGGGCCTGGAGATACAGGGTCTGGCGCCTATCATTTGCTGCTGGATTCCATGCGTCAAACCGGCAAAATCGGCATCGCCAAAGTCTCGATCCGCTCCAAGAGCTCACTAGCCGCCATTCGAGTTATCGAGAACTGCCTCGCTATGGAAACTATCTTTTACCCGGATGAGATTCGTCCGATTTCTCAAGTTCCCAACCTTCCCGAGAAAGTCACCGTGAACGAGCGTGAAATGGAAATGGCGAAGATGCTCATCAGCCAGCTATCGACACCTTTTGAGCCTGAGAAGTATAAAGATGAATACCGCGGCCGCTTGCTCGAAGCAATCGAACATAAGGTGGCTGGGGAAGAAGTCCAATCGGCGCCTGCGCTGCAGAAAACGAGTGTTATTGATCTCATGGCCGCGCTGCAAGCTAGCCTTGACGCCACGAAATCGACGGACGAAAAAGTAACTTTAGGTGAGGACGCCAGTGTCACTGAGGTCAAGAAGCCGAAAGCGAAACCGAGAGCCAAAAAAGTCAAAGAACCAGTAACGTGAAGGTGAATAGGACGCAAATAAAGCGCAGATTCTTGAGATTCAAGGATTAGCGCTTTTGCTTTTTTCTATTGCTCTACATATTCTGTGCAAAGGTGCAATCCGCTATATCCATTTGAACGAAGGCTTGGATACTGGGATGCCTCATCGTCCCGTGGGGAGTCCATTCAAGAAATTGGATTTTCGCCGTTAACTTGGGTTCAATCCAAATGGCTTCTTTGCTCCGTTCAGGCTCGTTAATAAATGGCTTTTTTGACCTCGTCATCGGTTCAACGATCTTCGTCAATCGACGCCAATCTTCCCTGCTTAATTTCCCAGTGCCGGCGTGACCTATATAAATAAAATGGCCATCTTTGTCGTATAACCCAAGAATTATCGCATTGACAACACCCGCCCTAATCGTTACCCCGCCAATCACAGCAAATAGGTCTCGGAAAATCTTCTTCTTCACCCAACGGCTGTCTTTTCCCCCAATAGCATAAGTACTGTTGAGGTCCTTACATACAACCCCCTCCATGCCGTGCTCCTTCATAACATCAAAGAGTTTGTTTCCATCCGCAATATTTTGCGTAATTTGAAATTGAGGCAAAGGTGTAATCACTTCATGAAGTATCTTCTGTCTCTCGGATAATGGCTTATCCACGACCCATTTGCCATTGTACATGAGGATATCAAAAATCATATATGTAATAGGCGTCTGCGTGATGGCTCTATCTATGCTTTGGCTTTTCCGTAAAGATTCCCTCTTCATAATCTCGTGAAAGGCAGGCTTCTTTTGATCAAATGCTATGATTTCCCCGTCTAAGATGACGGAAGAAGCCGAACAATATGTTTTTATTTCTAGCAGCTCGGGGTACTGTTTGGTTCGGTCATTACATCTGCGATTCACTAAACGAACATCTTTTCCATCAAAATAGGTTAGCATTCTGACGCCGTCCCACTTGATTTGTGCCACCCAATTATCGGATGTTGGAATCGTTTCCGTGCTGATCGGCTCGAAAGGAAATACGGGCTTAAGTTCCATGTGGTTCTCCCATGTTTGATATGTTCTTTTCATTGTTGCCATTATTAAAATAGAACAAACCAAGCTATGACTACGTCCGCCTTTAAATTAAAATCATAAAATGATCAGCCTTACGCCCGTTATCTACTAGTTGCTATCAGCTAATAGTGTCTACCCCTAGACATGTTGTACTTTGTACAACAAAAAGCAAGCAAATACGCGCTATTTTCAAAATTGTTGCAGAAAATACACCATTTACTCCAAGAAATAGCTCCATAGCATGAAATATGGCTAAATTGTTGTACAAACTGCAACATCTACAGCACTTTTTCCACTATATAATTAAATAATTATATAAGCATTGACAAATGAAAACGAAATTGAGAAAATGACAAAGAATTTTTTTGTACTTTACACCTTACGAAGGGGGTGCAGCTTTGGTTGAAATAGATAAAGTCGCGGACGTTTGCAAGCTGTTGGGGGATAAAATGCGGCTCACGATTCTTTCGCTTCTTAAGGAACGTGAGCTTTGTGTGTACGAAATCGTGGAAATCATGAATACCAGCCAGCCTAATGTGAGCCAACATATGCGGAAATTGAAGGACGGCGGCTTGGTTAAGGAAGCCAAGAAGGGGCAATGGGTATATTACTCGTTAAACATTGACGATAAGCCCTATTTGCATGTATTATTTCAATATTTGCCTTCTCAAAAAGAAAAGGTAGATATCATATCTTGTGAACAATTGGATTGCTGCGACTAGCAGATACTTACAACTTAGGAGGTTTAAGAGTAATACATGGTTTACTTAGCACTTATCATCTTTTTACTTACACTGACCTTCGTTATTTGGCAGCCTAGAGGGCTGAATATTGGATGGTCCGCATCAGCAGGTGCCATTCTGGCACTCCTCTTTCAGGTTGTTTCTCTAAATGACGTCGTTACTGTGACAGGCATTGTGTGGAATGCAACTTTGACTTTTGTCGCTATTATTCTAATCTCCCTCATCTTGGACAACATTGGATTCTTTGAATGGTCTGCCCTTCATATGGCACGAATTGCCAAAGGGAATGGGAAGGTCATGTTCGTCTATGTTATCCTGCTCGGGTCAGCTGTTGCTGCACTATTCTCTAATGATGGCGCCGCGCTAATTCTAACGCCAATTGTTCTAGCTATGGTTCGTGCTTTGAAATTCCCGGATAAAATGATTCTGCCATTCATTATGGCCAGTGGTTTTATAGCGGATACGACATCCCTTCCTTTTGTTGTGAGCAACTTGGTGAACATCGTATCGGCTGACTTTTTCGGTATTGATTTTGTCACTTATGCTAGCCGAATGTTTATTACAAGTCTAATCTCATTAGCTGCCAGTTTGCTTGTGCTGTTCCTGTATTTTAGAAAAGACATCCCTCAAAACTACGATATCACTCAGCTTAAGCGTCCTTCTGAAGCGATTAAGGATATTCAGCTATTTCGATTATCTTGGGTCATTCTTGGGATCCTAGTAGCTGCTTACCTAATCAGTGGGTTTATTAAAATTCCTGTTTCCATTATAGCCGGGGTCGCTGCACTTAACTTCATTCTGATTGCCCGATCGAGCAAGGTGATCGAAACCAAAAAAATCATCAAAGATGCGCCATGGGCTGTCGTGATTTTTTCAATCGGCATGTACGTAGTTGTTTATGGATTAAAGAACGCTGGCTTAACCAATGCTCTTGGAGAACTAATTGAAATCATTTCAGGTCAAGGATTGTTCCTTGCCACCATAGGGATGGGTTTCCTAGCCGCTATACTTTCCTCGGTTATGAATAACATGCCGACGGTAATGATTGATGCACTAGCAATCAAGGGCACTCAAACAGCGGGAATCATTCGTGAAGCTCTCATCTATGCCAATGTCATAGGCTCCAATTTAGGGCCTAAAATCACTCCAATCGGCTCGCTTGCGACTTTATTATGGCTCCATGTCCTATCCAAAAAAGGTGTGAAAATCACCTGGGGGTACTATTTTAAAATAGGCGTCATCCTTACGATCCCAACTTTGTTAATCACGTTAATTGGTCTGTACCTATGGTTAAACGTAGTTTCATAATCGACCTATAAGGAGATGTTCCGTATGGACAAAAAAATCGTATATTTTCTATGCACGGGAAATTCTTGCCGCAGCCAAATCGCAGATGGTTATTTGAAAGCTTTGGGAAGTGACAAATATGAAGTGAAGAGTGCCGGTCTGGAGGCTCACGGATTAAACCCAAGAGCGGTTGCCACGATGAAAGAAGATGGCATTGATATCTCTACTCATACCTCTGATGTGATTGACCCCGACATTTTGAGTCAAGCGGATTACATCATTACATTGTGCGGTCATGCCAATGACAATTGCCCAGTAGTGCGTAATGATAAAGCCGAAAGATGGCACTGGGGCTTCGATGACCCGGCCAAAGCAATAGGAACTGAAGAAGAAATTACAGCCAAATTCCGCGAGGTTCGCGATGCCATTAAAGCTCGGATTGCGCAGTTCGTAAAAGAAGGTAACTAAGATGATCAAGAGAATGCACGTCGCGGTGAATTGTTCCGATCTTCACAAGGAGGATTCCGAATTTGAATCCGCGGGAGAGCCTTTGGATGCCTCATTATGCTGTGCACCACCGTCCGCACCTGTAAAGGCAACTATAGAATTCATGCCATTTAAGAAAAAATAAGGAGGGCATATCCATGCCAAAAAATTACCAAGCCTTAATCGAAGATAAAATCTTCTTTGGCGGTGCCTCTGACGTTGAGGACATGGTCAAGAACGAGAACGTTGAAGTGATTGTTGATCTACGCGGAGAAGCCACGGAGTGTGCTTTCCCAGCCGGTAACGTCGAATGGATTCAAGTCCCCCTTGGAGACAACGCCGAAGTACCACAGGATCAGCTCTTTCAGCAAGCAATCGATCACGTTATAGAGGCTTATAACAGTGGTAAAAAGGTTGGCTTTCACTGTGGCGGAGGCAAAGGTCGTACCGGAGCTGTAGCTATCGGGACTTTGATCACATTGGGCAAAAGCCAGACCATCGAAGAAGCGGAGAAAATAGCTCAAAGCATTCGTCCAGTCGTGAATGTTAGACCCCCTCAACGTGAGGCTCTTGAAAAACTATTTAATAAATAAACCATAAAAACTAGACCCCTGAGCAAATTTTCTTAGAGGCCTATTTTTTTGCTATTTTTTAACGCTGCTTATCTAAAATCATCGATTTATTCATCCAATCTAGTTCTACATCGAGGGTCTTAAATCGGAAACCAACGTCAAATTTGCTCATTTGAGGTTGCCTAATGAATGACTCCATATTCTCAGTCGAATGATGTTGTAAAAAGTGCAACAATTTTAACCTAAATCTCGCCTTTTCCCCTTCGTTGTTGCATTATGTACAACAATTTGGTCCAATATTGGTCATTTCGTAATAAATGGGTTCACCATGTTGTACAAACTGCAACATCGAGTTGGGAAATAGACTTTTGGCGTGTGAATTGTTGTAAAAAATACAACATTGTTAATCACTATAGTCCACTTGCCCTCACGAAACTGAATGACTCTATAATCGAACTTTAGAGTTTTGAATACCAGTGTGAGGAACCATAATGAATCAATGGACTGGCTCTATCTTTCAATAATTTGCTCACGTTTCGGTCCAATGGAGACCCAACGAATAGGCACACCAATCAATTTCTCAATGTGAAGCACATAATTCTGAGCTTCAATTGGGAGATCGTTAAACAAACGGATATGTGAGATATCACACTTCCATCCCGGCATTTTTTCATAGACTGGCTCTGCTTGCTGTAATTGTGAGGTATGCGGGAAATCCATGCTAATCTCATTTTGAATCCGATAAGCGTTACATATTGGTATTTCCTCCAGATAGCCCAGCACATCTAGATTGGTTAAGGCAACCTCGGTTGCGCCCTGCAGCCCACAGCCATACTTGGTCGCAACGGCATCGAACCATCCTACGCGCCTTGGCCTGCCGGTTGTTGCCCCGAATTCTCCGGCATCCCCGCCACGCGTACGTAACTCATGGGCAGCCTCTGCATGAATTTCGGATATAAATGGCCCTTCGCCAACACAGCTTGAATAAGCCTTCGTTACAGCGACAACTTTCTTGATGGCATAGGGAGGAATGCCTGCCCCAACAGCAGCGTATCCAGCCAAAGTGGATGAAGATGTCGTATAAGGATAAATACCATGATCAGGATCTCGTAAAGCTCCCAACTGCCCCTCAACTAATACCGATTGTCCTTTTGCTAATGCATCTTGCAGCAATGTTGTCGTATTGCACACAAATGGCTGAATGAATGCCGCTTGCTGCTGCACTTCATCAACAAGCTGATCTACATCCAGAGGAGCCTTTTTATATAAATGAGTGAGAAGTATATTTTTGGACTCCAATGCCCTAGTTAACTTTGACCTTAAATGACTTTCATCAAATAATTCGGATACTTGTAGGCCAAGCTTCGCATATTTATCCGCATAGAATGGCGAAATCCCTTGCTTGGTGGACCCAAACTTCCTATCCCCTAAACGTTCCTCCTCCAACTCATCGAAAAGAATGTGATAAGGAAGCACGACTTGCGCGCGTTCAGAAATACATAACTTAGGCTCAGGTACGCCTCGCTTCACTAATTCCTGAAATTCACTTTGGAGCTTACTCATATTTAAGGCAACACCAGGCCCTATAACATTCGTGGTTCCAGGATAAAACACTCCAGAGGGAAGCATATGCAGCGCAAATTTGCCATAGTCGTTAATAATCGTATGCCCTGCATTGCTCCCACCTTGGTACCTAACTACAAACTGGGAATGAACGGCAAGCACATCTGTTAATTTCCCCTTGCCCTCGTCGCCCCAATTCGCTCCCACAATAGCTGTAACAGTCATCTTAAGATCACCCTCCTATTGAAATAACTCCATACAACTAAGTATAATGACAATATTATTATTACAAAAATTAATATTACTAATACTTAATATTAACCGTATTGATATTAGGGAGATGAACGAACGATGATTCACAATATGGAGCTATATCAAGTCTTCTATATCACGGCAAAAGCGGGAAGTCTATCCAAGGCAGCTGATGAATTATTTGTTACACAACCAGCTGTTACGCATTCGATTAAACAATTAGAGGCAAAACTGGGTGGGCAATTATTTTTCCGCACATCCAGAGGAGTAACATTAACAACGGAGGGGCGCGAGCTATTCACCTATATTGAGCAGGCTTACCACTTTATTCTTAATGGTGAAAGAAAAATTACGGAGATGCATCAGCTTACGCACGGAGAGGTGAAAATTGGAGCCGGTGATACGCTCTGTAAACATTTTCTTTTGCCGCATCTTAAGCAATTTCACGAAGCGTTTCCCAAAGTAAAGATACAAGTAACGAACAGAACCACAACGGAGACGATTACTCTGCTAAAAGAGGGGAAAATCGACCTAGGCATCGTCAATCTCCCTATTTCTGATCCTCATATCTCCATTCAAGAAAGCATTGTCATTCATGACTGTTTCTTGGCAGGGGAAGCGTACAAGCATCTTACAGTGACCCCCATTTCTCTCGAGAAGTTGCTTGAGCATCCGGTTATCCTGCTAGAGAAAGGGAGCAGCACCCGCGCCTACTTAGATCATTTTGCTGAAGGGCACGGTTTGTCCATGAAGCCAGAGATTGAGCTTGGCAGTGTTGATTTACTTATCGAATTTGCTAGAAATGGCTTCGGTATAGCTTGCGGGATCAGAGAGTTTGTCACTCAAGAACTTTTGGACGGAACGTTGTATGAAATTCAATTAACAACACCTATCCCCGCCAGAAAAGTTGGTATTATTAAATTAAAGAGCACACCCCTATCTGCTGCTGCCACTCATGTGTATGATACTTTAAGACAAATATAAAAAAGTGCTAACTGATTGCAGTTAGCACTTCTTTTTCAGCCATAGCCGTCTTCTAAAGCTCCGACAAATACTTTTTTACAGCCTCTACAGCTTCTTTCCTATTTCCAGCCTTGATAACCACTCGGTCTTGTTCATATTGCTTCATCGCATGCTCATAGCGCGGATCATAGTAATGCATCAGAAGCAGCCTGACGGCGTTCCCATAGTGCTGTTCTTGAAGATTTGTCTCAATTTCTTTGGCAATTGGTGTATGGATGCGATTCTTAATATGCTTAAACGCAAATAAAATATCCGGCTGATTTTCGAAAGGTCTGTAATCCTCGATAATATGCTGAACACGTTCTTCGATCGGCATTTCGATAAAAATCTGCTTGGCAGCTTCTTTTTTTTGAACGAGAAACTGGGGAAGAACGACTTTGCCTATTCGTTTGCTTTCTCCCTCTATTAAAACGTAAGGCGCTGATTCAAGCTTCAATAGTTGTCCGACGAGTAAGGATTCGAACGTCTTTTGGTTATGCGATTTCAGGCCAATTTCTCCAAATATGGAACCTCTATGACCCGCCATCCCTTCAAAATCCAAGACAGGATAGCCCTCTTCCAGAAGACTGCGCAAAATTGCCGTTTTTCCGGTTCCCGTGTTTCCCAGAATAACGTGGGCAGGGGGCTTAAAATCTCCAAGCTGCTCTAGTGTACTTACAACCCACTTCCGATAGGCCCGAATACCTCCTGTCAACCGGTAAACCCGAATACCCATCAGCGACAAAACAGTTGCTGTTGTTTTACTCCTCATTCCGCCGCGCCAGCAGAAAACGACCTTCGGTTCCTTGATTTGCTCGAAAGACTTCACGAAAGCAGGCAGCTTCGCAGAAACGATCTCCAGCCCTCTATCTTTAGCTGCTTGTACGCTCACTTGCTTATAAAGCGTACCGATCTCGGCACGCTCTGCATCCTCAAATATGGGTATATTCAGGCTGCCTGGGAAAGTGCCATCTTCAAATTCGGAAGAGGAACGAACGTCGATCGGAATGATCTCTTTTTTATTTTGCAGGGTAAGTAATTCTTCGATGGTGATATCTTGAAACAATGGATTTTCGCTCCTTTAACTTACAACAATGCGTCCAGGATGTTCTGCCGTAATTTCGCCAATCAAGCTCGCTTCTACGCCGGCATCCTTCAGTTTGCGATACAATTCATCCGCCTGCTCTCCATCAACAGAGATGAGGAGACCGCCCGAGGTGACCGCGTCGCACAAAATCCATTGGCTAATTTGATCCAACGTTTCAGCAAATGTGATCGATTCCTGTACATGAGCAAAGTTGTTCTTTGTGCCTCCAGGAACGAATCCCTCTTCGGCAAGCTCTCGCACTCGCGGCAATACAGGTACATCTTGCGCAGTTATGCGAATACCCACGCCGCTGCCTTTGGCCATTTCTAGAGAATGTCCCATTAAACCAAAGCCCGTCACATCCGTGCAGGCATGAACGTTATAAGGCTCCATCGTTTCCGCCGCCGTCTTATTCAGCGTTGCCATCACCTGCGTGACTCGCTGAATTTCTTCCTCATTCAATCGATCCTTTTTGATCGAGGTCGTCAGAATACCAACGCCAATCGGCTTCGTTAAGATCAATTTATCTCCGGGCTTAGCTCCTGCATTCGTACGAATTTTCCCTGGGTGCACCAATCCCGTGACGGCGAGTCCAAACTTCGGCTCGTTATCATCGATGGAATGACCACCTACTAGTGTAATTCCCGCCTCTATCATTTTATCCCCAGCACCGCGTAAAATATCGGCAAGCACTTGCTTGGGAAGCGTTTTAATCGGAAAAGCCACAATGTTTAATGCCGTTAATGGCTTACCGCCCATCGCATAAATATCACTGATAGCATTCGCCGCAGCTACTTGTCCGAATGAATAGGGATCATCAACGATCGGAGTGAAGAAATCTACGGTTTGAACGAGCGCAAGCTCTTCACTTAGTTTATAAACACCTGCATCATCGCTCGTATCTATCCCAACCAGAAGATTTGGGTTAGCAACTGTAGGCGGCAAAGATTTTATCACTTGAGAAAGATCTCCCGGACCGATCTTGCATCCGCATCCACCTTTTGTGGAGTAGGAGGTTAGTTTGATTTTATCCCCAGTCGTCATTTGGCTTCTATCCCTTCATTTTCACACTATGTATGTATCCATGATAACCGATTGACCGCAAAAATAAAAACGAACATCTCTTATCCGTGAGCTGAATCACAGAGCAGAATGTTCGTTTTTGGTCTTTAACGTTTCGTATGCAGCGACTTTAAGTTTGCTTCAATGGAAACACGTTGGTTTTCTAAGAATGGCGGGAGGGAAAGCGATTCGCCCAGCGTCTCAAGGGGTTCATCCGTAGCAAAACCCGGACCATCGGTCGCTAGCTCAAACAGAATGCCATTCGGCTCGCGGAAGTATAAGGACCGGAAATAGAATCGATCTACGAAACCTGAGTTAGGCAAACCAGCTTTGTTAAGGATTTCAGCCCAAGCCAGCAGTTCTTCCTTGTCTTCAATACGGAAAGCAACGTGATGAACGCCGCCGCCGCCTTGACGTGAAACCGGCAGATCGCTGCGCGGCTCGACCTGGACTTCGGCCCCTGACCCACCTTCGCCTACTTGCATGACAATGATATCTTCTTCTCCTTTAGCCAGCGAGGGAATGCGTTCTTTCTCCGCGAAGCCTAGTAAGCGAAGCGCTGCCAGCGTGGATTCCGGCTTCCGTACGGTAAGCTTCACTGGACCTAGTCCGGTGATGCCGTACGAAACGGGAACCGCACTTTTTTCCCACGGCTTCCCGCCCTTAACACCTGTATTATTTTCATCGGAAACGATGGCTAGCTGCTGACCTTCCGGATCTTCGAAAAAAATGACTTTACGTCCCGCAAAATCCTCCACAGGGGAGTACTTCACACCATGTTCCTTGAATCGCTCTATCCAATACGAAAGCGCGTCGTCATTCGCAACACGAAGAGATGTACCTGAGATACTGCTTACCCCTGCAGCATTAGGTCCAACCCCGGGAAAATCAAAGAAAGTAAGCTCTGTTCCCGGATTCCCCTTTTCATCTCCATAAAACAAATGATAAGCCGTTGTATCGTCTTGATTGACTGTTTTTTTGACAAGCCGCATGCCAAGCACCTCGGTATAGAACTGGAAGTTCGCTGCTGCGTCCCCTGTCATCGCGGTTACATGATGAATACCTTTTACGTTCAAATCTATCCGTCCTCTCTAAACATGCTCAGACCTCTGATCAAACACAACTGGTAGTTTAACCTTAACCTACTCGTAGTATGAGCTATGATGTACCCAGTATCTTCTTCCCGCGCGGCTGCAAACCATTCGGATCTGGCTCTAACGTAACGCCAAAGGAGTCGATTTGGAAATCCTTCACCTTTACAGGGATGCTGTATGTCAGCACACCAGTACCCTTCTCGTCTACACGGAGCGTACCGCAATTGTATCGCTTCCCGCTTCGGTTATACCAAACCTGATAGGCCCAATCCCCTTGCGTCTCCTTTAGGCCTTGCAAATTAATGACCACATTGTGGATATCGCCACTTTCCAGCACATAAGCTGTGCCAGAGGCTGTTGGCATTGTACTTTCAACGGATTTCAATTGGAACGTATGAACGATTTCCGCAGGTTGATTTAAAGAGGGATTGGCTGAAAAGTTTTTGGGTTGTTGATTGTTCCACCATACGCCTACAACGAGGCCTAAGATAATGGCTGCAGCCCCACCATAAACCCATTTGAACGAACGTTTTTTCTTCTTTTTCTGGATCGCCTTTAGTTCAGTCGGGATAATAGACTGCATAACCTGTTGCTTCAAATCCGAGGGGACTTCTACTTCCTCCATCTCAAAAGGAAGTGCCTGCCAGACCTCCTGCAGCTCGCTTAATTCTTCCCGACATGTGACACAAGTTCGCAGATGCCGTTCGAAAGCAGCGCGTTCCCACTCTGTGCAGTCGCCTGTCAAATAATTGACAAGATGACTGCATTCCACAGTCTCCTGTTCTTTCATTACGTCATCCCTCCCTCAGTGATGTCAGGTGCTTCCGAAGTATTTTCAACCCTTGGTGCAAACGGCTTTTTATCGTACCAAGCGGCTCATTCGTTTGAGTCGCAATTTCGCTTAGAGAATAGCCTTGCCAGTACATCATGTCGATCAATTGTATTTGACTATCCGACAAATGCACATATGCCTCTTGAATTTGCTCTCCTATCCATTTACGTGACATGACCGATTCTGGATCAGGATCGCTCGAAATAAGCGTATGTTCCCACTCTCTGGGCTCAAATTGGATCACTTGATCGAGTCTCCGCTTCTTGCGCAAGCAATCGATCGTGATATTACGGGTAACCGTGATCACCCAGTTGACGAATGCACCTTTGCTTGCGTCAAAGCCCTTTTCTGTGGTCCAAAGACGTGTGAAAACAAGCTGGACAATCTCTCTGGCCGCTTGCTCTTCCTTCATGGATTTCAGCGCAAATGAATACACTAGCTTCGCATAGCGATCGTAAAGCTCCTCTAAGGCAGGATGGTGCTTAGCCATCACCAGCTTCATGAGCTCACCATCTGTTCGATTTCGCATAATTCGGTACACCCCGAGTCGAAATGAAGTTTATTATCTTTCTACCTTATCGCCAGCTAGACTTCTTGGCAATAGCTTTATAGAAAAATAGCGCCCCAACGCCGCTGAATCTGCCAGCATGTTGGAGCGCAATAAACCTACAGGGTCGACTAGGAGTTATCTAGCTGTGGTTTGAGCCGGGTCGAGGACGAACCAGACTTTTCCTACATTTTGTCCGGTTGTATCACCGGGATTATGATCCTTGATCCAGTAGTAAAGCGGCCAGCCTTTGTACGTGCTTTGTTTCGTGCCATCGTTCCGAGTAAGGGTACCGAAATCGCTGCTAGTTAGATCCGAGGAAACCGTAAGGTTCGCATCATAGAAGATCGGCCAGTTAACCAAACATTGGCCTACGCAGGAGTTAGGATCCGCTTTATCTTTTGTGAACAAGTACAAAGCCATGCCGTTTGCATCCACTAAATACGTGCCAAGTGCGTCGGATTTACTTGTTTTTACAGATGTATTCGTCGCCTTGGTGCCACTGAATTTCGCAGGATCAATCACGTACCAGACTTTACCAACATCCTGCCCTAACGTGTCTCCCATTTTCTTATCATCTACCCAATAGTATAGAGGGAAACCTTTGTACGTTGTTTGCATTTTGCCATCTGCACGAATGAGCGTGCCGAAATCTGCTGAATTAACTCCTGTTGGAGGCGAGATATTCGGTGCGTAGAATAATGGCCATTTCTCCAAGCATTTGCCGGAGCAATTGCTGACGCCCTTCGTATCTTTATCATAGTAGTAAAGTGCCATGCCGTTTGCATCTGTCAAATAATTGCCTAGATCGGTTTTGGTGCCTAGCGCCACGCCGCCGTTCGAGGGTTTAATAACGAACCAGACCTTACCAACGTTGTCTCCTGTGGTATCTCCGGCTTTTTGATCCTTGACGAAGTAATATAAAGGCCAGCCCTTATAGGTCAGTTGTTCTTTGCCGTCAGCACGCACGAATACTTTGAAATCCGCTGCGCTAAACTCCGCAGGAACCGTGAAATTATTGCCGTTAAAGATCGGCCAGTTGGCCAAACATTGACCCACACATGAATTCACATCTGCTGCATCCTTAGTAAAATAATAAAGCGTCATGCCTTTGGAGTCCGTTAGATAACTACCCAACGTATCGCTTTGCTTCAAGCTGAGTTCTGCGTTCCCCAGCACTTCTAACTTTGTCGCACTGATTTTACCTTTATCCGTCAAATCGGCGGCTAACGTTTTCGTAGTTCCTTTGATTGGCACCTTCAGAGCTTCGATGGTTGCTGTAGCGATATGTAAGTTTTTGAATTGCTTCACGTTAGCAATCTTCGATAAGCCATTTTTCCCGGCAAAGGTAAATACGTTCGCATACTCGAAATCCGTTCCTTGTGTGTAGCCTAGCGATTCCAACAGAACCTTATAATATTGCTGAGCTGTAATTCCTGCGAGCGGTTCGAATTTATCGTCGCCGGTTCCCTGCCAGCCTAAATCAGGATGCGCTTTCAAATAACCTAGAATCGCTTGATTCTCTTTGGAAACGCCGCTGGCATCCTTAAAGCTAGTGGTTCCGGTGAAAGCTAACGCTTCAGCTTCCAATCCTTTTAATCTTAGGGACATCACCGCGGCTTGCAGCCTTGTAGTTGGCTTGTTTAAGTATTCAACTGTCAGCCCATTGCCCTCTCCTTGGAGGATACCAATATCCCCTGCTATATCCGTTTCGGATTTGACCTTCAGAGGCTCAGCCGCGACAGCCGATAAAGCCGTCACTCCCGCCATAAGACCTAGTAACACTAGGGAAGATATGAATACTCTTTTAAAATTACCCATGCTCGATTACTCCTCCTTAAATTTTCTATCTAAGGTAACGATGTGGAGCTGCAAGCGGTTTTATCAATTGTGAAAAAGGTAAAGAATTTTTTAAGCAACGATACGTATTGCGAAGGTTCGAAAATCTACTTCTCACCCTTCAAGCGCCCAACTCGCCTCGGTTCTCGCTACATTTAAGCGCGTTTTCGGAGCCTATTTCATTCACTCCTCAGCGAAAGCGCGTTTTCCGCGCTTTCGCGCCTGGGCCGCACTTCTTACTTCACTAGGCTTGTATTCCAAGTTTAGTGGATGCATGATATAACTGTCTGGTTTCGTTCTTCTACGCAAAAAACCACCCCACCGTCATAGGACGAATGGGATGGCTTTTCTATAAGGGACGAATTTGATGACTGGAATTGCATATCTTATTGGAAAAACTTCACGCGATTTTCAAGCGGTTGGAACTCTTTATCACCTGGAATAAAGGTTGGTTTACCGAATGGCATTTGGCCAAGCAGCTTCCACTCGCTTGGAAGGTTCCACGTTTGTGCAACTTCCTCGTTAATCAAAGGATTGTAGTGCTGCAGCGACGCGCCCAAACCTTCTTGCTCCAGTGCCGTCCATACGACAAATTGCAGCATGCCTGAGGATTGATTGGACCAGATCGGGAAATTGTCAGCGTAAGCAGCAAATTGCTTTTGCAGATTCTCTACTGTCGTCTCATCTTCAAAGAACAAAACAGTTCCATACCCGCTTTTGAAACTATCGATACGTTCCTCTGTTGGCGCGAAGCTGTCAGCAGGTACGATCTTTCTCAGTGTTTCCTTCGTAATGTTCCACAATTTATCGGATTGCTCACCGAATAATACAACAACTCTTGCGCTTTGTGAATTAAAAGAAGACGGTGTATGTTTCACAGCCTCGTTCACAATCTCTTGGATACGTTCATTCGAAACGACCATGTCTTTACTCAGTCCATAGTACGTACGTCTTTCTTTGACAGCAGCTAAAAATGAGTTACTCATATTTATCTCTCCTCTGGTTCTATCTTCTGATAGAATTAAGTTTTAATATACAAATAAGAACTAGCTTCCACTTCATATGTTACTTACTAAATATTATTAACTTTCATAAGTATCATTCGAATCCAGCTTTTTGTCAAGCCTAATTTCATCACATTTCAACAGGTCATCGAAGTTTGAGATCCCTCCCCACGGGGAATAATCGGATGTAAATCAAGAGATCAGGAGGGATGATTCACATGGCGGTCTCAACCAAAGGAACACTGCTCGTGGAAGGGCACGAGTTGACCATTACGAACCCGAACAAGCTTCTATGGCCTGAAATGGGCATTACCAAGGCCGATTATCTCGCTAAATTAACCGAGTTGTCTCCTTTCCTGCTGCGCTATTGCCGTAATCGTCACTTAACAACGATTCGTTTCCCTAACGGTTATAATGAAAAATCCTTTTATCAAAAAAATGCCCCCGATCCGGTACCTAGCTTCGTGAAGCTGGCGCCGCTGGATGGCATTAATTACATCAATCTAGACTCGTTACCCACCCTGATATGGTTGGGAAATTTGGCTTGTTTGGAGTTTCATCCTTCCTTTCACCGAATTGGCGAGACGCTGCCAGCAGAATGGGTGATCGATATCGATCCTTCGCTAGAGGAAGAACCTCGTATTATGGAGGCTGCCCACATCATTGGAGAAGTGTTGGATTCCCTGCATATTCAGTCGGTTCCCAAAACCTCAGGCGCTACTGGTGTTCAGATCTACATCCCTATTCAGCCTGGTTACACATTTGAAGAGCTTCGCCGTATCGGTCATTTTATTGGCGCCTTTGTCGTGAAGAAGTATCCTAATCTTTTTACCATCGAAAGGTTCAAGAAAAATCGCGGCGATAAAATCTATGTAGACTACCTGCAGCACTGGTATGGAAAAACATTATCCGCTCCTTATACACCACGCGCCAAAAAGGACGCCTCTGTCTCCACCCCCCTGTTATGGAAAGAGGTAGAGCTGCGTCCTAGTATCCGAGATTTCAACTTACATACGGTGATGAACCGTTTGAGAACGTATGGCGACCTCATTGAGAAGGTCCCTCCACAGAATTTGAACGCTATTTTAGACCGTCTAAAATAATGTAGTAGCCTTCACAGAACTCCCTCATTAGAATAAAGGGGATAATAATCGGGCAATGACTTCCTTCCCCTTTTCCATCTGGGACCTCATCTCAAATTGGGCTAATTTCAGCTCAACACTATCCTTCAAATCCATTAAAAAGTCAGCCTCTAAGCGCACAATTTCATCCTTATTAAACATCACGGCATTCAATTCAAAGTTGCTAAAAAAGCTGCGCATATCCACGTTCGCCGTACCTACTGTAGCCATCAAGTGGTCGACGATCATGACTTTTGCGTGCATGAAGCCTTTGCGATATAAATAGAACTGTACTCCCGCCTGCATCAGCTCAAGCAGATAGGATCGTGATGCGTACTGAACGATTTTGGAATCGGATTTGTAAGGGAGAATAATACGAACATCGACACCGCTGATTACCGCTGTTTTGAGTGCCATAGTGATACTGGGATCTGGAATAAAATATGGCGTTGTCATGTATATTCGCTTCTTAGCTGCCATAATACCTGCGAAGAACATCTCCTGAATAGCATCCCAGTAGGCATCTGGACCGCTTGAAATAACCTGGACCAACGAGGCTTGCGGTTCATTATGCTCAGGAAATAACGATTCATCAGACAATCGCTCCCCGCTAACGAACATCCAGTCAGTCATAAAGGTCATCTGCAAATAATACACCGAATCGCCGTGCAGCATGAGATGGGTATCCCGCCAGAAACCAAGCTTCGGATCTTTCCCTAAGTATTCATCGGCAATATTAATACCGCCAACGAACCCCACCAAACCATCAACGACAATAATTTTCCGATGATTGCGATAGTTCATCCGTTTATCGAAGAAGGCAATAAGCGGCCGCAAAAAAGGATGCACCTCCACCCCAGCTTGCTTAAATTTATTTATGTAAGCCGTAGAAAGCGTATAGCTGCCTACCCCGTCATAAATAACTCTGACCTTGACACCCTCCCTTGCCTTACGGATCAGAACTTCTTGAAATCTCACACCAGTTTCATCATGTCTTATGGTATAAAATTCAAAATGGATATGACTTTTCGCTTGTTCAATTGCCTTTAACATAGCCTCGTAAGTGACTTCCCCGTTGGTCAACACTTCAACTCGATTCTTTGGAGTAATGGGTGAGCCTGGAATGTTATGGAGCAGTCCACCAAGACGAGGCTCATTGAACAACTGATAACTCGCCGCGTTGTTCGCAATCGCAGCCGATTCTTTATACATCCATTGATGTTTAATTTCATCCATTTTACGACGACCTTTGCGCCGAACCATTTTCCTTTGGGTATATTCCTTAGCTAAGAAATAATACATGATAAATCCGATGATTGGAAAAATAAACAAAACGAGCAGCCAGGCTACCGTTTTAGCAGGTCGTTTATATTCGCCGATCAGAATCGTTGCTGTCTGAAAGATGAATAGCAGCAGTAGTATGATAACCCACAACAAAAGCTCCAGCTCCTCTGCCAATTTCCCCGCAATTTCTTGTCCTGATAGCTTTTGCCAAGGGCTTCCCATCTATACCTATCCTATCATCTGGACTCGACCGAATAAAATTTTCCAACTTTCGTAATAAAATCCTTTCATTCCGAGAAAAATAGGAAACGCATTCCTATAATCTTCATCCAGATTGCGGCAGGAGGGCCCCTCGCATGGTTAAAGCATCCAAACAATTGATGAAAAGTATCCTGCGTAAACGCCCATCGGACAGGCTGGGTGAGAATGATGAGCAATCCGGGCTTAGTGATTCGTTAGACTATCACTTCATCGAAGAGCTTAAGCAAACTAAAATATCACTTCTTCTACATGAAAATCATGAATTTATTAAAGCCATGTTTCAGGACTGCTCTGATGTTGTCGTCCGTGAATTCGAGATCGAGCCGCACATTCCCGCCATGCTTCTCTTCGTGGATGGACTCACCAACACCCAACTGCTCAACGAAACGATGAAATCGTTAATGCTCCTGGGTGGCGGCGAAACAGCGATTGACCGCATCGCAGGCACGATACTGCCCGTGTCCCAGACACAGATCTCCGATAATTACGGAGACCTGCTCGTTTCCGTTCTCGGCGGGGATGCCGCCCTTCTCGTCGAAGGCAACGCGAAAGCCGTCCTGCTCGGCATCCGCGGAACAGAGAAGCGCTCCGTCGGCGAGCCGGAGACGGAAACCGTCGTGCGCGGACCGAGAGAAGGGTTCGTGGAGAGCATTCGCACGAACACCTCTATGATCCGCCGCAAATTGAAGACGCCTAGACTCAAAATGAAATCCATGAGTGTAGGCAAAGAGAGCAATACCGCTCTTGTCGTCTGCTATCTCGACGACTTGGCAATGCCCTCCCTTGTCGAGGAAGTGATCAAGCGGATTGAGCAAATCAAGATTGATGCCATTTTGGAATCGGGCATGATTGAAGAGCTGATTCAAGATGATGCGTATTCGCCCTTTCCACAGATCCAATACACAGAACGGCCAGACGTTGTTGCCAGTGCTCTCCTGCAAGGACGAGTGGGCATCCTCGTTGATGGCACACCTTTTGCACTAATCGTCCCGTTCGTGTTCATACAGGTTATGCAAGCGAGTGAGGATTATTATGAACGATTCCAAATCGGTTCACTGTTGCGCTTGCTGCGCTACATCTTCTTGTTTCTGTCGCTCACGGCACCAGCTTTGTATGTTGCAATAACGACGTACCACCATGAACTACTGCCGACAACACTGATGTTAAGTGTTGCCGCCTCCCGCGAAGCTATTCCGTTCCCTGCCGTTGTTGAGGCGTTCATCATGGAAATTACATTCGAGGCCTTACGCGAAGCGGGTATTCGATTGCCCAAAGCAGTCGGTTCCGCTGTTTCCATTTTGGGTGCGCTCGTTGTTGGACAAGCCGCTGTTCAAGCCGGCATCGTATCCGCACCGATTGTCATCGTTGTATCCATTACCGGGATTGCATCGTTCACCATCCCACGCTTTAACGGCGCTATCGCCATTCGGATGCTGCGTTTTCCCTTTCTGATCATTGCCTCAGTTTTCGGTTTCTACGGAATCATCTTCTGCTTGATGATTTTGTTCGGACATATGGCGAATTTACGTTCCTTCGGAGTGCCTTATTTATCCCCATTAGGACCGTTATCCGCCGGAGACTTGCAGGATTCGCTGATTCGCTCTCCTTCGTGGGCGATGGAGAAACGTCCTGCATTTATGGCCATTCAAGACACACAGCACATGGATGACAAGCTGCCTCAGCAAATCAAGGAGGACGGAGGCGTAGACGGAAGCAGAATTCAGCATGAGCATAAAGCGAGTGAGGAGGGCAAATCAAATGACTCATCGTAGGCGTCTTTTTGTGTTTGGGATGATGATCACCCTCGTGCTGACATTCCTGACAGGCTGTTGGGATCGTACCGAAACCAACGATATCGCCTTTGTGCTCACCTCCTCTATTGATCTGGAGGACGACGGCAAGTATCGCGTTACCTATATGTTACCCCTCCCCGGTTCCATGGGCGGCGCCAGCGGGGGAGGAGGCGGTACGAGCGGAGGCAAAAGTTACTATATAGATTCAGAAGTCGGAACAACGATACGCGAAGCAACAAGCAGGCTGCAAATGCGAATGTCGCGCAGACTGTTTCTATCACATCGGCGAACGATCGTCCTAGGCGAAAAGCTTGCCAAGGCAGGAATCGGCATCATGTTTGACGATGCGGCGCGCACACCGGAGAGTCGGCTGACCTGCTTTCTCGTCGTGACGAAGGGCAAAGGCTACGACCTGCTGAATGCGGAGCCCAAGTTTGAACGTTTTCCCTCCGAAGTCATTCGCGAAATAACTAAATCGCGCCGCGCGATGGCGACATCCACGAAGGATATTGGCATTTCGCTTAGCTTTAACAGTGATCCTATTTTGAGTTACCTCGAAGCCAAGGAAACCCAAGGAGCTAAAAAGCCCTCTCAAGAAATTCAGCTAGTTGGCTATGGTCAGTTCAAAGGAGACAGAATGGTTGGTATTTACAAGAACCAGGAGGCGAATGGACTCATGTGGATGAGAAACCGTGTTAGAGAACATCTTCTCACCTTTCCGCTCGAATCAGGCAAAGATATCTCCATTCTCGTTAAGGAAGGACATACCGAAATCAAACCTATACTGCAAGGGGACAAGGTCATCTTTCAACTTACTCTAGAGGCAAAAGGGGTCATTGGTGAAGATTTATCCGAACAAGATCTCAACAAGCCGGCGGCCATCCACAAGGTGGAGCGTAAATTCGCAGAGCAAGTGAAGAAATGCGTCCAAGCCGCCATTAAGCAAATGCAAAAGGAAGGGACCGATTCCGCTCAACTGGGTTTACTCGTTTGGCGGAGTCATCCAAATGTGTGGAACAACGATTTAAAACCTCAATGGCGAGACGTGTTTAAAGAAGCTGAATTCCGCATCAAGGTTGAAGCCTCCATCACCGAAACCGGTCTTATCAATCAGAATGTGATCAAGGATGGGAAATAGCGATGAACAGCATATTTATACTGAGCTTTCTATTCATTATGATTGCCAGTCTTTTGATAGACCGCAAGACACTTAAGCATCAGAAAGGCAACGTAAAGGCGACTTATGGGTTAATTACCTTTGTCACACTTGTACTATTCATCAGCAAATATTTACACGTACCCATTCCGATGCCTTCGCGTTTCTTTATCCACACGGTTTCCCCTTGGTTTAGTCATTTAATGGGCATTTGATTGCAAGGTAGCCTATCAAAAAATCAATAATTTAGAAATCAGCCCTTGAAGCAATTGAAAAGGCGGTGGCTTTCATCGATAAAAAACAAGTAATCAACCAGAGACAGCTGGCGTGGCTGGCCTCATCCATCATCACAAGCGGAGGCATCTTTACGTTGCAAAATGTATTGATTCGAGTAAGTGAGATGGATGCGTGGTTTAGCTATATCCTATCTGTTTTCTATATATTTGTGATTGCAGCCTTTTTTGGATATTTAGTGAAGATGTTTCCAAAGCTGAATATTTTCGAAATATCCATATATCTGCTAGGGCGCTGGGGCGGTACTGTCGTCAATCTGTTGATTTTGTTCCACTTCTGGCAAATTCTCGTGCAGGATTTGTCTTCCGCATCGAAATATAATTCCACGTTGTTGCTGCACAACACACCCGTGGAAATCTTAGTTTTGGTGCCCTGTTTGTATCTGATTTTTTTTGGGAGAAGCAGCGTTGAAATCGTCGCTCGCGTCAACGATATGTTTTATCCTCTCTTCGTCATCGTAACTTTGTTGATGCCGCTCTTGCTTTCGAACGAATTCAATCTTCGGCTCGCTATGCCCGTTTTCACAATGCCGTTCCAACAATTGGCCTTCAGCAACCTGCTTACCATCGGAAGTGCGGGTGATATTTTCATTCTCGGCGCCTTTCTGCACACGATGTACAACGCAAATCAAATCCGTTCCGCTATCCGACACGGATCCTTGCTCGGTATTTGCCTGTTCACGCTGATCATTTTTTTGGTACTTACCGTTTTGGGACCGAAAATGCCTGCGAATTTCATATATCCCGCTTACAATTTGGTGCAAGTGATTCATGTGACGGATTTCCTCGATCGGCTTGATATCGTTCTCCTGACCATCTGGTTACCCGTTCTAGCTTGCAAAATGATTGCCATATATTTAGCGATTCTCTTAGGCATTAGCTCGATCATCAAGGAGCGCAACTATCCCGTCATTAACAAGCAGGTCGCCCTCTTGGTGGCATTGACGACCATTCTATCGTTCAAGAGTATCACGGAGCTGCTCGCCTTCGCGAATTTCAGCATGCCGCTCATCGTACTAGGATATCAGCCTTTCGTCATCGGTATCCTATTCGCTGCCGCGAAGATCAAGCAGCGGAAGCAATCTCATCCAATGGCTTCACCCAGCGACAGTGGGAATTCTAATAAAACTCCTCCCGAGCAGATGACCAAGACCAGTGTACGATTCTCCTACAAGCAATGGTTATGGCTGGGTAATATCCTGATCGTCTTCTCCACTGTCTGCATCGTCATCGGACTTGCCTTCGGCAAGTATAAGCCCATCATGGGCACGGCCTGCGCAATGTGTTTTGCTTGTTGTTTATTCCTTACGGTCCTGACAACTTATATGGAGGTGAACCTTTCGAAGCAATCAGAAGCCGGTAATTGATTTTGTGGAAAAAAATGCATAAAAAAAGCACCCGCATATAAACAGGTGCTTGTGAGGATTAAACGGGAACTGACTGGCTTAACCGACTTTTGGCCACTTTCAAGTAGCCATACATATTTAGATATTCGCTTTCATTCGCGAATCGCAATTTTAAAGACCCTGCGGCTTCTTGGATATAAGGTTTCAGGGCTGATGCGCCTCCGCCAATCACGTAAAAGCATTGAATATCGGGATATTTGCGCCAGCGCTTTTTGATCATCTCGATCATGCGCAAAGCCGCGCGGCGGAAATGCTGGTCCACGATCGGCCGAATATCGACCTGTCCTTCGCCAAGAAGTTGAATCGTAAACTCACGATTCTTCACTCGCTGAACCAGCTTCGCGCGGCTTGGGAATACGTAGCCGTAAGCATCTTCGACATCGCGAATGACGGCATCCAGGTAGGTAGCGATGCCAATTTGCTCGCCATGGCTGAAGTGATTATCAATGGCCATCCGTTTGATAACAGGGAAATCCGTTGTCAGCGCGCCGATTTCGCAAACGCCGATGCAGCCGTTGTAAATCTCTTCGTCCTTGACTTGCAAGCTATCGTGCGTAGCCAAATGGAACATAGCTGCCGCCCCTTCAATGGAAACTGCAACCTTGCGAACCGATACTTTAATCTTACGGTTTTGGAATTGTGGAGTGGATAGAAACGTCACTTCATGCTCACCAAGAAGTCTTTGCTCGAATTGCTGATTGAACTTCGCAAACGCACGGACAGGCAAGCCGGTTCCGAGCGTATATTCGACTTCGTCTACATTTCCGTACCCAGCATTAAAGGCTTGGTTAGTGAGACCTTGATAAGCTAGGGCAGTAAGCGCAACAATAAGGGATTGATCCGATATCGCTTTATTATCCGTGTCTTCAAGCTCCAGGTTATCTTCATGTTCCAAAGCAAGTTGTCCAACGAAATAGCGTTGATTTCTTTGTGAAAGGGATGGGCTGTAAATCATCACATCCAGTGCTTTCAATGGTGAGTCCTCTTCCTGCAAAATATGTCTTTCGTATCCCGGCGCAATGATATTCGGGATCACTAACGGTTCTCTAGAACCATCCAGCACCAGTTTAATACTATCGTTCCCTATATCGATACCTGCAAGCTTTATCATTAGTGGCTACACTCCATATCTACAACTTCCTGTATTTGTTAAGTACATTCGATTATATCCGACAAGATTCCTTCCTACTTTCGACTCATTTTATATAGGACTAGTAGGTATTAGGAAGGTTTTTATCAGAATATGACGAATGAAGTACAGGAATATGAACTTTACCAAATTCAACCACGACAGGAGACAATTAAGCCTTTATGAAGCTCAACTGGAAACCCAAAAAACTGACGCTAGTCATCATTCCAGATGCCAATCAATCGGTCGTCAGGTTTCGTATTCCCCATTTATTCGCCTATATCGCTGCAGCATGCTTCTCCGTGCTACTGCTAATTTCTATAATCACATATCTGATGCATGCAAGCACCTTGAAAAAAGCTAGCGCTTTGCAATCTAAGCTAACTGGAGCTAACCAGCAATGGAGCGCTGCATTAAATTCCAAAGACAAGGCCATCGAACAGTTACAGAATGAAGTTATTCAACTGTCTCAACAAGCCGAACAAATGAAAACGCAAGTCGAAGAGATGAAGAAATTCGAAAGTGATCTCAAATCGATTGCCGGAATCGCTGCAAACACAGCCGGCACAGCAGTTGCCAGCACTTCATCCAGCACACAGGATAAACCTGCGGATGCAGATGGAAAACTCCCTACCCTTGACAGCGGTATTGGCGGAAGCCCTAATCCAGCTTCTCAGGAAGACATTATAAAGCTTGGTGAGCAGACGTTAGCTTCCTTCACAGCACTTAACAGCGAAGTGAAAGAGCTGCAAACCAACTTAACCGCAACGAAGCAAAAGGTTGCCGATAAGCAGCAATTGCTTCGCATTACCCCGACCCTGTGGCCGACTACCACCAAGGTCGTCACATCGACGTTTGGTTACCGCACAGACCCTTTTACGCATCGTCCAAGCTTTCATTCCGGCATTGATTTCGGTGCCCGTGAGAATGATCCTGTCTATGCAACCGCAGACGGCAAAGTCGTCAGTACGGGGAGTGATATGTTCCACGGCAACAATGTCGTCATCGAGCATTCAAAGGGATTGCGCACTTGGTACATGCATTTAAATAAAATTTTAGTGAATAAGGGAGATTCCGTGGAAAAAGGTAGTTCTATAGGCCTAGTCGGCTCCACGGGACGCAGTACTGGACCTCATCTGCACTATGAAGTACTCAAAAATGGAGAAAGCATCGATCCTAAACCTTATCTCAAAGCGACTCGAAAGGATGAATAACCACCATGTTTAAGAAAAAGAAAGACTTCATGAATCCAAATACAACAGATACTTTGATTGGAGAAGGTACAACCTTTGAAGGCCGTATTAAATCAGAAGCTAGCATTCGCATTGAAGGCGGCATTACAGGTGATATCGAATGCGCAGGGGATGTTATTATTGGGGAAAATGGCGTTGTAAAATCCAATATTTCTGCAAGAGACGTTGTACTGGCAGGAAGTGTCCAGGGTAACATTATCACCAAGGGCAAGCTGACAATTACTTCTACAGGTTCCCTTCAAGGCAATATCAGCGCGGCTTCCTTTATCATTGAAGAAGGCGGACTATTCCAAGGAAACAGTAAAATGGACTCGAAAGCTTCAACAACTGCCCCTATCCAAAACGGTGATCAAGAGAATGGAAATAAACCTGCCTCATCCGCAAATGGGGCATTTAAAGGGAATACGGTAGCTATGTAGGGGTCTCGCCTAGGCTTGGGGCTAGGCGCATGATATAATAGTTGGAAATTCATTTCTAACTGATGCAGGAGACAAGGCCTATGAGAGAACAAACGATACTTTTTGATCTTGACGATACGTTGGTGCATTGTAATAAATATTTTGATTTCGTGATTGACCAGTTTATCGATCTTATGCTCACATGGTATTCTGGGCACGGACTTAGCGCACAGGACATCAAGCAGAAGCAGCTCCAAATCGATCTCGCTGGCATCCACATTCATGGCTTTATGCCGGATCGTTTTCCCAAATCATTTGTTGAGACATACCAATGGTTCGCCTCACAGTATAACCGTCCAACGAATGTAAAAGAAGAAGCATGGTTAATGCAATTAGGCCATACTGTCTATGAATACACGGCAGAGCCTTATCCGCAAATGAACGAAACACTCGATCATCTCCAGCAAGCCGGACACCGATTGTTCCTATATACAGGTGGCGATGCAACTATCCAAATGAAAAAAGTGAAGGATTTGAGCTTAGACACCTACTTTGATGATCGCATCTTTGTTACTGTGCATAAGACGAGAGAATACATGGAAACGATCATGAATGAACAACGTTTTGATCGCAACCACACATGGATGATCGGCAACTCGATCAAGACGGATGTACTGCCTGCGCTGCATGCCGGTATTCACTCGATTCACATTCCTGTACAGCAGGACTGGGAGTACAACAAAGGAACCATCGACATCACTCCTAAAGGGGCGTTCTATCAGTTGAACTCCTTGCAGGAAGTTCCTGATACCATCCACGCGTATATTCAAAAATGAGAAAAGGACGATTCCAAAGGTTACCTAACCTAGGAGTCGTCCTTTTTTGTATCCGTTATCCGTTACTCTCTAGACCGCCCTAGAATCAAGCAGCTACATCGCGTCTGCGGAATATTTCCCATGAAAGTACATTAAACAATAAGAAGTAGAAGAGGAGCACGGTGATAGAGAAACCAAGCGTCATCCCTTCTGCCAGCGGCTGCCCCTCAAGGTAGGGAGTGAGATCCGTATTGGCGAACAAGAAATACTTTCCCCAGCTGTATCTCATCAGTAATAGCGTAATAACTTGCCCCGCGAACATGATGAAAATGCTGAGACCAATGGCTAGTGAAGAACTCCGAAATACGGTCGAGATCATAAAGGCCATCGTCACGATCATGACGAGTTCGATCAGCTTCAGTCCATAAGTGGCAAACACAAATACCAGCATACTGCCTTCCTTAACTTGTCCCGCTGCATTTACAGTCAGGTGTGGCAGGTTTAGATTTTGAAATCCGTAGAGGAACCCGTTCACAATCAGAGAAGTAATAAACATCACAATCAGTAGCGTAGCTGCAAACAGCAGCGTTGTTAGATACTTAGACAGGAGAATCTTCGCTCGGCTGGCAGGACGAATGAGCAGCAGCTTAATCGTCCCCCATGTAAACTCACCAGCGACCATATCTCCGGCAATAATCACGGTAAATAACGTAACCATGATGATTAATCCTGCTGCGCTAAGAGTGCCACCCCACAACGTGTTATCTGTCGGAGGGTAATTATGATCCAACATGTACTGCTGAAGCGCTATGTCCTCCCTCATCTGCTGTTGAAATTTGGCCGGTACATCCGGATTTTCCAGCTCTTTCTGATTGTGCTCAATCGATTCCGCCGCTCTTATTTTCCAGTCTTCATTTGCTTTATAACCCGAATGTGAGAATAGTGCTGCTAATACGACAATGGCAATCAATAATCCACCTAGAATCCAAGTTCGCAGCCTACGATAAATTTTCATCTGTTCATTTCGAATGAGATTAAGCAATCGGATCACTTCCCGTCATCTCTAAAAATTGATCTTCCAGCGATTTGGTTGTCGCTCGGATGCCATAGACCGCAATCCCTGCCTCTACAAATCTTTTGTTCCACGTTGCGGTTTCTTGCTTATCGAGATTCATAATAATGTCATTCCCAACTACTTCCACTGCTGCTCCGTGTTCAGCTGCTAATGTCAAAGCTTGATTCATCGACGCCACCTCAAAAACCACCTGCTGCTTGCCATCCGCCTGAACAAATTCTTTAATCAGTCTGACATCCACCAGCTTCCCGTTCTGAATAATGGCGACTCGGTCGCACATCAACTCCATCTCCGATAGTAAGTGACTGGACACGATGACAGAGATTCCATCCTCGCGGGTAAGCTTCCGCAAATGATCACGCAGCTCCCGAATACCTGCTGGATCCAGCCCATTGGTAGGCTCGTCCAGGATGAGTACTGACGGCTTATGCAGCAAGGCTTGAGCAATTCCAAGCCTTTGGCGCATGCCGAGGGAGTATGTTTTGACCTTGTCATGGATTCTATTTTCCATACCAACAAGATCAATGACCTCTTGAATTCGGTCTTCCTCAATGCCCGGGAACATTCTCGCATAATGGACCAAATTCTGATAACCGCTTAGAAACTTGTACATTTCCGGATTTTCTACAATAGCGCCAACATGACGAATCGCTTGCTCAAAATGGGTACGAATCGAATACCCGCCAATCCGTATATCCCCTTCCGTGATCGACATAAGTCCGACCATCATCCGAATGGTTGTCGTTTTTCCCGCTCCGTTCGGACCGAGAAACCCAAACACCTCGCCCCGCGGCACCTCAAAGCTTAATTTATCAATAATCGTCTTAGAACCGATGCGTTTCGTAATTTGATCGATTTTTACAATCGGCGTTATGGCCTCTTTTGTTGCCGTCATCCTTAGCACTCCCCCTAACTTTAACCAATATAACCCAATGCTACCCTACTTGAACCGCTTTGCCTAGTAAACTTCCTTAGAATAGTCATAGTGAAAGGTCACAATTCATCACCATACCATATGACTGCGCTCACTATGGCTTTTTCCTAATTTTATGTACAATGATCATATAAGATCTTGTGTAAAGGAGTCCTTTTATGATTCAAAGAAGACCTTGGCACGGTGTGGAGTGGTCCCTATTTATCGTCTTGACCGGTTCTTCTCTGCTTGGCCTACTTTATGCGCTGCTGCATATGCATGAGCATGAACTAACGACTACCATCCAAACGATATTGGCCATCCTCCTGTCCTATGGTGTTCCATTTCTATTCTGGAGACCGAACTACATCAACTCAACTTTCTATCCGATTGCCGTGCTGCTGACAGGTATTCCTCTACAAATCTATCTTTCATGGATGCAGCAGGATGCGTACCTTTCTATTAATTGCCCATTAATGGTCATTGGATTCCTCACCGACCGAAAAAATGCTTGGTGGACCGCTCCCATATTTATGGTCGCAGTGCCTGTTGAGTATTTTTTCATCCTACATAGCGGGATGGGGGTTGGTCAATTATTTAGCATTATCTTAAATGCTGTGCTATTCTTTGCCATTGGCCTTAGCTTACAACGGGTTGTGACTTCGAATGAGAAGACCGAAAAGCTTTTAGCCGAGAACCAACGTCAGTACCATTTAATCCATGAGCAAAATAACGCATTAGAGCAGTACGCCAACCAAATCGAACAGCTTACACTGCTCGAGGAACGCAACCGGATGGCTCGTGAATTACACGATACAGTAGGTCATACGTTTACTTCCGTCATCATGGGGATGGACGCTGTGTCCTACCTGATCGAAACAGCGCCAGACAAAGCCAAAGAAAAGCTGGACGTCCTGCGTAGTGTAACCCGCAATGGGCTCGAAGAAGTACGCCGCAGCATTCATCAGATGGTACCCGAGGGCGATATGCTGCTCTCCCAACAATTGACGAGATTGGCTAACGAATTTGCCCTTCATACCGGGACCCAAATACGGTTCACGACTGTCGGTGAGGAATTCGAAATTCCGAAACAAACCAAACTTTCGCTCATTCGCTGTCTGCAAGAATCACTGACCAATGCCAAACGGCATGGCCGCGCTTCCACCGTAGAAGTTACCCTAACTTACTCCGACAGTTTAGTCGACATTCGCATTGAGGACGATGGCATAGGAACGGAGCAGCTGAAAGTTGGCTTTGGCATCAACGCCATGCAGGAACGCATATTTGCTCTGCAGGGTACACTGCAGGTAAGCTCCACATTAGGTCAGGGTACTATCGTCCATTGTTCCATTCCTGCCAAACGCTCGCCGTCATTCTAAATCCTTTCCCGTTGGAAGCACCGGGTGGTACAATGTGGATACAAACTTAAGCAGCGCTAATGATGCCAGTTTTTCTGGCGAAAAACTCAAGTAGCGCTTTCGAAGCCAGTTTTTCTGGCGAAAAACTCTGAGGAGGACCAAACATGAACACAACCCCGCTTAAACTTCTCCTGGTCGATGATCAGGATTTAATAAGAGAGAGCCTACACATCGTACTTGATATGGATCCGGACATTCATGTTGTCGGTTTGGCTGAGAACGGTCATATAGCTTTAAAGCAGTGCGAAGAACAGCAGCCTGACGTGGTTCTCATGGACATTCATATGCCTGTCATGGACGGCGTCGAAGCCACCCGCCAAATCAAGGCCGCATGGCCTCAGATTCGCGTCATCATCCTGACTACCTTCCAGGAAATCAGCTATGTCGTTGATGCTCTAGGAGCGGGTGCCGAAGGCTATCTGCTCAAAGCCATTCATCCGAAGGATCTGGCGGCCGGCATCAAATGGGTGCATCAAGGCGGCACACTCATCCCGCAAGATATCGCCAGAATGCTCGTCCAGGAGGCGAGAGGCGCTGCAGACCATACATCGCAGGGTGCCGGAGTCAAAGCTGTAGAAGAGCAGGTTCGGGCCGATGCTTATGGACTCAGCGAGCGCGAAGTGCAAGTACTGCACTGTATCGCCGATGGCCTCAATAACAGGGAAATTGCCGAAAAGCTGTTCTTGTCCGAAGGCACCGTGAAAAACTATATTTCCAGCATATACTCGAAAATGGACGTCCGAGACCGCGTGCAAGCATCCAAGAAGGCGCATGAGGAAGGGATGCTATAGATTTTCAGCTGCACTAAAACAAGGAAAGACCGCTCTTCGACTAGGAAGATGCGGTCTTTTGTCTTTTTCAACTATCCGAAAAGCTTCTCCAGTAACGACTTCTTTCGTTTCCGAATCTTTCTGTAGCTTTTCACCCTGGAATAGGTCGGCTCCTCATCAACCGGTTCAGGCCGTTCAGTTGAATAGAGCGTCAGCTGTTGGGATTCCTTATGCAAAGCTTCGGCATCCATGTCCGTCGGCTGCTGCAGTACGACGATCCCGTTTGCCAACTGCTCATGAAGCTTATGTTCAATCTGATATTTAAACTGCCGAAGCAATTGTTCTTGCTGTTTGTTTTGGAGTTCAAAATGCGCATGAAGCTGCGTTTGAAGATCCGCCACTTGCTGGGAGAGGAGCACAACGGCTTTTTGCAGTGAATGAAGATGCTGTGTACCGATGGGTTCGTCCATTTCAAACTCCTGAAAGTCCTCTCCATTCTCAGCTAGCAGTGCATGCAGTTCCGCAGCCGTTATAAGATCATCTTTCTTCATGTGCTCCCCTCCAATCCGATCATACTAGGCTCCCGCAGCATCGCGCGCTTACCTGCTCCCTCTATTGTACATGATGTGTATGAATTGTTCACCTTTTGATTCTGTGGGTTAGGAGTAAATCAAACATACAAATAGAATCCCATCTTAAAAAGAAACAGCGAAGCCTTCGGTTGAGTGGACAAGAAAAACATCGTTAGAGACAAGATTACACTTCCCTCTCGCATCTGTAACGATGAAAAATACACTAAGCATGCATCAAACCTAACATCGTAGAATAGTTTAATTGGATCAAAGGTTATCCACAAAAAATAACATATTATTACATCTGGACTTTATCCATTTGAGCAAAAACAGCAACACCTATTAAGTTGACGTGTTTCTCCAAAAAAAATTGGATATTTGGCTGTTTGTTATTGCCTTAGTTCAGAATGATCCGCTGCGGTTCCATCATCACTTGCCGACTACCTGTTTTCTGTCTACC